>JAZDIP010000069.1:0-386139 GCA_043804925.1 bacterium | reverse complement strand
TGCCACTATCTTTAGATAGTGGAAAAGATAAGAAGTTAAAAAATGGACTTTAGTCAAAAAAGTCAAGGAACTATCTTGAAAACAATAATTTTAATATACTGCGGGTTCTAAAATTGTTAGTGTACCTTTTGTAGCGTCAAGTTCTGCTTTAACACCAATGGGCATTGTCCATTGAGATGCAAGATGTCCTACGGGAATTCCAATAACAGCCGGAATATTTAGTTTTTTCATTCTCGATTCGATTACTTCTCTGGCTGTATAGGAGAGATTAGGATAGAAATAATATTTTTTATCTAATGTAGGATAGGAGCCAAACATTATGCCTGCACATTTTTGTAATTTATTACTAATATCCAATTGCGTTAACATTCTGTCTAATTTATATGGGTCTTCGGAAACTTCCTCGATAAATAGAATCGAATCTTCTGTTTCAACTTCATAAGGACTTCCGAGTGTGCTGACAAGCATTGTTAAATTTCCTCCTACCAATCTACCCGTTGCCTTACCGGGGGATATTGTTTTTATGTTGTTATCCTTGTAAACAAGCGGTTGGAACTCACCGTTACTAAAGAGAATTTCCCTGAAACTGTTGGTTGAAAATGTGTTAAATGAAGATACACCAACGGGTCCGTGGAAAGTAATTACATTACAGCGTTTGTAAACAGCATTCAAAAGAGCAGTAATGTCAGAGAATCCAATTATGATTTTTGGATTTTGGCATATAACATCAAAATCGAGTTTGTCAAGAATTCTCATTACACCATAACCACCCCGAACGGTCATAATAGCATCAATATCATCTCTTTGAATATAGCTCATGAATTCTTTTAGCCGGACATCGTCGGGAGCGGAAAAGTATCTGTAATCAATTTTGTAATTTTTAATTGTTTCGCCAATCTCCAACACTATTCCAAGTTGTTTCATAGCAGTCATCATATTGCGGAGTTCCCAAATACTTGCATGACTGGCAGGAGCAATGACAGCCATTTTCGAACCGGGTTTCAATCCCTTTGGTAAAACCGGTTTGGGATTGGTACTCAAGGCATAATGATTATAAAAAATATCATCCTGCAAAAACATTTTGTTGCTTTTATCATCTTTTTCTTCTGCTTTGAGTTTTCCTAAAAATGGAAGAGAAGCCGCACCAATAGATGCACCCAGCAGAGTATTCAGTATTTTTCTTCTCTTTTTATCCATTTTAAAAATATATAACTTATAATAAATTTTATCAAAACATACATCTTTGTAATTAAATCAAAAAATATGCCATATAGATTCCGGTTTACACAGTAATTGAATGTTTCCCATTTAATAATATACTTATAACGGCATGAATACTAAATTAGTTTTGACACAATAATATTAAAACTTTCTTGTGAATTATCTGAGATATACTATTTTTCCTAAATAAGGGGAACCGTTGGCTTCGATTACATAGTAATAATAGCCGATTGAATAGGGAGTGAAATCAACTGAGAAGCTATTTTCACCGGATTGAAGAATTTCACGCAGAGACGCAAAGGGGTAAAGACGCAAAGTTTTTTCTGTCGGAACTGGGATTTTTGGGAATTTTCGTGAAACGTAAAACGTGAAATGTGAAACGAAAGACAATTACACAGAGCTACACGGAGGATGCACAGAGAGCCACAGAGAAAATGTCAGAACCGTTGATTGAAGCTGATTGAAATGATTTCGCTGATTTTCGCCTTGACTTGAATTTCTTTTTCCTCTTGAGGTGAAATTCATGGATTTTGTAATTCATTAGTATCAAGCTATTTATCGGAATGGAAAAATTTAGTTTCACCAAATTCACCGCAATTTTAAAGAATTTCGTTCCCTGATATCAGTTGTCAGCTATCCGTTGTCTGAACTTTGATTTTTATGATTTATATGATTATTTGTCGCTTTCCACCGACAATTAAATTTTAATGTGCGACAGATAGAGGAGTTGTTAAATTAAATAATTTCATTGTTTTACTTCTTTTAAAATTACTTTTGTCGCATTTTGCGTAGATTTTTAAAAACGTGAAATGTGAAACGAAAGACAGTTACACAGAGATTTCTATGATAAAAAAAAATACTTTTCCACATAATTCATTTTATTTTGCAAAAGCAAAATTCTTTTCATACGGAGTCCCTCTTCTAATAACAGCAGATAACCTTAGCAACATTTTATTTCTTACTGCATTGATTACTGACATTTTATTTTTTCCTTCCGCAACCTTACGCAAATAATATTCCTTTAACTCACCATTACTCCGTATTACCGATAAAGCCCCTAAATGCAGCACTGTTTTTAATTGTTTATTTGCCATATTACTTACCCTGGTTTTTCCCTTGACGCTACTGCCTGAGCTATGCTCAAATGGAGCTATACCACAATAACAAGCTAATTGTTTACCGTTAACGTATTCATTAAACTCATTTGTATAACAAATCAACTTCAATGTTGTAATTCGTCCAATACCCGGAATTGAGGTGCTTAAAGCATAAAGCCGCTTTACATTCTGATCATTCTTGACTATGTCATCCAGCTTGTCGTTAACGTCTGACAAATCCTTTTGTATCGCGTTTAATGTCTTCTTGCAATGTGAATGAACCATCGTTGCTGTGCTTTTATCACCAATGCTCTTTATTTCATTTATCGGCACTTGTAAAATGTTTTCTGTCTCAGTTAAGCGATCTCGCAGTGTCAACAATTCATGAATCTGGTTAATTACTGCTCTTTTCGGCTGCCATAATTTTATATCCTCTTTGTTTTTGTAGGCATATAAAGCTATTTTCTGAGCGTCCATCTTATCGCTTTTACCTCTCTGCAAACCTATTGACTTTATGATTTGCACCGGCATCTCAAGCCATATCATACATTGCTTTTCTGTTAAATAATTTAATATGCAACGGTTGTATATTCCGGTATGTTCCATGCAAAATATTGTTTGTGACAAATCCAACTGATGCTTCTTTTCTATAAAACACGATAGCTTCTTCATACCTTCTATATTGTTTTCAAATGTCTCTGATACTATTGAAGACTTGTCGTTGTTTTTTATTATAGCTACATCAACTTTCAATTTTGAAATGTCGATACCGATAAAATTTGTTATATTTGCTGACATAATTTTGTTATTTAATATTTAAACATTAATAATTTATGGAACCATGCTTTGGACACTATCAAGCCCTTAATAATAGGTCTAAAAACCTTAATTTCTATTTGATGCTTGTCCAAAACTCCGGCGAGGGATTCTATCTCAGTATAGGCCTAAAAACCTTTTCCACAGACTAATTCGCCCTTGCCGGGCTGGTTCTTAAATTCAAATTTACAAAAGAACATTTTCAACTTTTCCACAAAAATTTTAAAAGTAGCAAAAGTCTATTATTATCAATTACTTACCTGTATTCTTCCTTTTTTATCAACACTCTACTTGTTGATAATACAAATCTAAAGGTTCCTCAGAGGTTGCACAGAGCTACACAGAGAATTTACAAAACAATTAATTTGACAAAGAACTAGATGGACAAAATTACGAAGTGTGCTACGAACCACAAGAAAAGCATTTTAAAACGATTTCGAAATTATTTTTACTATGTTATCGGTTGTCAGTTATCGGAAAGAATTTCTTGCAAAGCTCGCTGGGGACGCAAAGTTTTTTGTCTGAACTGGGATTTTTGGGATTTATTTGATTTATATGATTTTTTCGTGAAATGTGAAACGAAAGACAGTTACACGGAGGGACACGGAGGATTCACAGAGAGCCACAGAGAAAATTCCCGTTCGGACAATTTCCTCATCGCTTTTTGCTGTCAGTTGTAACAACTGACTGAACGGAATAAATATGTAGAATGTAGAATGTAGAATGTAGAATGGAAGAACAATTACACGGAGGGACACGGAGGAGGCACAGAGAGCCACAGAGAAAACCCAGTTCAGACAATTTTCTTATCGCTTTTTGCTGTCAGATGTAACAAGTGACGGAACGGAATAAATATGTAGAATGTAGAATGTAGAATGGAAGGCGGTTACACGGAGTTACACAGAGGAGGCACAGAGGGACACAGAGAGAATTCCAGTTCAGACAATTTCATCATTGCTTTTTGCTGTCAGGTGTAACACCTGACAGAACTGGAAAAATATTAAAACTTTATATTAAATTATCTGAGATATACTATTTTTCCTAAATAAGGGGAACCGTTGGCTTCGATTACATAGTAATAATAGCCGATAGAGTATAGGGTGAAATCAACTGAGAAACTATTTTCACCGGATTGAAGATTTTCAACTTCGGATTTATAAATGCATGAACCAAAAGAATTGTAAATCTTTAAATGAACGACGGCATCACGTTTTAATTCGAATTGAATTTGAGTAATATCATTTGTTGGATTTGGGATAGTTGTTAAGTTGAAAACAAGAACATCTTTTTTTATTGAATTGGGATATGCCTCTCCCGATATTAAAATTCTTATAAGAGTATCATTAGTTTTGACAAAATAGGGATATTTTTTATTGTATTCTAAATACCCATAACCGGAAAACAATATATTGTTATCTGGAGTTATTGAAGCAAATTCAAAACCGCCAAATCTTGTATCAATTACAGTTTGTTGGATTATCTCTCCGTCAGCATTGAAGATTATATAAGCCGGTGAATTGTTTTGGCTACCAGCGACAATAAATGAAGAATCATTTAGTTTTAATAATTGCCTGAATAAATAATTACTATAGGTATTATTATATAGTTCTTCCATAAAATTAGGGACTTTGATGCTTGTATCTAACGTAACGCCATAATTTTTTAGTATCCTTAAGCTTTCATTGGATGTTATTATCAAAATACTATCATTTAATCTAATAAAGTCTGTAGCTTTAATGAATGGAATTTCGTAAGAATTTATTTTCATCATTGCTAAATTCCAATTATATTGACCACATTTTCCTAATAAATGAAAATTGATAATATAATCTAATCTTAATTTGTCAATAAAAGCTTTATTTAGAAAAGTTATTAAGTTTGAACAAGAAATATACTCAAATAAAAATAAGTTAGTTGATTTGATTTGCTCATTTATTTGGTTTAATTCAAAAAGTGTAACATAAGGATGGTTTATTTTTGTAATGAACAAGTTTTCGTCGAAAGATGTAAATGAGAAAGTTCTACCAAGGAATGATAATTTGTGATTATTTGTTATATTACCATCAAGATCATAATCCAAAACTTCATCATCTATTAGATATGAATAAGAACCTAACTTTTTTTGAATTAAAAAATCTTTTCCACTTGAAATGGTATCTTCCCATGATTTTATAAAATTGTGATATGCTCCGTGATAATATGATGGATTTTTATCTATATGATAAATTAAGTAACCATCTTTATCTTCGTACCCTTTAATAGCTAAAGCATTAATTATGGAAGTATCGGAATACTCATATGAAAATTTAAATAAATCTAATGAAGGTGGTATAACCTTTATATCTATTTCTTTTGCTAATGAAGATTGGCTTTCCCCACTAAAAACTGTAAGTTTAATATTATAGATATTTGTTTGAAAAAATTCAAATATGGGATTCCATTCTTTACTTCTCGTACTATCATTAATAAGCCAAGACACTGAATCAATTTGACCCAGGGAGTTGTTTTTAATTGTCAATATTGCAGGAAAATCTCCTGATAAAGTATAATCGAAATCTGCTTTTAAATAAGGTAAAATATTAATATAATCAATTTTAGTTAATGTGTCGTTTTTCCCATTTTTTGCAACGATTAATTTGACTTCAAACAAGCCTGTGCTAGTATAAACGTGAATAGGTGATTCTTCTGATGAGATTGTTCCATCGCCAAAATCCCAAAAAAATGAATCCGGAAAGCCTAGTGAAAGATTATAAAATTTCACTGTATCGAATTGGCAAGAAACTGTTTTATTTGCTTGAAAATTTGCTTTTAATTCGATGAGGATTTTATATAAGTATCCATGATTATCTGAAAAAAATAAATAAGGATTGTCCTTTGAATTTCTTGTTTTTCTTATTAAATCATTATCATCAATTTCAATTGTTTTACAACAAATAAAATTGTCAATAGTGTAAATATTAATTGAGTTATCTTCTATTAGATAAAATAAGTTATCACCAGTTGTATTTGATAAAACTATTTTCTGGTCAATAGAAAATTCCTTTAATGTATCAATCTTAAAACTTGGAATATTATTAAGGTCATAAGTATATATTTTATTTTTTTCTGATAGAAGAAGGTATCTCGAATTATTAATAAAAATGCCTGAGTTATAATCGTGCAAAGTTCCTGAACTACTGCTGGAACCATCATTATTTAAGGAATGAGAATATTGTGATAATACAAAAATATTACCGGAATCGGAATTACATAAAGTATATTTAGTAGTACCGTTTGAACTATATCCCTGACCTCCTGCTGTTGACCAATCAAATGTACTTGGATTCATGAAGAATAAACTTTGCTTATTATTTGAATAAATAAAATCTGTGCCACCTCCAATACTCATTTTTGTGGTCCAATCTGTATCATTTTTAATTTTTAACACGGTTCCACCATCAAATCCACCCCACTTTCCAGAAGTACAATCTGTCCAATTATAGTTATACCCATAGATTATTTTTTTATTCAAAGAATCGAAATCTACTATTGTAAATTCGGGTTTGCAACAATCCATGCCACCAGTTCTAAAATAGATACTATCAATCAACTGATAATTAATTAAATTAAAAATATAAAAGGAAAAGCTTTCAATTGTTTGATAGTTCAGATAATAATAAGCAGTACAATAAGTTTTACCGTCAGACGAAAGAAAAATCCAATTTCCTGTTGTTGGATATCTGCTGTCTTGTTTATTAGATATTGAAGAAATACTATCTCCGGTCTCATAATCCCAAGTTTTGATTGTTCCGGTTCCGTCGAGAGTATAGATAAATTTGTTATTATCTGAGATGACGAAATCTTTTATTTCTGTGTTGTAAGCTTTGATTCTTTCGGCATTGCCAACATTCTGCCATTGACTTTGAGCGGTCAAAGACAAGAGTAATAGAAATATAATGATTAGATATTTCATAACAAAATCGTAATCAATTGATTAAATTCTTATTTCATAATCAAAATTAACAAATTAATCTTTTTTGAACAAACAATTTGATTTTTTAAATTAATTGAAAAATTGAAAATTTCTCTCAAAAAATCATAAATCCTATCTTAAACAGGAAAGCTGAAACTGTGGCTACTATAACTGAAAAAACTGCCGCGGCTATTGCCGTTTTTCTGCCGAATTCCTTCCAGAGAACTACTAATGTAGCAAGGCAGGGGAAGTAAAGTGTAACGAATATTATAAATATCATTATCTGGTCAAGTGACATAGGTAGTTGAGTAAGTGACGGAACTCCCATTGCCTGATTAGCCATTACGATTATTAACTCTTTTCTTAAAAATCCGAAAACCAGCGTGGAACCTAACTGTTCAGGTAAGCCCAAAATATATGTTAATATAGGTGCGAAAATTTTGTTAATATAATTAGCAACCTGGAAATATTCAATCCATCCAAGAACGATACTTCCTCCAATGAGGAACAGAATAGCATCCTTAATAAAATCTTTAATTTTATACCATGTTCTCTTTAATGAAATTGAGATTGACGGCAGTTTTAAATTTGGTATATCCATTATTAAGCCGGTTGGTTTTGTCAGCAGTTTGGACATTATTTTACTGCTTATTGAGATTACAATCAGGACAAAGAAGAAAACAACTATAGCCCATACAGGTCCGGCAAATGCGGCAGTCAGTGCAAAGATAACAGCTATACGGGCAGTGCATGGGACAAAGGGAATTAGAACACCGGTTATCATTCTGTCCCGTTTATTTTCTATCATTCTGGTTGCATATAAAGCAGGTACGGAGCAACCGAAACCTAAAATAAATGGTGCAACTGATTTTCCGTGCAAGCCGATTTTGTGCATAAGACCATCGAGTAAAAAAGCTATACGTGTTATATAGCCGGTATCTTCGAATAATGAAGTCAAGAATACCAAAGGAAGAAAATAGGGTAGGACAATACCTACAACACCTGCCAAGCCCATGTAGGCACCATTTATTGTGTACCAAAGGAATGGCTGGGTTGTTAATAATGGAGCAAATGTTTCGGCTAATTGAACGATTGGAGCATCAACCAAAGCACTTAAAAAATTTCCGACTAAAAATATTGAAAAGAAATATGAACCAAAAAAAAGCAATAGAGCCAAATAACCCCAAACCGGGTGTAAAAGTAAACTATCAAGTTTTTCGCTCATGGGCATTTCTGTTCTTTTCACAATCTTAGTTATTGATTCGGAAATTTTCATAGCAAGATGATGTCTTTCGTAAGAGATAGTTTCGTAGCTATCCATTTTATGATGATTGTGGAGTTCATGCTCTATTTTATCAGTTAATTCTTTTGTTACATTCCTTAGGTTTTCATTTAATATTTCAGGATTTTCAATAGATTTAATTGCAAGAAATCTATTTGAACCATTGATTCCTTTGGAAGTTGAGAGTTGTGAGTTGAGAGTTGGGAGTTGTTCAGTCGCCAAGCTCAGGATGATATCCTGAATTTCGGAAATATGCACTTCGAGATGATGAGTATAATTCAATATTTTTGGCTGATATCCTGTTGACATCAGCATCATGTAGCATTTATCGGCTAATTTTCTTACTCCTTTTCCATACCTTGCAGATGTAAACTGAACAGGAATATTCAACTGTTTGTTTAATTCATCCGTATTGATTTTTAAACCGTGCTGTTCTGCTTCGTCCTGCATATTCATAGCTATTACCATTGGAATGCCAAATTCCAACAACTCGACCGACAATTCGAGTGAACGGGAAAGCATTGTTGTATTTACGACATTTATAATCAGGTCAATTTTATTATTTAGTAAATATTCAACGGCTAATTTTTCAGCCGGGTCATTTGGATTGAGAGAATAAATACCGGGGAGGTCAACAATACGGACAGTTTCACCATGTAAATCAATTTCAGTTGTTCTATAGTCAAATGTAGCACCAGTAGAGGGAGTATTGATGTCACTCATTATATCGAAAAGAGTACTTTTACCGGAACCGGGTTGCCCGGCGAGCACTATGGTCTTAGTCTCCATATTCAACTAAGATTTTTTCTGCTAAACCTCTTCCGAGAGCCATTTTGTTTGTTCCATTGGATAAATTTTGAACAAGTATAGGTCCCCACTTAGGATTATTCAGCTTGATTAATTCATCATCAACATGAATACCCATAGAACTAAGTCTTCGCAATGCCTCTTTCCCTGATAAAATGGCATTGATTCTCAATTTTTTTTCTGTAACAGCTTCAGTTAAACTCATTATTTATTTAATTACTTTTTTAATATTTCTAATTCTATAACGAATAAGATTTCCAATTATTTAGGAATTACTAACAACAAAAATAGATAAAACTAATATAATATACAAATGAATAAATTATTTGTATTGTCTGTGTTTTTTTTGTCTGATTAACTTGTTGATTTTTCTATGTGTTTTTTCAATTACATTGTAAACCGAATCCTGTCCGATAATTAATGAAGTGATTGCTTTGTCAATTTCATAAGTAATTTGTTTATTAATCATTTGTGGCAGATAGTTGAGAGAAGCCGGGAGAAAGAAATTTTCATTTTTTCCGTTTTTCAGGAAAACTTCGTGTAATAGTTTTTTATTTAAAATTTCCCTAGTCGTATCGGCTGTGAGGAAATTAATCAATTTGACGGAGTTTTCAACTTTTCTGGAATTTTTTGATATAGCAAGATAAGATTTGCAATAAGTTGAGATTGTTTTTCCTGTTGATGTTTTTAATACCTGGAAATCAAAACTCTTTTTACCGGGAGACATCTGAATTTTTTTCAACAATTGACTGTTGCCGATGCAGAAGGCAATTTTTCCCGATAAGAAAGCGTTTTCAATTTCATTTTGAGTACCCAGAAATGAATATTTACTCAAGTTTTGGTATTGCACAAAAGTATTAACCAAAACCGGAGTATTATATGTAACGCTATCATTGGAAAATTCAATATTACAATCATTCCAATTTAAAAATAGCAAAAGATTATTTAAAGATTTTTTCTTATCATTGACCACTATCCCAAAACTCCTGACAGTAACAGTGTCAATAAATGCACAAATCTTGAGCAAATCTGAAATTGTTATAATGGGAGTTTTTATTTTAGATTTCAAAATAAAATCGTTATTAAAACAAAGTAAATTATAATCAATTAACCATGGAACGAGAAAATTGTTGTAATTATATTTACGTTTTGTTATAGTTGCAGGAGGAATGGAGTCAAAGTTCAGGATAGCTCCTGATTGAATTGAACTTAACAAATCAAATTTTTCAAGCTCAATAACATCAAAAGGTTCATTACTTCGATTAATTATTTTATATATATCATCAGAAAAATATTCTTTTATGATTACTTCAATTCCCGTAGCTGAGCTAAAATCATTTATTATCCCGGAAATCTCCCTCTTTTTAGTAGAATCTTCTGCATGGTAATAAAATGTTAATAAATTTTTATCGGAATTGAAATCGCAGGAAACACTGCAAACCACGAGAAATGCAGTTAAAATCCGGATTTTCACAGTTTTTGAAAAGTTCAAAAGAAAATATTTATTTTCATTTATCATTTTGCTCTTTATAATAAATTTCTGTAATTTGTAAACCATAAAAAATTAACATGTAAATTAATAAAAAAGTTTAATTAATGACAACTGAAAATACTAAGGTCAAACAAACAAAGTATATTTTCATTACAGGTGGTGTACTTTCTTCATTAGGTAAGGGAATAGCTTCTGCTTCTCTTGGTTTTTTACTTAAGCAAAGAGGATTTTGTGTAACTATAATGAAGTTGGATCCATATATCAACGTGGACCCCGGTACGATGAATCCATTTCAGCATGGAGAGGTTTATGTTACTGACGACGGAGCAGAAACCGACCTTGATTTAGGGCATTATGAACGATTTATAAGCCAGTCACTGAACAAAAAGAACAATACAACAACCGGGCAGGTTTACTTTGAAGTTATTCAAAAAGAACGTCAGGGTAAATACCTTGGTAAAACTGTTCAGGTAATACCTCATATAACTGATGAGATTAAATCTAGGGTACTTGTATTCGACGGTGAATATGATTTTGTTTTGGTTGAAATTGGTGGGACTGTCGGTGATATTGAATCCTTACCATTTTTGGAATCAATAAGGCAATTAACCCTTGAAAGAGGACCAACGAACTGCCTTAATATACTTTTGACTTATGTTCCGTATATAAAAGCTGCCGGAGAGCTAAAAACCAAACCTACACAACATTCGGTTAAATCCTTGATGGAGCATGGTATTCAGCCCGATATTTTACTTTGCCGTTCCGAACAAAAAATGTCAAAGGAAGAGAAACAAAAGGTTGCTCTGTTTTGTAATGTAAATGTCGAGGCGGTTATTGATGCACTCGATGTAGAAACAACGATTTATGAAGTTCCATTAATGTATGCCAAAAGTTCTGTCACAGAAACCATTTTAAAACGGTTCCAAATGCCTCAAAACGAACTCGATACCGAACAATTAACAAAGTTCGTTCAAAGGATTAAAAACCCTAAAAAAGAGGTTCATATAGCACTTGTTGGTAAATATACTAAATACCGTGATTCATATAAGAGCATATTGGAAGCATTTATTCATGCCGGTTCCATTAATAATGCCAAAGTAAATGTAGAACTGATAAATTCCGAGGCACTGGATGAATCGAATGTAGATGATTATTTGAAAGATTTGGATGGAATATTGGTTGGGCCGGGATTTGGACACAGAGGTATTGAAGGCAAGATTGCTGCAATAAAATATGTCAGGGAAAATAAAATTCCTTTCTTCGGAATATGTCTTGGATTGCAATGTGCAGTGATTGAATTTGCAAGAAATGTTTGTGGTTTGACAGAAGCACATTCAACCGAATTCAATAAACAAAGCGTGCATCCTGTCATTGATTTAATGGAAACTCAAAAGGAGATAAAAGACAAGGGAGGTACTATGCGGCTTGGTGCATACCCATGCGTATTAAAAGAAAACTCTAAAGCTTATAAAGCTTATAAACAAATTGATATTTCTGAAAGACATCGTCACAGATATGAACTAAACAATCAGTATCGTGAATTATTCGAGCAAAACGGTCTTTTATTGAGTGGATTATCGCCTGATGGAACTTTAGTGGAAATCGGCGAATTAATTGAACATCCCTGGTTTATTGGTACTCAGTTTCATCCTGAATTGAAATCTCGTGCTATAACGGGTCATCCATTATTTATCAGCTTCATTAAAGCGGCTGTAAAATGTAGAAAGAAAAAAGACAAACTTCAGTTTATTAAAACATATGAGGTATGATAATGATAAATTACAAAAATTATCTTTTTATAATCATCGTTGCTGTACTTATTTCTTGTGCAGGAACCGATAAATCTAAAGATAACCAAAAAGGACTTCAGATAATAACAACTCCTTCCGGATTAAAATATGTTGATTTGGTTGAAGGTACAGGAGCTACTCCGCTTAATGGACAAACCGTAATAGTTCATTATGTAGGTACCCTGGAAAATGGAGATGAATTTGACAGTTCAAGAAAACGCAATCAACCTTTTTCATTTATGCTCGGAGCAGGAAAAGTCATCAAGGGCTGGGACGAAGGTTTATTAGGTATGAAAATAGGCGGTAAAAGAAAACTGATTATTCCTCCTGAACTTGGTTATGGTTCAAGAAATGTCAGCAGTATTCCTGCAAATTCGACTTTAATATTTGAAGTTGAATTATTAGAAATTAGATAGATATATCCTTCGACAAGCTCAGGATGACAATGAAAGTAGATTCAATATTAATATTTGAAACAGAAAAAGCTGATAGCTTATATCCTTTTTCGATTATGCATACAGCGTGGGAAGTACGCTGCGGTGCTTTTAAAATTTTTGAGAAAATAAAAAATTATTATTCTAAGGCAAATTTAATTTTCAATGGTCGTGAAAAACATTTAAATTCCTTTCTACAAAGATTTAAACATGATTCCCAGACAATGAAAAGGGATGACATTTTAATCTTACATTCAGCAATTTTACCCGAAACTTCTTTTTTTATTAACCTTGAAAAAGCATACGATAAATTTAAAGAGGAAACCGGGGAAGACAAATCAGTTGTTTTTCATTTTAATCAGGTACCTGTTGCAGCTTATGTTCCGGCATCCGAAAGAATTAATCCTGATGATAAGGACAAAGATTTATTTCCTAAATTTCTTTCTGATTTTGCAGGCGGTTTGAATCCTATTGAGGTTCCAATACCTAAAGTGATTAACTATTTATGGGATGTTTTTGATTTGATTGAATATGGTATTGATGACGATTTTCAATATTTTTCAAATCACGCAGATTTTGATTTCCTTAGAAAAAATGGAGTTCATGTTGTCAATTCAAATAATATAAAAATTGGTAAAAATTGCAGAATAGCTCCGGGTGTTGTTCTCGATGCAAGTGAAGGGAAAATAATACTTGGCGATAATGTTAATATTATGTCTAATGCAGTTATATGTGGACCATGCTTTATTGGGAATAATTCGACAATAAAAATATCTGCAAAAATATATGGGAAAACATCAATAGGGGAGTGCTGCAAAGTTGGGGGAGAAGTTGAAAATTCCGTAATTCATGGTTATACCAACAAACAGCATGACGGCTTTTTAGGACATTCATATCTTGGCGAATGGGTGAATATTGGAGCTGATACAAATACATCCGATTTGAAGAACACTTATACCAATATTAAAGTCCGGCTAAGGGATTACGAAATTGATTCACACAGTATGTTTCTTGGTTTTCTTTGTGGTGACCATACAAAAACTGCCATTAATACATCTTTAACTACAGGAACTGTTGCCGGCATTAGTGGGATAATTGTTGCTGATGGATTTTTACCCAACAGTATTTCATCTTTTGCCTGGCGTGGAACCAAAGGATGTTCGACATATAAATTAGAAAAAGCACTGGAAGTAGCAGAAAAGGTTCTGGCAAGAAGAGAGAAGAAATTGCTTCCTGAAGAAATTGAGTTGATGATGGACGAATATAGAAAAATAAACAAATGATAATTGTTTTATGGTGTTTAAAAACAATCTTCTCATATTTAACCTTGTCAAAAATTTTTAAAATAATATTAAATAAGTTAAAATTCCTGAAATGAATAAGTCAAGTCAAATAGCTGTAATTATTTATTTTATTATTTTCTTAGTAATTGGGATAAATATATATGATGATTACGGAGTTCCATGGGATGAAGGAATTCAAAATAAGGCAGCATTAATTAATGTTTTTTATATTAATGAACTAACCGGTTATAAAATATTTTCACGTGAGAAAGTCTCCAATATAATTCAACAAACTAATAAAGCTGAAAAAATTCTATCTTTGGAAAAATCCGATGACAAAAACTATGGAGTCATCAATGAGCTTATTCTTTTAACACCAACATTTATTCTCCAGACATTCAATAATCCAAGAAAAGTATTATTAACCCGACACTTTATGACTTTTCTAATATTTTGGGTATCGGCAATCTATTTTTATCTAATAATCTTCATGTTATATAAAAATCGGATAGCTTCATTGTTTGGAGTTACCGCATTGATTTTATCTCCAAGAATATTTGCTGAGGCGTTTTATAATTCAAAGGATTTAATTTTACTTAGTTTTTTTGTGATTGCTGTTTATTATTCTATAAAGTTTTTTGAAAATAAAAAACTGATTTGGGCATTTGCAGCAGGATTTACCTGCGCATTGGCAATTGATATCAGAATTGTTGCAACTATCATTCCTGTGTCTGTTATTTTTATATTTATATTCAATTTAATTATCCAAAGAAAAAATATTCCATTAAAGCCAGAGCTAATAAGATTATCAACTTTTTTATTAGTTACTTTAGTTTCTATATATTTATTTTGGCCCTATCTTTGGGCAAATCCATTTGGAAGATTTTTTGAATCATGGATGGTAATGAGTAAATTCGGGCATCACCCCAACTTACTATATATGGGAGAAATTATAAACGCCGGTAATCTTCCCTGGCATTATCCAATAGTTTGGATTTTGATAACAACACCAATCATATATTCATGTCTGGTTATTGCCGGTGTAATCAAATTTTTATATAATTCAAAAAGTAAAATATTTACAATTGGTCATGATTCAAATTACGCTTCAAAATTATTATTTTTTACAATAAGTATTGGGTCATTAGTTGCTATAATTGTTTTACATTCAACATTGTATAATGGTTGGAGGCAAATCTATTTTATTTATCCTTTTTTATTATTGTCCGGATTTGATTTTTGTTTTTGTTTATTTCAAGTTTTAAGCAAGAAAAAAATCCTAAAAAAAATATATGTTGCTTCAATCCTTTTTGTCTTTTTAATCGTCACTAAAGATATTTTTTCGATGCATCCTCATCAAATGATTTACTTCAATAGAGTTGTTAATAAAAATATTGAGAATAATTTTGAAAAGGATTATTGGGGCTTATCCCTAAGGGATGGATTGGACTGGCTTATGAAAAATGCAAAAACTCCAATAATAATATACAATGAGCCCTTTAATCCGGTTAAGGGTTCATCCAGAATTTTCGATGAACAACAAAAGCAAAAATTAATATTCGAAAATGATTTTAACAAATCAAAATATTTACTTACTAATGAAGTATTGCTGTTATATAATACAAAAAATATGATGAAATATTACAATATGAGTGATGCTCAACTTTTATATTCAAAATATATTAATGGCTTAAAAATCTATAGTATTTATAAATTGAACAGTAACAACCGGATACTGCAAAATCCAAAATTCAAATTCGTTACAAATAAAAGAGATTTTTAATATTATTAGTTTCTAAAAAAGTTATATTACAATAAAATCTTAAAGTAAACGCTTTATAATATGGTTCTTTGGGGATGAAATGGCTTCGACGGGGTGATGGATTCTGCAAGCTGCATGTCGAGCTCCACCGGTCTGTGCTCGTTAATTCAACCGGTAAAGGTAGAAATGCCAACGATAATTACGCATTGGCTGCTTAATAAATAGCAGTCACATTTTTAAGGGAACTTTCCTGCTAGGTTTCTTAAAAGTGTCGCCCAAAGCAGGATAGCTGATTTTTGTTCGACAGGGGAAGAGGCGAAATAACACTGTTGATTGCTTTTGGGGACCTGTTCAGCGGTGAGCCCAATTGTGAAAAATATAGATGAACTAAACATGTAGTGGCTTCGGAAGAAGCTCTCCGGACGCGGGTTCAACTCCCGCCATCTCCACGGTCTTAGAAAATAGAAAATAGAAAATAGAAAATAGAAAATAGAACATAGAAAAAAGAACATAGAAAAAAGAATATAGAATATAGAAATATGCGACATGTTTGCTTTTTCTTAATAATTCCTGTTAGTTCATATCTTAAAATAACTTCAAATAGCTTTTTAATTTTAGAGTACAAGAATTTTTTATTTTGAAAAATAGTGATTAAATTGTATTTGTAAATTGTTTTTAAAAAATTAATTAATGGGAGATTATGAAAGCAAATATCTGTAAAGGTACGATTACAGCACTTGTAACACCATTTAAAAAAAATCTCGAGATAGATTTTGACGCTTTAAAAAAGCTGATTGACTTTCAGATAAAATCGAGAATTGATGCCATACTGGTAGCAGGTACAACCGGTGAAAGTCCTGCATTATCCAAAGAAGAAAAATTTGAATTAATGGGAAAGACAATTGATTTTGCTAACGGCAAGATACCTGTGATTGCCGGGACAGGTTCAAACAATACAAAAGACACAATTGAATTGACTTCAAGAGCTAAGGAACTGGGTGTCGATGCAGTGCTTATTGTTGCTCCTTATTATAACAAACCAACACAAAGCGGCTTATTTGAGCACTATAAGACAATTGCAAATAATGTTGATATTCCGCAGATTATATATAACGTACCCGGAAGAACTTCTGTAAATATTTTACCTGAGACACAATTAAAAATCGCTGAAGAATGCAAAAATGTGATAGGAACCAAAGAAGCATCCGGTAATTTGGGGCAGATGATGGAAATCATTAAAAATGCTCCAAGGGGATTTAACCTGCTAAGTGGAGATGATGCTTTGACGTTACCTGCTATCTCAATTGGTGCAAAGGGTTGTGTTTCTGTGCTTTCAAATTATGCCCCTGTCGAGTTTGGCAGAATGATACATTTTGCACTCGATGGAAAATACGAACAGGCAAAAAAGATTCATTTCGGGCTTTTTGATTTGATGAATATCAATTTTATAGAATCAAGTCCAATTCCCGTAAAATATGTATTGTCGCAGATGGGATTTATTAAGGAACTTTACAGATTACCTCTTGTACCTTTGCAATCTCAAAATAAATCGAAAATTACTAATGCATTGAAAAAAGCAGGTATTAAAATCTAAGTGCGAAACATCCTAAGAAAAGTTTAGAAAGAAATTAATAATTATATAATTTATTTTTTCAGAAAATATGTCATCACATTACGACCATCAAAGAAATACTTTTAAGCTTGTAGAAAAGCTTACATCGAGAAATTTTAAAAAGGAATTTACATTGTTGAAATATCTCGTTAAAGATATTGTTAATATGGCCGAATTCGAGATTACCGGTGGCAGAATCTGGGAACTGGAGCCCGAAACATCGTCTTATAAATTAGTTTATCAAATTGGCAATTTAAAAAAAATACCTAAGGGGTATTCAATAAAGATTGTTGAGCATCCGATTTTACCAAGACTTATTAAAGAACGAACAGTATTAAATTACGAAACAGACCCAACTTTGAGGGAAAAAGGTATCGAAATTTATTCGGTAACAGGAGTTGGAGATGTTATTAGACTGAAAACAGGCAAATATTATAAGTATGCTTTGGGGTTCAATGCCCCTGAAATACTGCAATCCTTCTACGAAACATTGAATATCATTAATAGTGTTGCTAACATAGCACTAAAGAGCTTGACTTCACAACAACAACAGAAAAAAATCGAAAAAGACATAATGAAAGCATCGGAAATTCAGATTAGTTTGCAACCAGACCACAAACTTCAATTTCACGATTATGATATTTATGGATTGTGCTTAGCTGCGCATTATATAGGCGGTGATTATTTTGACTATATTCTACATTCAATTGATGAAGAAGAACGTTTAAGTATTGTTGTCAGCGATGCTGCTGCAAGCGGACTTCCTGCGGCAACTCAAGCTCTGTTTCTTTCAGGTGCAATAAGGATGGGCAGTACATTTACTTCAAGTATATCGAAATTCATCTCTAAGTTGAATAATCTTATCTGGGAGACTTTCCCTTATGAAAGATTCGTTACTTTATTCTATTGTGAATTGACTCTTTCTTCCAACAGGTTGGTTCTTTATGCCAATGCAGGTCATTGTCCTCCCATTCACTACAGACCAACAACAGACACTTGGCAAAAGCTGGATTCGACCGGTGGTTTTTTAGGTTTGCTGGAGCATCAAAAGTTTGGGGTAGAAAATTTACGGATGCATCGCGGAGATATTCTTGTTCTTTATACAGATGGGATAACTGAAGCTCGTGACAAGGATGGCAATCTTTACGGTGAGGATAGACTATTTTATATTATTAAGAAAAATCATGCTTTAATGCCCGAAGAAATTGCTTATGCTATAATTGAAAATGTTCAGAAGTTTACAAAAGAGTCGGACTTCAGCGACGACCAGACTTTGGTAGTAATTAAAAGAAAATTGGAAAGCGATTAATCAAACCAATAAAGAAAACAAAATTCAAATGAAAATAATATTAATTTTAATTAAGGAATCTATCTTTTTTAAAAAATATATTTGTTTTGATTTAATTATTTCTTTAAATTTCTAAAAATCAAAATGAGATATTTGATTTAATTGAAATCTAATATAAAATAAAAAATTCGTTTACTATATTTGAAAGGAAAAATATTCAGACAAGAAAATAAAAGAATAATTCAAGCAAAAATTAATAGATAATAGAATTTAGACTTTAGACTATAGATATAGATTTAGTGTTGTAATTAAATTAACTATTTCCTAACCAATTTAAGGGGAATTTATGGATACTACAAAAACCAAATCCCAACCCGTAACGGGATTTAGGAGCAGGTTCCAAAAAAAACCGCCTATTTTCCTATTAATTCTAAGCATATTTATTGCTTTGGTACTGATGTCAGGCAATGCACTGGCACAGAAGGCAGAGATTAAAGGTAAGGTTGTTGACAAAACAACCGGTCAACCAATGATCGGAGCGACAGTAGCTATACCATCCATAAGGGCTGGTGCAGTAACAGACAAAGATGGTAACTTTTCGTTCAAAGCTCCCGAGGGGAAGTATATTGTAAGAGCGAAATTTATCGGTTTCGAAGATGTTTCGAAGGAAGTTACATTAAAACCCGGAGAAACCGAGACAGTTGATTTCGAACTTTCTACAAGCGGTGTTATGACAGATGAAATTGTCGTAATAGGGCTCAGCGGAGAAGTTGACAGAAATAAACTAGGTAACACGATTGGTTCTGTCAGTGGCAAGGAAGTTGCAAAAGTAATTTCTTCAAGCGCTATCGATGCAATAAGTGGCAGAGTTGCCGGTGTACAGGTTACGAGAAACAGCGGTACTCCCGGTGCAGGTACTTACATTACTATGAGAGGAAGAAAGACCATTATGGGAAGTTCCGAACCTCTTTATGTAATTGATGGTATAATAATGGATAACGATGCATTGTACGACCCAAGCGGAACAAAACAGTTTGGCAATAGGGCAATTGACATCAATCCTTTGGATATCGAGTCAATGGAGATATTGAAAGGTGCTTCAGCTGCGGCAATTTATGGTTCTCAAGCTGCAAATGGTGTAGTGCTGATAACAACAAAAAGAGGTTCAATGTCCCCCGAAGGTAAACCTTCAAGAATTACTTATTCCAGTAGTGTTCAGGTTGACCAAAAATCCGGGAGCATTCCTTTGCAAACAACCTATGGGCAGCGTATTCCTTTCGATGAAGCAACTCAAACACCGGGCTCAAGCGACTCTTATGGAGACAAATTACCTGCCGGTACGAAAACTTATGCTCAGGACGAGGTTCCTTTCAGGACAGGTCTGTCAAATGTCCAGTCATTATCAATTTCCGGAGGTGTTCCGCAGTTCGATTATCTGGTTAACGGAACAATCGAAGGAATCCAGGGCTTTGTTGTGGGCTCGAATTATGACAGAGCTAGTGTAAGAGCTAATTTGGGTATGTCTTTGTTACCGGGTGTTACTTTACAGACAAACAATAATTATATTTCTATTAATAACGATTTGCCTCAGGATGGTTCAAATCCTTCAGGTATATTACTTGGAGCTTTGAGAACACCTCCGGAATTTAAAAATGATAAATATCTTTATGATGATGGTACTCAAAGAAGGTTCGCCGGCTATGATAATCCGATTTGGACAGAGGAGATGAATACTTATAATTCTCAAATCGAAAGGTTTTTGCATAGTACGGATATAAAATGGAAACCATATTATTGGATGACTCTTGCCGGAAATTTTGGCCTGGATAATTATTCTTATGCTAATATTGAAAGATTAGCTGTAGGTGCAGCTAATTCTCCAAACAGAGCAGGATATATCAATCACCAGACAATTAGAACCAACCAAATGAACTTAGATTTAACTGCTACGGCATCTCAATCATTTTTTGATGACCAATTGCAGACGAATTTGGTTATAGGAAGTCAGACTATTTGGTATGAAAATACAAATGACTGGGCTGATGCTGTTGAAACATCTCCACATTTCAACCAGATAGAAGCAGGTGCTACAAAGGACGGTGGTTCAGCTTATTACCAAAAGAAGATGGTCGGATTATTTGCACAACTAACCTCAACTTTATGGGATAGATTATCTTTGACTTTGGCAATACGAAGAGATGGAAAATCTACTTTTGGAGAATCCGATCAGTTCCATTATTATCCTAAAGCCGGACTTTCTTACACACTTTCGGATGAAGAATTTATGAAAGGAACTAAGGATATTTTCAGTAACATCAGGTTGAGAGCATCTTATGGCGAAGCAGGTTCACCAAGCTTACCAGGAGTCTATGCAACAAACTTTTTGTATGGGACTGGTGGATTTTTCGACCCATGGGACAGAAGTTCGACGGCAAACCGTGGCGGATACATCGGATACAGACAAGGTGGACTTCCTGCAGATTACTATGTTGTTGCCGGCTCAAGCGAAATTGGACCTGAAAGAACACTTGAAAGAGAAATCGGTTTAGATTTGGGATTTCTCGATAATAGAATCAGTTTGGAGGCAACATATTTTTATGAGAACATGTACGACCTGATTCTCGATGTTCCTTTAGCGGCTTCAACCGGTTTTGACCAGCAGTTGAGAAATGCCGGTCAGATGTATAATCAGGGATTCGAATTATCATTGAAGGCAACACCGATTTTAACAGAAGATTTTGTTTGGAACTGTATGTTTAACTACTCTACAGTTAAAAATGAAGTTACAAAGCTTGTAGGTGCAGAATATCTATCACTAAATGGTGGATTCGTTGGCATTAATAATATCGCCATGGAAGGTGAAGAGCTTGGTGTTTTCTGGGGATACGGATACCTGAAGGATGAAAGCGGCAATCTTGTTTATACTCAATGGGATCCCGATTATGATAATGGTGATGGTACAACAGGAGCCATTTATTATATGGAAAATGGAGAAAAAGTTTTCAATGACCAATATGGTATGGGATACATTGGAGTACCAATACATGATGAAAATTTGCAAATACTTGGTAATCCTAATCCTGAATTTTTATTTAGTTTTAGAAGTGACCTTACATTTTTGAAAGATTTCACATTCAGCTTCCTCATAGATGCATCATGGGGATTCGATGTGTGGAATGGTACAAGAGGTGCGCTTTATAACTTTGGTACCCATGGTAACACCGAAGACAGAGAGGACAATTGGGTAAACGATGAAGGTACCCAAGTACAAATAGTAAGTTTTGACGATAACGGTAATGCAGTATTTGAAAATGCAGATAAAACTGAGAAGTATTGGACTTATGAGAATGGTTTTTTAGTTAATGAAGCACATGTTGAAGACGGCTCATTTATTAAATTACGTGAAGTTTCTCTGGAATACCGTTGGCATGGTTTGCAGGAATGGAATATTAACACAATTGTATTTACATTTACTGCAAGGAACCTACTAACAATAACCGATTATACCGGATTTGATCCTGAAGTTAACACATTCTCACTCGCAGAAGGGCGTGGGTATGATTATTTCACATTACCGCAAACGATGTCATTTCGTTTTGGTGTTTCAATAATCTATTAAAAGGAGGAATTTATGAAAACATATAATATTATCAAAAGAATAAGCATAAAACTCTTGCTCCCTTTGTTTGCAATAGGTGTGGTTTTAACTTCATGTGATATTGACAACAGTATAAATCAATCTCCTAATGCGATTAATCAAGAGAAGGTAAAATCTGTTGACGGAGTTTATGGTTTAACTATTGCTTTGCAGGTTGCAGCAGCAGATTTTTATTCAAGTGACAGGTCAAGAATCAACAGTTTCTTTGTCTGGCAAATGTGTTCACCTCCCGGATTGGGAAGGCCACAACCCGTTGAATGGAATTCTTATAACTTAAAAGAAGACGGACCTCCGGATGATGTTTGGAAATTAACAGGATATCGAGGTGTTAAAATCACAACAGATATAATTTCATGGGCTCCGGATGTATTCGCAAGTGATGCTTTAGCCGGTACCCGAAATACAATTCTTGGCATGGCTAAAACATACAGAGCTATTTTCTTTGCTGAAATGGCGGCTATTTATGGTTCTATACCGATTGTAATTAATGGTCTCGAACCTCCGGAATTTGCTACACAGAGAGAAGCTTATGATGAAGCACAATCATTGTTGGATGAAGCTCTGACGCATTTTGCAAGTGCCGGCGAATACGAAAGAGACCTTAACTTTGGTGGCGATGGTACAAAATGGATAGAAGTTGTTCATACTTTGAAAGCCAGATATCATTTGCACATGGGAGAATATGCCGAGGCATTAACCGAAGCTAATTTAGGAATTTCCTCAGCAGCAAATACATTGTTTGGAATTCACACTTCGAGTGCCGGAGAATATTCACCTTGGGGACATTGGACTTTAACCGAAACAGGTGAACCATTACGTTGTGATGCCAATTTTATGAGGTTATTGAATTCAGAAGCCGGGGATAACAGAATTACAGAATATTTCTTACCTAATGGTGATGGGGAATATTGGGGATTTGCTGTTTCAAACAGGACATATAATCCGGCTCCGGATCCAAAAGAAGAGGATAACTCATTAACATGCCATTTGCTAAAGTACGGTGGTTATGGCGATTATTTCCCTGCAGCTTCCTATGAGGAGAATGTTCTGATACGTGCAGAATGTAAAGCAAGGGGAACAGACCTTCCCGGTGCTGTTAATGATGTAAATATCATTCGTCTGAATGCAGGATTGACTGATTTTTCAAGCACTGACAAAGATGCTGTAATTGCTGAAGTATTGAAGCAAAAGTATCTCGAATTGTTCCTTGAAGGTCAGGCATATCATGATATGAGAAGAACAGGTACTTTACCGGCTACCGGAATACCTTATCGCTGGATTTATCCAACGAGTGAAAAGAATGCTAATCCGAATTACAGCACAGTTGAAGGACATGATGCTCCAGGTGATCCCGAATTAGTTAAGTGGATTTTAAATAAAAAGTATGGCGGAGAGCTAGATTAATATTAATGTTGGACGAAAAAACCGGTGGATTTTATCTGCCGGTTTTTTTTTATAATAAATATTTGTTGAGCCATTTTAAATTAATAGCAAGTCATTCCTGCGAAAGCAGGAATCCAGAATTCATGAGGTTTTTTAGATTCCTGCTTTCGCAGGAATGACAATTTTAAGAATTGTAGCTATTATCCATTAAAAAAGTCGTTCTTGTTCTTCTTCCTAAAAATAAAGGATATCGGGGTTCCTTCAAAATTAAAGTTCGCCCTTATGGATTTTTCCATGAATTTTTTGTAGGAATCCGGTATCAACTGTGGATAATTACAGAAAAATGCAAAAACCGGCGGTTCGATTCCCGTTTGAGTTATATAATTAATTCTCAAATCTCTTCCATGTACAGCAGGTGGGGGAGTTCTTTCAAGTATAGGTAATATGGTCTTGTTCAAATTAGCTGTCGAAACTCTATTGCATCTTTTATCTTTGATTTCCTTTGCAATTTCGATGACTTTAACAATTCTTTGTTTGGTCAATGCGGAAATGAAGACAATCGGTGCATAGTAATGAGTCTGCATCTGCTCATAAAATAATACTTCGTATTGTTGTGCTGTTTTGTTGTCCTTTTCGACGATATCCCACTTGTTGAGAGCGATAATAACACCTTTCCGGGCATCTGTTACCTGATTGATTATCTTTTTGTCCTGTTCTTCAAATCCTCGCTGAGCATCAACAAGCACAACTACAACATCCGACCTGCTTATTGCAGTAGCTGTTCGTAAAATACTGAACATCTCAATATTTTCCTTAATCCTGCTTTTTTTTCTAAGACCTGCAGTGTCAATTAACACAATTTCTTCACCGTGGAATTTTAAAACGCTGTCAATTGAATCGCGTGTTGTTCCCGGAATATCAGTAACGATAGACCTTTCCTGCCCTAAAAGTGCATTTGTTAAGCTTGATTTGCCAGAGTTCGGTCTTCCTACAAAAGCTATTTTCAATCTTGCATCAGATTGATAAATACTTTCGTCTTTTAAATTTTGAGCTACTTCATCGAGGAAATCTCCTGTTCCTCTGCCGTTTAATCCCGAAATTGGATATGGATTTCCAAGTCCGAGATTATGAAACTCATAAGACAGCAAATCCATTTTCTCATTATCACATTTATTGATAACCAGAGTTACGGGTTTGTTGGATGTTCTTAAGATTGTTGCAATATCTATATCAAATGGCGTAACACCGTCTTTTCCGTCGCAAACGAAAATAATGGCATCTGCTTCTTCGATTGCAATATATGCCTGCTCCCGAATTGCTTTTTCCATTGTATCTTCAGTGCCGGGAATAAAACCGCCCGTATCAATCACCATAAAGTATTTTCCGTTCCAGTCAGATTCACCATACAGTCTATCCCTTGTAACACCTGGCGTGGCTTCGATTATGGCACTTTTTTCACCGATTAATCGGTTAAACAGTGTGGATTTGCCAACATTTGGTCTGCCTACTATTGCAACAATATTCATTATATTCTAATTAAGTTAAAAATTTGTTTACAAAAATAGGGATTTTTTGGGAGTTAAATGAAAAACTGATGATTTTTTAAATTCATCTAATAGTTTGTCAATTAATTTCGTATTATTTTTGTATCTTGTTGAACTTAGCTTTAATAAACTATACCTTATATAATTTAGAAAAGTAATAATTGCGTTGGAGTTGTATTTAGTTTTTTTTGATAGTTAGCCGAATTTAATGACAAATGTTATTAGTATGGTAAATTGGCTGTATGTTTAACTTTTCAAACATTGTTATTATAAAATTTCATAATTTTATTAAATGAAAAAAGATAAAAAGATAAAAGATGATGAAAAAGCAACTGAAGAGGGTATGGGTTTTCTCAGCCATCTTGAAGAGTTGCGAAAAAGAATCGTATGGGCTGTCGCCGGTTTGGTCATCGGATGCGTTATTTCGGGTGTATTTATTGATAAAATTTTAGAGTATGTTATTTTGGCTCCATCAGTAAGCGTCAATTTGAAATTGCAAAACTTAAGCCCCTTCGGTCAACCCCTGATGTACTTCAAACTAATATTTATAATCGGAATCATTATTTCTTTTCCATTTTCGCTTTATCAACTTTGGAAGTTCATTGCTCCGGGACTCTATATGACCGAGAGAAAATGGGTAAGTAAAATTACTTTTTTAACTTCGCTTTGTTTTCTTTCGGGTGTTGCATTTGCATATTTTCTGATGATACCGACAATGATGAGTTTTGCTGCTTCTTTCGGTACGAAGAAAATTGAAAATATTATTGATGTTAACAGCTATCTGAGTTTTATAACCATAATGCTTCTCTCTGCAGGTTTGCTTTTCGAATTGCCAATGATAACGTTTATTTTAGCTAAATTCGGTATGGTAACGGCTCAGTTCATGAGAAAATACCGCAGGCACAGTATAGTGGTTATAATGATTTTGGCAGCGGCGTTAACTCCAACTACAGACCCAATAAGCATGATGTTATTTGCCGCACCTCTTTTCGTTCTATATGAAATCAGTATATTTATTGCAAAGATTGCGGGGAAGAAATCATCTGATAATGAATAATTTCCAAATAACATTTATTTGAAATTTAAAATTCAAAATAAAAATGCCGTTCCGATTGCCTTGAACCGGAACAGCATACATAACAATGATTAACTTCTTTTAAAAAATTTATTGTGCAATTGCTTTCATATATGTTATTGCTTCCTGTGTTGCTTTCAAGGTAGGTTGAACCGATAATTCATTACCGACAGCACCTTTCATCCAGAATTGAGGTATTATCCTTCCTTGTTTGCAAATTCTCATCATTTCA
Organism: bacterium; assembly: GCA_043804925.1. Taxonomy (GTDB): domain Bacteria; phylum Bacteroidota; class Ignavibacteria; order Kapaibacteriales; family UBA2268; genus ChocPot-Mid. The sequence goes on along the minus strand of JAZDIP010000069.1, from coordinate 359,411 downwards.
TCAGCTAAATTTTTTCCTTCGATATGGCTTTCCATCTGGAATTCGATTAAATGACCAAGAGGATATGCCGATAAATAAAGCGGATTATCAATCATATGTGAATAGACCGCAAGGATTGTTTGGTCCTTTGCGCCAAACATTCCGGCAAAATATTTATTCCAAATTTCTTTGGCTATGCGGATTGTAGCTTCTTTAATCTGATTTGCATCTGCATTAGGATTCTCGTATAACCATTTCCAGAGATTCATGTCAACTAAAGAAACTCCCATTATTTCATAGGTTGACCAGAAATTGTCAAGAACCATCATTGTCCTTTTGTCGGGATTATTTTCTTTAATACCTAAAAGTTCGAGGTCTCTTTTTTGGAAAACGAAAGCCCATGCTTCTGTAAAAGCCGTGTTTGGAACACCTGTCAACATATAATAATCAACATCATTTAATGTTAAGGTTTGTTCAACATTATGACCAAATTCATGTGTGGCAATATTATATCCTTTATAATCCATTCCTTTATCAGCTATTCTCGTTCTCAAATGAGCATTCTCGGATTTCATCTGAGCTCCCCATGCATGTCCGGCTCCACGTGAAGGGTCAACTTCGATTTTGGAACATATTGCATTTGCTTTTTCAAGAGTGAAACCTAATTTCTGTAAAATATTAGGCAGGTCATTTTTTACAGCTTGCGGATTGGGATATTTCTTCATTGTCATATTAGTTAATTCTGCTTCGGATATCGAGCTTCTTGCTTTAAAGCCGTCATACCATATATCGAAAGGTTCAAGTTTTCTACCGAGCCGTTTTTGAATCAATTCAGCAACCTCTTTTACTTGTGGCGATGAAACAAAATCTGTAAAGAGTTTTTCCACATCCGGTTGAGGTATTTCAAATTCTTCATCAAACTTTCGGCTGATGTATGTTGGATAATTTGGGCTGTAGGAATCTATTGCCTGCAGAGCATGAAAATTATTCATGATATGTTTGTAACGGGTATTAGCTTCCTGTTCAAATTCGACAGATTTCCCTTTTTTTGTAACTACATTTTTATAAGGATTCCAACTGGATTCAGAATTGTTTATTACACATTGGGGTATTTCCTGGCTTATAATCCTTTTCATAACCTCATAAATCATTTTTTGTTTTTCGAGTCCGTTTTCAGTATTTGCATATTGAGATTTCAATTCATCTCTCAAACCCCAATGTGTAATTAGCTTGAGGTCATTCGGGAATAATTTATTACCGTTGTTATCAACCAAATTACCCATGAAAATATTGTATTCTGATATGTATAAATCGGCATTTGTAACTGTTTCGGAAACTTTTTGCAACAATTCGCTGGGAACTCTTGAAGTGAAAATATCACCCATTCTTGCAAAAGCCCAATCTTTTCTTGACCAGTTCTTACCCCATTCGGTTTTCTCTTCGAGTGAATAATGGGGGAAGTTCAAAGTAATAATAAAGGCAATTTTATTTTTATAAAAATCTTCGGCAAAATGAGCAGCGGGACTGTATGCTCCAAAAATTTCATCAACCGGATATTTTTCGAATGTTGTCAAATGTATTGGTTTATTCAAATCGAGTGTGATTTTATTAAAATGTCCCCAAATAATCTCTAAGTTCTCGGAAAGACGAGAAAATATATTTTCGAGATTGGAATCAACTTTAATAAAATTGTTAATGCAAAATTCCTTGAATTGTTCTTGAGTTCCGTCCTTTTCCATCCATAGAGATGCAGTTTGTAATACACCGCGTTCGATTCTGAATTTTTTTTCTTCTCCGAATTTTTTAATTAATTCGGAAATAGTATTGTCAATTGTACTTTTATCAATAAACATAACCTTCTCCTCTGATTTTTGTTCATTTGTTCCTTTGTTACCTGTACATTGAATGAATGTCAGTGCTAAAGTCAGAAGCAATAAATAAACTAATTTCATTTTAAACCTCATTGAAAATTATTAAAATTTTTAAATGACAAATTAACAATATATTGCTAAATAAAAAATTAAGTTTATCCATTTTCTTATGCAAAAAGTATTGAAACATGTAAAAGTTTTAATATTTTGTCTTATCAAAAGAAAAAAAATTATAATTTTAAACATTTATTTATTATTTTTTTAAATTCTTGCTTGTTTATAATGTATTTATATCTTATATTAAATTTAATAAATGATTAATTTGAATAAATGAGTTAAATTAGCAATGAAATAATTAATAATTGTGGGAAAAATTATTAAGAAATAGAATGTTATAAGTTTTACAATATTAGATAATAAAGAAAAAAAATGTTTAAAAAATTTATTAAAAACCCCGGAGGAATTATGAAAAAATTATTTACGACTTTTTTCATTTTGGTTTTTGTTTACAGTTGTGCACCACAGAAAGAAGAGCTTACTTTAGCTGATATCGAAAAAGAGAAGCAAGCTATTGTCCAGGTTATGAATGAATATAACAAAGCTGCTGAAGAAAAGAATTTTTCACACATGATAGAAACTTTAGCAGGTGAAGTTATCTTTTTTGGAACTGATTCAGCAGAAGTTATAAAAACTTTTGCCGAATTCAAGACAAAAATGGAAGAACAATGGAAGACTTTCGATAATATGAAGTATGGGAAAATGTATGATGTGGATATCCAAATGGACGAGAATGCGACATTGGCATCCATAATATACGGAACTCCACTCGACATAACCATTGGTGATGAAACAGCAAAATTGTTTGTTCGGGTTGCTCGAACACTTAGGAAAGAAAAAGGGAAATGGGTCATAGTTAGCGGTATTGTTGGGCATGCCGATCCAAGAGCCGGAGTCCTTTTGCAAGATATGCTCTTGAGAAAAGCCGGTGGCGGAACAGTAGAAGAAACTCAAAAGTAATATTTTAAAGTAATATTCTTATAGTTAACCTTTTAATAAAAAGGCGTTAAATTTTTTTTTAACGCCTTTTTTTATTCTGATTCTTGATTATTATTTATTTTCTTCAGGATATAATAGGAATTTTGCATAGTTATTCCAATTGAAATATTTCTTAGCGGCTTTCAATACCATATCAGAAGAAATTGTGTCAATTCGTTTATCATAATTTAGTATAGTGAGTAAATCTTCACCATTGTAGAGACAGTCATTAATTTGTCTTAACCAAAAATTGTTTTCTTTTAAGTTTAATTCATATTGGCGCTTTTGAATTTCTTTTACTTTTTGAATGTAAGTGTCATCAACCTTATTTTTTTGCATATCCTTAATTAAATCGGTAAGGTTTCCAACCAATTCTTCAACACGGTCGGGATTTGTTCCGAAACCAATATCAATTCTGTAGGTAGAAATAGGATATTTTGTTGGTCTTGCGAATGAGTAGACACCATAAGTGCCGCCCTTTTCTTCCCTGATTTCTTCTCTCATTTTGATATTTAGAACTCCAATCAATGCAGTCAATTCAAATTTTTCATCTTCATTCCAATTGAAATCTCCGGAGAATACCAGTCTGACTGAACTTTGTTTTTCCATACCCTTTTTGACAATTCTTTCAATATTACCTTTTGGTGTTCGGATACCGACATCTTTGGCTTCTTCTTTACGTTTTTTGGAAGGTAAGCTGCCAATATATTTTTGGAGAAAAGGTTTGATGCTGTCAACATTAAAGTTTCCAATGAAAATGAAAGTGAAATCGGATGCATCGGCAAACCTGTCCTGATACAATGAAAAAGCTTTATCATAATTGATTTCTTTTAATAACTCTTCAGACCATGGACGTGAACGGAAATGATAGGAGTTCATTACATAATTTACTGTGTCGCTAAAAGTTCCTTTTGGGTCTAATTTTGAATTTTTAATTTGTTCGGCAACTTTTGTCATATAAGATTTGAAAGCTTCTTCATCTTTTCTTGGAGATGTGAAGTAAAGATTAATTAACTGGAATAATGTCTCAAAGTCTTCAGGGGCGGCACTACCTCTAAGTCCTTCTGTCCTTTGACTAATATACGGAGAAATGCTTAGGATTTTCCCTGTTAACATTTTCTGAAGTGAAACATAATCAAAATCACTGATTCCTGCCTGGTCAACAAGAGCATCGGCAACAGAAGACGACAGAAAATCAGCATCATCAACAAGTGAGTTTCCTCCCGGGCTAAATGCCTGGAATAAGATTTCGTCATTTTTGAAATCGGTTGGTTTCAAATAAACTTGTACTCCATTTGAAAGTTGTAGCTTAGTTAATCCCAATGATTCGATTTTTTCGGAATCAACTATTCTTCCTTTTGATACCTTTTTGTCAAACAAAGGATTCTCGGATACCTTGTCAACATAAGGTTCTAACTTTAATTTGCTTACCTTATCATAAACAGACATTATTTCTGATTCGGTAGGAACTTGAACAGCTTCTTTTTCAGGGGCACTCATAGTTATAACAAGATTTTCTTTTGTAACTACCTTTTTAATTAAACTATTCATTTCATCGAGTGAAATCTCAGGGAGCCATTTTTTAAATAGTTCAAGTTCAGTTTCAATACCGGGTGCTGCTTCACCTTCATGGAAATAGCGCATTAATTCCTGTGCGTAGTTTCCGGATTCTGTTTTATCCCTTTCATTAAAGGCATTCTCGATAAATCGCATTTGTTCTTTTTTTGCTCTGTCAAGTTCGGATTGAGTGAATCCGTGTTGCATAGCACGAAATGCTTCTGTTAATATAGCTTCAGTACCTGAAGTAAATCCGGTTTCTTTAACCACACCGGTTACAAAAAATGCTTTGATATTAGCCATGAAATGTGTTTCAAAAGCATTTGCAAAAATATATGGCGGGTCAGGTTTATGTGTCAATTCACCTAATCTGGCTGTAAGCATCGAACCTAACAACCTGTCGGAAATAGTCTGGCGGTAATTTTTATATGTAGGGACTTGTTTTCCTTCGTGTTTAAAATATAATTGGATTAAAGAATAAGGCCATTCCTTGTCAATTGCTATTGAAACCATAGGTTCTTTGTGCAATGGTATTTCGTATTCAACATATTTCTTGGGATTTGCCGGTTTAGGTATATCTCCAAATTTTTCTTTAATGATTTTTTCGACATCGTTTTTATTAAAATCTCCAACGGCAATTATTGCAGTCAAATCAGGTCTGTACCAATCATTGTAAAAGTCTAAAAATCTTTGTCGGGGAGCGTGAAGAATTACAGTTGTATCACCAATAGGTAATCTATCTGCATATCTTGATTTATATAAAATAAACGGCAGATGCTTTTTCATGATTCTTTCGTTAGCACCCCTGTAAACACGCCATTCTTCCATAATGACCCCTCTTTCTTTTTCGAGTTCTTCTGAATCAAAACTAACATATCTGAGCCAATCTTCAAGTACCTGAAAACCACTGTCAAGTGTGGTTCCTCTATCCATTGGAATAGTAAGCATATAGTAAGTTCTGTCGAATCCTGTGTTTGCATTCAAATCACCTCCGAAACGCATACCTAATGATTCAAGAAATTTTATAAGGTCATTTTTCGGGAAATGTTTTGTTCCGTTGAAGCACATGTGTTCGATAAAGTGGGCTAAACCTTCTTGGTCATCATCTTCAAAAACTGAGCCGGCTCTTACAACCATTTGTAATTCAGCTCTGTTTTCCGGTTTTTTATTTTCACGAATATAGTATGAGATACCATTTTCGAGTTTTCCAAAAGTAACTTTTGGGTCTAAGGGGATATTCTCATCAAGAGATTTATCGTTAAGATTATTTTGAGCATTTAAACTTAATGATAAAAATACCAGTATAGCAAATGAGAATGCAAATGTGATAATTTTTTTGTACATTATATAAGTCCTAAAATTTATAAAAAAGTTAAAATTCTTTGAATTCAAGAATAAAAATTAAGCAAAACAGTTATTTTTAAAAAATATATATAGATAAAATAATTTATCTTTAATACGTATTAATGTTTTTTTTGTTTCATTTTGGATATATTGTAAGCGATAAATTTTTTTATTATTGGAAAAAACCTTATAATTGTTGCTTGACAATTTTAAATTATGAAATTAATGTATTTAGTTATAGGGAATTATGTATAAGCCGTTACCGGAGAAGCTTTCTTATCCGCTTCTTGAACATAAAGTTCTGGATTTTTGGGAACAGAACAAAATTTTTGAAAAATCATTAGATTTAAGGAATGGTAAACCTGTTTTTTCATTTTACGAGGGACCTCCTACTGTCAACGGGAAACCCGGAATCCACCATCTGATGGCAAGAACTATTAAGGATACTATTTGTCGTTATAAGACGATGTCCGGTTACTATGTACGACGGCAAGCGGGTTGGGACACACACGGATTACCTGTTGAAATTACAGTTGAAAAAGAACTGGGATTGAACAATAAAGATGAAGTCCTTGCTTTTGGCATCGAGAATTTCAACAAGAAATGCAAGGAATTTGTTTACCGAAATATTGAAATGGATATGGGTTGGCGATACCTTACCAGGCGTATGGGTTATTGGATAGATCTCGATAAAGCATATATTACCTGCACAAATAATTATGTGGAATCAGTTTGGTGGGCATTAAAAAGTTTTTTTGACAAAGGATTAATCTATAAGGATTTTAAAGTTGTTCCTCAATCACCTACCATTGAAACTCCCTTAAGTTCTCATGAATTGGCTCTTCCCGGCGGATACAAGGAGGTGAGAGACCCAAATTGCTATATTAAATTGAAGGTTGTTCATTCAAATGTAAATCAAATAACCGGGGCATCAATACTTGTTTGGACAACAACTCCTTGGACATTGCTTTCAAATGTTGCTTTGGCTGTTGGAGTAGATTTTGAATACGTTTTAGTTTTAAACAAGAGGAAATTCAAGGAGGAGGAGTTTGTTGATAAACTTGTATTGGCAAAAGAGAGGTTAAATATTCTTGATGGTGAGTTTGAGATTTTAGCAACATTTAAAGGCAAAGATTTACTTGGTACTGTTTACGAACAGATTTTCAATTTCAGACCTATTGACAGGGGGCAATTCCCTAACGCTTTAACTGTGTTGCCCGGTGATTTTGTTTCAACCGAAGATGGAAGCGGCGTTGTTCATATTGCACCTGCTTTCGGTGAGGACGATTACAATATGAGAAAGAAATTCAAATTGCCTTTGGAACAACCGGTAACGCCAAATGGGCATTTTACAGATGATATGGGTGAATTTGCAGGTCGTGCAATAAAAAACTTTACTTATCCTGACCATAAAGAAGAGGGAGCGGATAAGGATATAGTTTTCTATTTGAAGCGTGCTGAAAAACTTTATAAATCCTCGAATGATTATGTTCATAATTATCCTCATTGTTGGAGAACAGGCAATCCTGTGATTTATTATGCCCGAGAATCATGGTTTATTAAATCACCAAAATATAAAGATAAGATGGTGGAATTGAATAAGCAGATTAACTGGCAGCCACCGGAAATTGGAGAGGGACGATTCGGTAATTGGCTGGAAGAAGTTAAGGATTGGAATTTATCGAGAGACAGGTTTTGGGGAACTCCGATTCCTATTTGGGTATCTGAGGATGGAAAAGATTCATTTGCGATTGGCTCAATTAAGGAATTGGAGGAAGGATTATATTTACATCCGGACGGAACGACAGAAGCATTGCGAAAAACCGGGATTGAGATTGACCTTCACAGACCTTTTGTTGATAATATTGTATTTGAGAAGAATGGTAAAAGATATAAAAGGATACCTGAAATAGTAGATGTTTGGTTTGATTCGGGCTCAATGCCTTTTGCACAGTTTCATTACCCTTTTGAAAATATGGACTTATTCAACGAGAGCTTTCCTTCGGATTTTATTGCCGAAGGAATTGACCAAACTCGCGGCTGGTTTTATACATTACACAATATAGCAACAGCTTTATTCGAGAAACCGGCATATAAAAATATTGTTGTTAATGAGTTGATACTGGATGAAAAAGGAATCAAAATGTCTAAATCGAAGGGCAATATTGTTGACCCTTTTGATATAATGGAAAGATACGGAGCAGATGCAGTTAGATGGTATTTGTATGTGAACAATCCACCTTGGAAGGCAACTCTTTTCAGTGAAAAAGATATAGCACGAACAGTTATTTCTGACTTTTTCAGGTCTTTAACAAATACTTATGCCTTTTTTGCATTATATGCCAATATTGATGATTTTACAGGTAGGGAAGAATTGGTTCCTATAAATGAAAGGCCTGAAATAGACCGATGGATAATATCGAGGACAAATTCATTAATCGAAAATTATAAGGAATATATGGATGATTATGAATTGACTAAAGCTCACAGAGCTATTCAAAGTTTCGTAATATATGAACTATCCAATTGGTATATTCGAAGGAACAGGAGAAGATTTTGGAAAGGGGATAAGGATAAGGATAAAATAGCGGCTTATCAGACTCTTCGGCAAGTTTTGTTGAGTATCTTAAATATCTCAGCATCTTGCGCACCCTATTTGACAGAAGAGTTGTACCTTAAAATACGTAATGAAGATGAACCCGAGTCAATACATCTTTGTGATATGGTAATTGCTGACAAATCCCTTATTGATACCGGACTTGAAAGAAGAATGTTGCTTGCTCAGACAATTGTATCATTAGCAAGATTTTTGCGCGAGAAATCTAAAATAAGAGTCAGGCAGCCGTTGAAGCGTATTTTAATACCGATAATAAATCCTAAAGACAGAAGGGACATTCAACATTTCGCCGATATTATCAAAGAAGAATTAAATATCAAAGAAATAGAATTTGTTGGCAGTGAAGCAAACATAGTTCAAAAGTCAGCAAAACCGGATTTCAAAGTTATAGGTAAAAAATTTGGTAAAATGGCTCAAAAAGTAGCTAATGCAATCAAATCGTTAACACATGAACAGATTTGTGAACTTGAGAAAAATTCAAGGTTAAATATAATAATTGATGATTCAGATGTTTTTATAGAATTAGAGGATATTGAAATTTTAAGTGAGGAAATCGAAGGATGGATTGTGGCTTCAGAAGATAACATTACAGTTGCCCTGGATACACAGATTGACGAAACACTTAAAAAGGAAGGTATTGCGAGAGAATTTGTAAGTAAAGTACAAAACATCAGGAAACAACTTGGTTTTGAGGTCGTTGACAGGATTGACATTTCGGTAAATGGAGATGTAACTATTATAAATTCATTGTTCGATTTAAAAGATTACATCATAAATGAGACCTTAGCAAATGATATTATTGTTGAAGATTTTACTTCTAATGACAATGTTGAAATTGATGGTTCTGTTGTTTCAATTAAAATTAATAAAAGAAACTAATTAATTTTGTTTGCAAAATTGATTTTTTAATTGTATTATTAACATAGTGAAAAACATCAATTAGGATTATTTTATTTTTATTATTATTGTTTTTGATTTTTTTAATTTATTTTGAAATAAATTTTCTAATATATTTTATAAAGGAGATTAGCTATGCCGGTGAAAAAGAAAATAGCAAAAAATGAAAAAAGTACTGTAAAAAAGAAAACAGTAGCCGCTAAACCTATGGTTCAAACAACCAAGAAATCGGCTATTGAAAAAAAGATAACAACAAAAAAAGTTGCAACTTCTAAAAAAGTAGTTGCGAAAAAACCAGTTGTTAAAACGAAAGTAGATGGTATTCCTAAGAAAAAGGTTTCTTCAAAAAAGGCAGACGTTAAAGCAAAACCTGCTCCCAAGAAACCTGCCCCGGTAAAAAAGGCAGCTCCGGAAAAAGTAAAACCTGCAGCTAAAGTTGTGAAAGGGAAATCTATTGTGAAGAAACCTACAGTTACAAAAAAGGAATCTTTGCAAAAACAGTCAAAAATAACAAAGACCGAGACAGTTAAAAAACCCGTTATCAGTGCAAAACAGTTGACAACAGCTAAAGTTCAACTTAAACAAAAGGAACAAAAGAAAGCCGTAGTTCCACAAAAACCTACAACCAAACCTAAAAAAGTTTCGGAAAATGTTGATGAAAGTGTTGTTATAACTCATCCTAAACCAAAGGTACGTTTTCCCGAGGAGGATTTGAAGATGTTCCATGACAGAATCGTAGACATGAGAAAAGAGGCAATTGAAGAATTGCGTATGCTGCGGGAACGTCTCGATGATTTGACAAATTATGACTTTGCCGAAGAAAGCATGATATATTCGATGCACATGGCTGAACAGGGAAGTGAAGCTTTCGAGAAAGAAAAAACTTATGCTCAGATTCAAAGAATTAACGAATACATTAAAAAACTTGATGAAGCTTTAGGCAGAATTAAAGATAAAACTTTTGGAATCTGCAGAGTTTGTGGTTGTTTAATTGCAAAAGAAAGGTTATTGGCTGTTCCGATTACAACATTGTCAGCATCCTATAAAATTCAGAAGAGATGTCCTGAGGATGGTATTGATAGAATTGAACCATTAAAGAATGTTTAATATAAAGTTAAATTTTTTAATCGGCTGCTTACATTTGTGATATTCCGAATTAATGCAATTAATAGGGTGAACAAGCAGCCTTTTTTAATATAAAATAAATATGAGAATTAAAAAAAGTACTTGGTTGTTTTATCTTGTGTCATTTCTATTGGTTGCTTTTGACCAGGTTACAAAGATTTTTATCAAAGGATTTAGCATTTTTGGATTTACCAAACAAGGATTTCAGATAGGTGAAAGTTATAATTTGTTAGGTGATTTTGTTAAACTTACTTATGTTGAAAATGCAGGGATGGCTTTTGGAATTAGTTTTGGTCCCGCAAAAATCATTTTAAGCTTATTTTCAGTTACCGCTACCTTTTTTTTAGCATATTATTTGCACAAAGCTGCCGGGTATTCAAAGTATTTAAAGTTAGGTGTTGCCATTATTTTAGCCGGAGCTTTGGGTAATCTTATTGACAGAGTTTTTTATGGTGTTATATATGGAGAAGCACCGTTGTTTTATGGTAAAGTTGTTGATTATATGCAAATTGACATACCTGATATTAATATTTTCGGTCTTTATTATACACATTGGCCTGTATTCAATGTTGCTGATTCATGTATAACAATAGGTGTGATTATATTGTTATTGTTCAATAAGCATATACCATCTTTTTCTCAGGTTTTTGGAAAAAGCAATAAACAGATAGATGAAGCATAGAATAACATATAAAAATTTTTTTAGAGGGAGTAAGGCTCTTATTGTCTTACTTTTTTTTATATGTGCTATGCAAAATTCTTTTTCTTCCGATTGGCAAAAATCTTATGATAGTACTATGTACTATTTTAACCTCGGGAATGTGAAAACTGCTATTTTGTGGGGCGAAAAAGCAATGAAGGACGCTTCGGAAGAATTTGGAATTAATAGTGCTGAACATGAAAAAGTGTTATTTTTAATGATTGACATTTACTATCAGGAAAATGAGTTAGGAAAGACATTGGAAATAGCAAAGCTTGATAGTTCGGTATGCAAAAAAGTATATGGGGAATCGAGTGAAAATTACTGTGGCAGTTTAAATAATCTGGGTTTGATTTATTATTTCATGGGGGATTATTATTCATCGGAATTAGTGATTAAAGAGGCGAAAAGGGAACATGAAGAAATGGGGACGATGAATGATTCAGCATACGCTTTTACGATAAATAATCTCGCATTAGTTTATGAAATCACAGGGAAATTTTCGTTGGCAGAGCCATTGTATACAAGAGCATTAGAATTAATTAGAAATAGGAGTGGATTTGCTTTTGCTGAAACAGTACATAATTTGGCGGCATTGTATAGAAGAATGGGAAAGTACATAAAAGCTGAAACTTTTTATAAGATGTCTCTTGAGTTGAATACAAAAATAAAAGGAGAAAAACATCCGGATATTGCTTCAGGTTATAATAATCTTGGAGATTTGTACAAATTAATGGGCAGGTATGATGAAGCTGAAACCATTTATAATAAAGCAATAAATCTGCGAGAGGATATTTTTGGAAAAGAGCATCCGGATTATGCAAAGAGCTTAAGTAATTTAGCATTGTTGTATTTTTCAATGGGAAGGTTTGAGCAGGCCGAGTCTTTATTTTTGGATGCAATGGATATTCAGTTGAAAAAGAAGGGAAAGGAGCATCCGGAATTTATAGCAACACAAAATAATCTTGCCTTATTATACGATGCAATGGGAAACCTGAATGAAGCAGATACTTTATTTACAAAGTCTTTGGAACTTTACAAAAAAAAGTTTGGTGAAGAAAATCCTTTCTATGCTACAACCCTTGATAATTTAGCAAAACTTTACAAAAAAATGGGTTTCTATGATAAAGCTGAAGGTATGTTTTTAAAAGCTAAGGAAATCAGAAAAAATATTACAGGTGAAATGCATCCAAATTATGCAAGAACGATATTTAATTTGGCTGAACTTTATGGGCAAATTGGAAATTATGATGAATCCGAAAAGCTTCTGATGGAAGCCCTGAAAATACGAAAAGAAACACTGGGAACTGAACATCCGGATTATGCGAAAACTCTGTCCGGTGTAGCTTTACTATATAAAAAAATGATGAGATTGCATGAAGCTGAACCATACTTCTTAGAAGCAATTACTAAATATTTAAATCAGGTAAAAAGATTTTTCCCATATTTAAGCGAAAAAGAAAAATTACAGTACTGGACTTCAGTTAAGAGCAGTTTTGAAGATTTTACAAATTTTGCGGCACTTTACTATAAAGAAAAACCTGAGATATCGTCAAAAGTTTATGACAATTGTCTGGTTACTAAAGGGCTGATTTTGAGTTCGACAAAAAAAATATTAAGTAAAATCAGGGAGAGTAAAAATCCCAAAGTTATTACATTATTAGAACATTGGACAGGGGCGAAGAATCATTGGCTATGGCTTATACAAAATCCGACAGAGGCAAAGCGGTTAGGGATTGACGCAGATTCGGTTGCTAATGAAGCGAATGAGTTAGAAAAACAACTTTCGAGCATTTCAGAGGATTTTAAAAAGGCATATTCAACAAAGGATTTGACATGGCAGGATGTAAAAAGGGTATTAAAACCAGGAGAAGCAGCTGTAGAAATTATCCGATTTAATTTAAATAATCAAAAGGCAATGCCAGATGAACAGGATACGATTTATTATGCGGCTTTGATAGTAAGTTCCAAAACAAATAATGAGCCAAAAATGGTTTTACTTACTAATGGGGATGAATTAGAAAATAAATATATAAGATTGTATGGAAATCTTGTTAAAATATTGAGAATACAACCGACAAAATTGAGTTCAGATTTGGAAGAAGAATTATTGAAAAAAGATCAGGAAGAGTTGTTTATACAGTATTGGTTAGAAATTCAAAAAGAACTTTCAGGGATAAAAACGGTTTTTCTTTCTGTTGACGGAATATATAATTCTATTAATTTACTTACTTTAAGAAATCCACAAACAAATAAATATTTGATTGATGAAGTTGACATCAGGAGATTAACTAATTCAAAAGACCTTGTTGAATACAGAACTACCAAGAAAAAAGTTATAGGTAATACAGCTGAATTATTTGGAGACCCAAAGTATAATTTTAATCCTGAGCAAGAACAAAAAATTCCTGCTTTACCCGGGACAAGGGAAGAAATTGAAGCAATTGCAAATGAGATGAAAGAAAAGAAATGGAAATTCAATACCTACCTTGATAACCGGGCATTAGAAATAAAAGTCAAAGAAGTTAAAAGTCCAAAAATTTTACATATAGCTACTCACGGTTATTTTGCCCCCGATGTGGAAACAAGCGGGGCTGTATTGGGAGTTGAAGGAGGAATAGCAATTGAAAATCCTTTGTTACGTTCAATGCTCTTTTTTGCAGGTGTAGAAAATTCAAAGGATGATTCGTCTGTTACGACTTGCGATGGAAAATTGACTGCATATGAAGCAATGGATTTAAATCTTGATAATACGGAAGTTGTAGTGATGTCTGCTTGTGAAACAGGACTGGGTGAAGTTAAAAATGGAGAAGGGGTATATGGTTTGCAAAGAGCTTTTCAGGTGGCAGGTGCACGTTCCCTGATAATGAGTCTTTGGACGGTTAGTGACGAAGCAACTCAAGTTCTAATGACGACATTTTATATTAAGTTATTAAATGGAATGGATAAACGAAGAGCTTTTCGGGAAACACAGCTTGACCTTAAAACAGTTTACCCGGAGTTTTATTACTGGGGAGCTTTTGTAATGGTTGGAGAATAGTCGTTAGTCGACAGTCGTTAGTCAATAGTTAAGTTTTGAGTTAAAAGTTATATATAATGGAAGATGTGAAGGAAAATACGGGTGATTCAAACTATCCTAACTTAATTGAAACTATATTTGAATTTGATATTCCTGCAGGTCAGAAACCGGAACGTCTCGATGTATTCCTAACCAATTCTATGAAATATGCAACCCGTAACAAAGTTCAAAAAGCAATTGATGATGGCTGTGTTTGGATAAACGGGAAAGTCGCTAAGTCCAGCAAGAAAATTAAAGGGCTTGATAAAATTATTTGTAAGATAATGAAATCTCCGCCTATTGAGTTAACACCTGAAAATATTCCACTTGAAATTGTTTTCGAAGATGAGTCATTACTTGTAATTAACAAGCCAAAAGGTATGGTTACTCATCCCGGATATGGGAACAGAAAAGGTACAGTTGTAAATGCTGTGTTGTGGCATATTGGAAAACGGGAAGCAATAACAATCGAACTTGATGAAGATAGTGACGATGAAGAAATTGACGAGGGTAGAATTTTTGCAAGTGATGCTGTACGACCCGGTATTGTTCACCGGCTTGATAAGGATACTTCCGGGTTATTACTGATAACCAAAGATTCATCATTACATTCAATTTTGGCAAAACAGTTCGAGGACAGAACTATCGAAAGATATTATTTTGCTTTAGTCTGGGGAGATGTGAAAAATGATGAAGGTACTTGGGAAGGAGATATAGGCAGAAATCCAAGGAACAGGAAAACTTTTGCAGTAGTGAAAAAGGACGGAAAAACCGCCATTACTGATTATTGGGTAATGGAAAGATATGGTTTTATTACATTGGTTAAAGTGAAGTTGAGAACAGGAAGAACTCACCAGATAAGAGTACATTTTTCGCATAACGGTTATCCTGTTTTAGGGGATAAGGATTATGGGGGAGATACTGTTGTAAAAGGTGGGGGAATGCCCGAAACAAGGAAAATAGCAGAACAATGTTTACAAATCGCTCAAAGGCAAATGCTTCATGCTAAAGTTTTGGGATTTACTCATCCGCTTAGTTCTGAACGAATGAGATTTGAATCTGATTTACCTGAAGATTTCATGGAAGTTCTAAAGATTTTGAGAAAGACATTAAATTAATAATGAGGGAATAATGCTTGAAAAAAGAGCTTTAACAGAAACAAAACTTGACGAGATTATCTCCAAAAGGTGGAGTTGCAGGGCTTTTAACACAAACAAAAAAGTCAGCAGAGAACAAATTATTTCACTATGTGAAGCAGGCAGATGGGCACCATCGTGCTTTGGTGATGAACCATGGAGATTCATTGTATTTGACAAAAATTCGGATGAAACTGCATACAATAAAGCTTTGTATAGTCTTGGAGAATGGAATCAAAAATGGGCAAAAAATGCTCCGGTGCTTATCTTTTCATTTGCAGATACGAAATTTCGTAAGACAGGGAAGCCAAACCGTTGGGCACAATATGACACAGGTGCAGCATCAGAAAATATTTGTCTTCAGGCAGTTTCTTTGGGATTAATGGCTCACCAGATGGGTGGCTTTGACGAAGAAAAAGTCATGAAAGATTTTAACATCCCTGAAAATTTTATTCCAATGTCAGTAATTGCAATTGGGTATCAGTCAGAACCTGAAATTTTGGAAGAGGAATTCAAAACTCTTGAAATCAAAGAAAGATTCAGAAGACCTATCGGAGATACGTTTTTCTTATCGGAATTTGGAAACAAAATTAAATAATAATTTGTAATATCCTTTTTTTTTTGTAATTTAGATATTGTTGCTTGAGGTAAACTTATTTTTTGAAGGAGAGGATTATGAAAATATTTAAAATTCTCGTATCAATTTTATTTATTGTACAGTTTGCCTTTGCGGGTAACAACAAACCTATTTTTCAGATTAAACCTGAAAACATTGATTTCCTGAGATATTTTTTTATATCAAATTTATATGATTCTGCAAAAGTAGTCTATAGGTTTGGTGAAGTAAAATTGAATTATGGAAATTATACTTCGCTCATCAATCTTGCTCGCAGTATGGATACAGTCGAAAGAAAAAGCAGGTTTGGCACAAGCGAGCAGGGAGTAAGTTACGATTTACAATCATTGGCGAGAACTGAGAATTTCCAGTTACCTAACACTGGTTTTCCAAAAATTACGTTTTTCAGGGGAATTAATGAATCAGGACAACCTTGCAAGCCTGATAAATATTTTTACGGATATGGTAAAGGTGAATGGGATATCGTTGACAGAACAGAGTTCGTTTTGCAATTGGTCACTGCAAACAATGATTTCGTCATGGCTGTATTAGACAGTGTCGTTTCGATGCCTAACAGAGACCCACATGCAGACTCTCTTTTTGGAACAAATCCTCATGTTGTTTTTCACGAATGGGTAGTGCCGCCATTTCTTTTTGACAGTACTGTTTATCTAAGAGTATCTCCAAGAAGGTATGGACCGACACCTTTAGGGCTAATTATGTCCGAACAATCACTTTGGGCAAATTACGGCAGTTTACTTGACTCAAATGGGAATAAATTGGGAATTGATAATCAGAATTATCTTGATTCCGTTGCTTGGGGAGAGTTGAGAACATATTTGGATAGTATAATTTTTGTTACGGGAGAACTTCCATTTCATGACTACCATGTTCCCCAGAGCAAGTTTTATGAATACTGGCAATTATATTTTTCTGATTTTAGTTTTAGATTGGTAAATGGTGATACTCTTTGGTATAAAGAAACTAGCAATCCTGAATTTCCACAAGAATATGGAAATACAACTAATGTATACAATTCCAAGGTACCTCAAACAACAATAAGAGTTTACCCTGTACCTACAAGTGGTAACATTGTTTCGATTGAAATAAATTCCATCTTTTCAACTTTTGGTAAAATTAGATTTAGCAATATTGCAGAAGGAAGGCGTTATGACGTTTGGAAGGGAGCTATAGTGGAAGGGGAGAATAAAATTAGTATTGATATTTCGGCATATCCTTCAGGTTCTTACTCAGTTATTTATGAAGATACAAATAATCATAGAAGTTTAGTGGGGAGTAAAATAAATATTGTCAGATAAAAAAATGGCTGCTCCAAAAGACAATCCTTTTAAATATATGAATAAATTTTATTGTTTTCCTTGCGCTGTGTAATAATTTTTACAAACGACAATCCATTTGAAATAAGGGGTGTTTTATATATTGTCATCACGTTTACTCACAAAACAGAACATTTACTAATCCAATTACTACAGATACTCATTTATGCTTCCAGTTCAATATTATTTGCGTAATTTGAATTTGGTAAATTTTTTAATAGATGGTTTGATATTGTTCTTAATAAAAGTGAATATAATGTTCTTTAATAAATTTGTTTTACATATCAGAGGAGTTAATTATGTTCAGGTTGATACTAATTATAGCGGTTTTCTTATCAGCTTCGGTGTTGCAGGCACAAAAAACCGAATTCAAATGCGGTACTATGGAATATTTGAAGAAGCAAAAGGAAGATGACCCGAGTTTGGGAGTAAGGATGCTGTTTCAGGAAATGGAATTGCAACGATGGATTCACGGTAATAATAAACTTAAGGGGAAACCGGGTGGAGGCACAACTCCTCCAAGTCAAACGATTACTATTCCGGTTATCGTTCATATCATTTATAATACTGATGAACAAAATTTATCTGATGAAAGAGTCTTTAAACAAATTGAGATAACGAACAAAGATTATGCAGGACTAAATTATCATTCAATGGGAGCATTTTCTTCCTCTCTTAAATCTGATACAAAGATACAATTTTGTTTGGCCCAGAAAGCACCGGATGGAAGTCCAACCAATGGTATTGAAAGAAGATATACCGATACTATATCTTTTCCACCGAATAATAATATGAAATATTACAACACCGGGGGGCTTGATGCTTGGGATCCTACTATGTATTTGAATATATGGATTTGTAATCTTGAAAATTATGCCGGATACGCTCAATTTCCAAGTACAGGTATTAATAGTACATACGGAGTGGTTGTCCTTTATTGGTGTTTCGGTTCTACAGACTCTACTATTTACCGAGGCATGGGTGCCTGTAATACGCATGAGATTGGACATTGTTTAAATTTACGCCATATTTGGGGTGATGATAATGGTGCATGTACAGGCACTGATTATTGTGATGATACTCCAAATCAAGCTAATTCAACTATAGGAGGTCCCATAGGTGTTCTAACTGATGATTGTTCGCCTACATCCCCCGGTATTATGTATATGAACTTTATGGATTACTCCCGTGATGAAGTTATGGCAAATTTTACGCCAAACCAAACTGCAAGAATGCAAGCATGTTTTGCTTCACCTGGCGGACCATTGTTGCCGCTTCTTTCTTCGACTGCTTGTTTGGCTCCAAGCGATTGCGAAATTCCAACATCATTGAAAGTAAATTCAATTACTAAATCAAGTGCTGTTCTTGGTTGGACAGCTATGTACGGGGCTGTGAGTTATAATATAAGTTACAGGAAAGTTGGGGCAAGCTCTTGGATATCAACAAGTTCAAATACCAATTCAGTAACAGCAGATGGATTATCAGCCAAGACCTCTTATGAATTTCAGGTACAAACCGTTTGTGCTTCCGGTACCAGTAACTTTTCTGCGTCAACAACCTTCAAAACTCTTAACAATAGTGGTCGTAGCTTAACTGATGTAAATGATTTAAGTATTACTGAAGGTATCGAAATATTCCCGAATCCGGCAACAGACCAGGTAACTATAATCTATTCTGTAGCGAATCAGGGATTCGTAACAATGAGCATTAATAATTCACTTGGTATTGAATCGGCAAGCATTAATAATAATCAATGGCAGGAAGCAGGAACTTATAGCATTAACTTTGATGTCAGCAAGCTTTCTTCAGGTTTATATTATCTGACATTCCAGGCAGGAAGTGGCAATGTAACCAAGAAATTTGCGATAATCAGATAAAAAAATGTACAATACGGGCTTTGCATGATACTTTCGATTTCGCACAATCCGTGTCTCAGACATAAGCCCGTGTCTAAGAACTTACTTTAGATTTAGGGAGCCAGTTCTTTTTCAGTAATATTCGATGATAAAAATAATCATCGAAGTACGATGGGGAGAAAATTCAACATTGACAGATAAAAAAAATGGCTGCTTTCGTGCAGCCATTTTATAAAAATAATATTTCGATTATTATTCTTCTCTTGTGCAATCAATTTCAGGTAATCTGGAAAGCCACTCGTTCCATTTTACTAGTTGTTCTTCTGTTAAAACTCCACCGATATTTGCTAAAAGTAATCTTCTGCATTCTTTCATAGCTTCGCAAGCTTCTATTCTTGCAGGGTTATCCTTCATCACTTGACGGACTTCCTGTGCTAAAAGTTTTAATTGTCTGGCAGCTTCTTCGCGTGTAATCTCACCGCTTTTATATGCCTCATAAATTAAACGTCTTTGCTCGTTGAAAGGTGCTAAAAGTTCTTTTTCACTTTCTCTCAAAGCCAACATAGCTTCCCTGTGGCAAAGGCGGAAATCAAGCATAAATCCTTTAACTTGTTCTTTTTGAAGGTCATCAAGTTGTAATGCACGAAGAATTTTTGCCAAAGGCATAAATTTTCTTCTTTCCTGGAACATTTTTGTATTATACATTCCTGTGTTGTCGCAAAAACGTACATCCTCATTCTGTGCAACCAAATCAAAAGGCATGTCTAAAGTACCTTCAACAATATCTGCAGCTGAGTTATCCGGTTCGGGAATTTGCCATACGGGTGAATCATACATACTCCAACTTCCGTCAGTAGGTCCATCACTCTTGTTACAAGAACTGATGCCTAACATTAATACTAAAGTTAATGTTGCAAGTATAAGTGATTTGTAGTTCTTCATATTAATCTCCAAAATTTATAAATAATCATTTTAAATTCTACGTTTAGTGTTTTGACTATCAAATCCCTAAAAAAGTTTAATTGTATTTCAAATTATTTACTATTTTTTTTCATTTTGAAAACAAAACTAATATTAATAACACAAAAATAGTAAAAAGGTTGCATAAATAACTAAAATATTTTTTATAAGGAAGAATCATATTATTCTATTGAGTTGCAAATTGAAATAAGTAGAGAAATGTTTCGTTTTAATCTAATTATAATATTTGGAATCAGAATCTTATTTTTTTTATTAATTACTTGAAAATGATGAAAATTACATTGCCAAACGGGGATATACGAGAATATCCTGAAGATACTACAGGTATGGAAATTGCCTTATCAATTTCCGAAGGTTTAGCTCGAAATGCTTTAGGAATTTTTGTTGATGGCGAAAAATACGACTTATCAACCGGAATTAACAAAGATGCAAAAATTAAAATAGTTACATTTGATGATGAAGAAGGTAAGGAAATTTACTGGCATTCGAGTGCACATTTAATGGCTGAAGCCATCGAATCTTTATATCCGGGAGTTAAATTCGGAATAGGTCCTGCAATAGATAACGGATTTTATTATGATGTTGATTTGCCTGAAGATAAAAGCATTACTCTTGAAGACTTAGCAAAAATTGAATCTAAAATGGCTGAGTTGACAAAATCAAATTCAAGATATGATAGAGTTGAAATTTCATGGGACGATGCGGTTTCCTATTTTACAAAAGCAGGAGATGAATACAAACTTGAATTGCTCGAAGGTTTGAAAAATGACAGGATTACATTTTACAAACAAGGAGGATTTACTGACCTTTGCCGCGGAACACATGTTCCCGACACAGGCAGAATTAAGTATATTAAATTGTTAAGTGTTGCCGGTGCATACTGGAGGGGAGATTCATCGAGAAAGATGATGACCAGAATATACGGAATAAGTTTTCCGAAGAAAAAGATGCTGGATGATTATTTGACTTTTTTGGAAGAAGCTAAAAAGCGGGACCACAGGAAATTGGGTAAAGAGCTTGAATTGTTTATGATTTCTCCTGCAATAGGTGCGGGATTACCTGTATGGTTGCCTAAAGGTACAATTGTCAGACGAAAACTGGAAGCATTTATAAAGGATGAATTGTTAAAAAGAGGTTATGTTGAGGTAATTACTCCGCATATTGGTAATTTGAATTTATATAAGACTTCGGGGCATTATCCTTATTATTCCGAATCACAATTTGCTCCGATAACTGTGGAAGATGAAGAATACATGCTAAAGCCAATGAATTGTCCTCACCACCACCAGATATATTCATCGAAACCACGTTCTTACAAAGAGCTTCCTATTAGGTTAGCAGAGTTTGGAACGGTTTACAGATATGAACAATCCGGTGAACTAAGCGGTTTAACCAGAGTAAGAGGATTTACTCAAGATGATGCACATATTTACTGTATGCAAGAACAACTTAAAGATGAATTAAAAAGTACAATTGAACTTACACAACTTGGTTTTAAGACATTCAACATGGATGTAATAACAAGACTATCCTTTAGAGATGATGATTCGACGAAGTATGCAGGAGAGTTGTCAATGTGGGAACAAGCAGAGCGCGAAATTAAGGAAGTAGCCGATGAAATGGGCTTAAACTATCAAATTAGTATAGGGGAGGCATCATTCTATGGTCCAAAAGTAGATTTTATAGTTACAGATGCTTTAGGAAGGAAATGGCAATTAGGAACTGTTCAGGTTGATTATGTCATGCCGGAAAGGTTTAATCTTGAATATATTGGCTCCGACAACTCAACACACAGACCTGTTATTATCCACAGAGCACCATTCGGGTCTTTCGAAAGATTTATTTCGATTTTGATTGAACATTATGCAGGAAACTTCCCTTTTTGGCTGGCACCGGTACAAATCAGTATTTTACCAATAGGGCAGGAACAACAGGAATATGCTAAAATAATTTACAAGAAATTAGATGATTTGGGTTATAGAGTTAATCTTGATGTACGAAGCGAAAAGGTAAATAGAAAAATTGCCGAATCGGAACAGCAGAAAATTCCTTTTGCATTGATAATAGGTAAAAAGGAAGTTGAAAACGAGGTATTATCGGTAAGGGAACATGGTGAGGGTGATTTAGGTGTAAAAAACATCGAAGAATTGATTGAATTATTCAGTAGTTTAAATATTCCTCAAAATGCCAAATAATTCAATGAAATCTTATTAACATAAGTTTATATGAATGAAAATTTTTTTATTTATTGATAATTAATTATTTTAACAGAATTATTAATAATGAATTTACAAAAATGAAAAAATTATTATATTCAACATTGCTTATATTTATTCTCTGCTCGATGAGTGAAACTGCTTTATCCCAAAGGGGTAAAACTTATAAGCAATATTATATTGATGGAAACAAATTTTACAGCGAAGGAAGATACGAAGAAGCCATCAGTCAATATACTTCATCATTAAAATTATATTCAGATGAATCTCTTGTTTATTACAACAGGGCTAATGCTTATTTGAAACTAAAGAAGTATGATTTAGCCATGGAAGATTTTAATACTGTATTGGAAATGGAACCAAAAGACGCAAGTACTTACTACTCAATCGGCGTACTGAAGAATGAAACCGGAGATATTGAGCAAGCCCTACAAAACTGGCAAAAAGCAATCGAATATGATAAAAAATTTGCTGATGCATATTATAATATTGGATTGTATTATGCTAATAAAGGTGATATAATGGAAGCTCTCGTTCAATTCGACCTTACTTTACAGTATGATACCAACCATGTAGATGCTTACTTAAATAGGGGGGGGATAAGAGGCCGTCTTGGTGCTTTTACGGGATGTATTCATGATTTTGACCAGGTAATCAGATTACAACCGAATAATGCGACAGCATATCTGAACAGAGGAATAGCAAAATCCCAGAATGGAAAATACCAATCAGCATTAAACGACTTTGAAAAATCACTTTCTCTCGATTCTTCCGTTGCTTCTGCATACAAGTACAGAGCCAATGAAAAACTTAGGGATAAAAATTTCGAATCTGCTATTTTTGATTATAATAAAGCCATCAGGTTAAACCCTGATGATGTTGATGCATATTACAACAGGGCTCTTGCCAAAGCAAAACTCAAAGACCATCAGGGAGCTATTGATGATTTGAATAATGTTGTTTCATTAGACCCAAAGAAAGCTGATGCCTATTACAACAGAGGATTAGCCAAACAAAATCTGGCTGACGACCATGGTGCGATTAATGATTTCTCGAAATACATAGAATACAACTCCAAAGACCCTTGGGCTTTTTATTATAGGGGATTTTCAAAAAATAAAATTAAAAGTGTTACCAGTGCAATTCAGGATTTTACCGATGCTATAAATCTTAAACCTGATTTGGTTGAAGCATATAGAGACAGGGGAACTGCAAAATTAATCAATAAAGCTTACCAAGGTGCCTATGAAGATTTTAATTATGTGCTTTCTGTTGATGCAAATTCAGATGAAGCATATTTTGGTAGAGCAAATGCCAAAGTTGAATTGGATTCTTTGAATGAAGCTATCGAGGATTATAATAAGTGTATTGAGTTAAATCCGAACCATAAGGAAGCATACTGCAATAGAGGTATTGCAAAATTTGGTATCGGAAAGGAAGAAGAATCTTGCAAAGATTTTGCGATAGCTATGTCATTTGGACTTTCACGTGCTATTGGATTGTATTCTAAATATTGTAAGAAATAATTACTCTTTGGACATGCTTAGGATTATTAAATAATGAAAGTTATGATGCATAGTTTGGTTAACCATTTTCTTATCATTTTTAAGTTAATTATTTTAATTTCTCTCATACCTTTTGTTGCTAAAGCTTCAGTATTGGTTCAGGATTCAATTTCTATCTTAGATACTGTGGTACATGTTGAGTCACTTGACTCAGTTCCTCCGGTTGATTCAATTGTTGTAACTGACTCTACCAAGCCCTATGAGACAATTGTTAAAATCCATTCTATTGGGAACATTGAAAATCCATATACAATTTTAATTTCTTTTGATGGATTACGTTATGATTCAATGATAGGGGATACACTAAAATATTTCAAATATATAAAAGAAAATGGTGTAAAAGCACATTCTTTGAAACCTGTATTCCCTACTACAACCCTTCCGAATCACTATTCCATGCTTACAGGTATGTATCCGGTTAACCATGGTGTTATTGTCAATTCATTCAAAGACCCTTTTTATAACGATTACTTTTCAAGTAACTCAAAAGGTTCAAGAAGGTTGAGCAAATGGTACATAGCTGAAAGTTTTTGGGAAACTGCAAGACGTCAGGGTATAAAAACAGCTGCATGTTATTGGACTTATCCTGAACTCGAAGACTATACGAAAAATCCTGATTATCTAATTGAATTCGATGGGGAGGTTTCTTATTTCGATAGGGTAGATGAAGGTTTTGAGTGGTTTGAAAAAGATTATGTTGAACGGCCTAAATTTATGGCATTTTATTTTGAAGAAGCTGATATAAAATCTCATCTGTTTGGTACTCAATCCCGGGAAATGGCATCAGGTCTTCTTGTTATTGATTCTATCGTAGGATACATCTATGATAAACTTAAGAAGATAAATCTTTTTGACAGTACCAATATAATTATCGTTTCAGACCATGGTATTATGGACTTCGATAGTAATAAAGTTATTTATGTTGACAGTATTTTATCCGGTATCAGGTATGAAGTGCAAAATTACGGTGCCTTCATGATGATAGATGCCAATAAAAACGTTTTACAGGAAGTATACGATTCATTAAAATCAAAGTCGGATAATTATGATGTCTACAACAGCGAAACTATACCTGAATATTTGCATTTTACAAAACATCCGTATATTTCGCCAATAATTATTTTGGCTAAACCGGGTTGGATTTTAATTGATAAGACATCAGAAGAAAAATCGAAAAAAATTAAAGCCATCCATGGTTATGATAATACTGAATTAGCTATGCACGGAGTTTTTTATGCGATGGGACCTTCGTTCAAAGTGAATTTTCAAACAGGTACGATAAATAATTTAGATATTTATCCTTTGCTTTGCGAAATTTTTAAAATTTTACCAAGAAATAATATTGACGGGAAATTGGATAGAATAAAGTTTATTTTGAAAGATAAAAAATGAGCAGAAAGAAAAAAAATTTATTGGTTATTTCCTCTCCCAGTGGTGGTGGAAAATCAACTGTTGCAAGATATTTACTGGGGAAATATTCAAATTTAAAATTTTCGGTTTCTGCGACAACAAGACCAAAAAGGCCGAATGAAATTGAAGCAAAGGATTATTACTTCCTTTCAAAAGATGTTTTTATAAAAAAGATTGAATCAGGTGAACTTGTTGAATACGAAAAAATTTTTGGTAATTACTATGGTACTTTAAAATCCGAAATAAATAATGCAAAAAAGCTGGGTTTATGCCTGCTTTTTGACATTGATGTAAAAGGAGCTTTGTCAATTCAAAAAATTTACCCGAATGATGCACTTTTAATTTTCCTTTCACCACCGGATATGAAAACCCTCGAGAAGAGATTAAGAAAAAGAAGTACCGAAACATCCGAACAAATTAATATTCGACTATCTCGAACAAATATGGAGATGGACTTGCGCGAGCAATTCGATTATGATATTATTAACAACAATTTGGAAGATACTTTGAAATCAGTTGAGAAGATTGTTCTGAAATATATAAATGTTTACATCTGAAGTTATTAGCATACTACTGTATGTTTTATAAATGTAATTAAATGATAGTTACTTATCATTCAACACTAAACTTCACATATTTATTAAAATCTTTCCCGCTTAAACTGAGATAATATACTCCCTTTGTAAAAAGAGAAGGATACTTATTGAAATCCAGTTTAATATTTAATGTTTCGTTAGCTGCTATGATTTCCAAATTACCGGAAATTTTTTGCCCTTCAATATTGAAAATTGCTAATAAGTATTTTCCTTCTTCGATACCCTTGATTTCCAAATTCAAATACTCCTTCCCCGGCACAGGATATACCTTGATTTCAGTCAAATTTCCTGAATCATCCACATTGTTAGGTTCGTTAGTAATTAAAATGTCTGAATCAGTATTTAAAAAACGAAAATGAATTTCAAGTAAATTATTTTCTTTGTCAATGTAAAATGTTTCAGGAAGAAGAGCGAATTCTTCTTTTGTTTGTGCAGATTCCAATTTAATTTTGTTGATTGTAACAGAATTATACTGCAAACCGGGATTGAAAATTTTATAAAACATTTCTCTTAAAACAGGATTATTCGGATATGAACCTGTAATGCTCTGACGGATGACGATTGAATCCAAAGTTACCAATCCCGAAAAATTGAGTAGTTGAAATTGCTCTTTTTTATTGGCATCGGGAGTAATACCATCATCTTCGTACATGGTGTATTGACTGACAGGATTATCAATATGAGGATAGTATTCAATTATTAGCGTATCCCCTTTATAGTCCTCAGTATTATAAATTTGAGGTAAAGTCGGAATGAAACTTCCCAACTTAACCAACAATGGAATATTTTCGAGCGGTGCATCAATGGTTATTGACAGGTCTCCATCATAAATATTTTTTGTCCAATAATCAATCCATCTTCCTTTTGGCAGAAGAACCTGACGCTTTCTTATATTTGTATCAACAATCGGTGCAACCAAAAATTCTTTGCCCCAATAGTACTGGTCATTAACATTTCTGAACTTCAGGTCGTCATTATAAAAATTCATTGGTCGAGCAAGCGGGGTTCCCGTTTCTGAATTTTCCCAAAAAAGAGTGTAGTTGTATGGAAGAAGTTTATATCTTAGTTTAATAAATTCTCTCACAATATCCTGAGTTCTCTTGTCGTGGTGAAAAGGTTCAACAAGGTCTGTTCCACCCATGTGCAATCGCATAATAGGGCTGAATGTTCCAAATTGAAACCACCTGATATATAATTCGGAATTAATATCCCAATTACCAAAAAATCCGGCTACATCGGTACTGAACATTGAGAGACCGCTCATTTGCATTCCTAACATTCCCGGAATTTGAGCTTTCAATGCACTCCAATTTCTATTTTCATCACCGCATGTAAGAACAGATCCATACCTCTGAGCTCCTGCCCATCCGGCTCTGTGCATAAGAAATGGTCTTTTGTCAGGAATTTCGTTTCTGTATTTTTCAAAAAGATTTTGTGCCCAAACCAATGAGTAAATATTATGATGTTCAAGACTGTTCCCAATTTCATGTACCCAATGAAATCCGTGAAATTCCGGTTCATTCGTATCAATCCACCAACCCTCGACTCCATCCATAATTCTTTCCAGATATTTATTCCAAATCCAATCCTTTGTATCTTTTTTAAAAATATCAAGTAAAACAACATCAGAGCCCAAGACGTGAACAGTTGGAATTAATCCATTTGTGTCTTTAACAAATAGATTTTTCGAAACGGCATCTGAATAGTTTACTGATTTTTTGGAAACGAAGGGCTCCGAAATTAAAATTGTCTTTATCTTTTTTTGTTTTAGGTCCGAAATTAAAATTTCAGGATTGGGATAAGCAGATTTATTCCAACTGAAATTCCCCATGTTATCTGCAAAACCAAACCACGAATAATCAAATACGAGTGCTTCAAGTGGAAAGTCATTTTGAAGCATCTTATTGACTATTTTAATACAATTATCCTGGTTTTGATAGGAAACTTTTGAAAGTATAAAACCGCAAGCCCATCTTGGCAATAATGGCTGAAATCCTGTTAATTTGCAATATAAGTTGATAATCTCAACATAATCATTTCCGCTTATGAAGAAATAACTCATATTACCGGAATTCACATTATACTTAATCGCATTCGGTTTTGAAGAATCCGCATTGTAATAATGTAAGGCATGATTGTCAACGAATATGCCATAGTTTTCTGAGGAAATAAAGAGAGGAACATTACTATTCAGCCAGCTTTCACCATATTCATATCCGATGACATTTTGATTGTAAAGAATCGTTTTAAGTTTTCTTCTGTTAATATCTACAGCTTTAAATCCAAGACCGTAAATGCCTTCATCTTCTTTCAGAGAAAAATAACAACCATTCATATCATCAAACCTGAAAAAGCTATTTTTTATTTGTCCTGTAACAAGCAGTTCATCCTTTATGAAATCAATTCCAAAATAATCTAAGGGTATTCGTAAAGTAAGTGAATCTGTCTTAAAATAAATATAATCACCATCTTTGAGAATTTCAACATTTACTGCTTCCGGTTTCAGAATCACCGTATATGAACTGTCCTTAAGATGAATCTTATCGAGATATGAATTTATTTTGACAATATTATTGGTATATGCTTGAATCTCATAATCTATTGCGATGCAATTGACTTTTAAAACATTTCCATTAATTTGATAGTCAATTATTTGTTGCGATTTAACATTTGACCATAAGAAAATAAAAAATAAAATATAAAATAATTTATGTATCATCATTCTTTAATTAATCTTAATGATTTGAGTTGATTATCAGTTTTGACTAACATAAAATAAATCCCGCTGGGCAAACAGTTTAAATTTATTCCACTCTTAATATCATCAATCTTTAAGTTTTTATTATAAATTATTTTCCCAAGTAAGTTATATATTTTTATCTCAGAAACAAAATCGTAATTTCCTGATATAAACAATATATTCTTCACAGGTACTGGATACAGATAAATATCTTTAATACTCCATAAATCATCATTAACATCAGTCATTTCATAATAATATTCATCTGAAGTCCCAATACATCCGTTTTCATCAGTAATCCAAACTTTATAATTACCGGTTTGTTCCGGTGTATAACTCTGTTCAATAGCATCCTGTATTGCAATATCATTAAGATACCATTGATAATCAACTGCCTTCGTAGAATATAAAGTTCCGTTGTTTTCTGTGATTACAGGTTTCGGACTTGGATGGACCAATATATCAATGGAAGTAGTGTCGCTACACCCAAAAATATTATTTTTAATAAGGGATAATTTGGCTTCTCCTTCTTCCTCCCAGTTGATAACTGCCATTGTGTCATTATTATTTCCAATTAATGTACCTCCTTCGATCATCCAATAGCATTCAGTATTTTCTTCATACCTTGTGTAATAATAATTCGTATTTAGTACACAGGTTTTGTTACTGCCCGTAAAATATGAATTCGGCTTTTTCGATATACCTACTTTCTCAAAACTTGTATTTGAACATCCGGTAATATTATTAGTCCGGGTCAATGTTACGAATCCTGATACTGTCGAGGAATCCTCTTCTTCGGGGATTGTTTCCCAGTTTACAGTAATGGTATCGCTGGTATCTTCACCAATTAATTCTCCCTTCTCTACTGTCCATTTATTGGTAACTCCGGATTGTAATGAAGCATAGTATTTCTCGATGTTATTTTCACAAACAACTTTGCTCCCGAGAATATTAACATCAGGTAACGCAAATATATTAACACTTATCTCCGCAGAATCCTTTGTTAAAGTTTCAGTATCCGATTGTACAATCTTCACTGTCCCAATCCCGCTCATTCCCCAGACAACTTCGATACTGTCAATTTCCGCACTTCCCTGAATTTCCCCACCTGAAACAGTCCAGCTATTGGTTTTACTTCCCGAACTCTCTGTCCTGTAAATTTCTGTTGAATTTTCGCAGACACTATCCTTTCCGGATATTGTAATTTTCTCGGTTTCGAATCCAATAAATACAATTTGCCCGGCATTCATAACCGGTACGATTAATGTATCGCTTTCCTCATCAAAGAATATATCAGCCGGACCGTTAAGTCCGCTTCTTAATAACTGTGGAGTTTCCTCAAACGATGCGTCAAAAATGTAAACCGAATTTGTTGCCCATGAAGATATATAATATCTGTCCCTTTTTATATCATACGCAATTCCGTCGAGTTGTCCCAAACCTGTTTGCACTAATAATTCTACATTACCTTCTTCGGCATCCACTGAATATATCCCCCCCCCTTGTCCAAAAGAAACTACAATAAGTCCTCCAAGTATGTCATAATAAATCCCATTTGGACTCGGGAGCAATCCATTGGAAAACACAATTGCAGTTCCGGTAAACACATCATACCTGTATATTCTGTTGTTTTGCATATCGCTTATATACAAATACCCCATATCATCGCCAACAATATCATTCAATGAACCTGCTCCCGCTATTGTATGCTTTTCTATAATTACACCCGTTTCAGCATCAATTTCCACTATTTCCCTCAAATCTGTTACCCATATTGAAAATCCATCAAAGTACAAACCCTTTGGCTGGCTTAATCCGGTAGTGAAATCGCTAAAATACCCATCCTTTTCCATGCTCACAAGTTTACCTGTTGATACATCCGAAATTATATAGTTCCCGGTCAATTCATTCCATATTATACTTTCAGGAGATGTTACCTGAGAATATAGTCCCGTCGAATAAATGATAAACAAAACAAATAATAAACCATTTTTCATTTCAAAACTCCAATTTTATTACAACTTCTTTCTATATTTTTCATTCAACATTTTACATTAAATTCCTGCTATTTCATAATCACTATTTTTCTAAATTCCGTCCTATCTTTTGACTTAAACTTCAAAAAAACTGTTCCTGTTCCAATATTTTTCGTATCAAAGGAAATCAAATGTTCTCCTTCCTGTAGAGAATAATTAAATACGTTAGAAAGTAGTTTACCTTTTATATCATAAGCTACAATTTCCAAATCAGTTCCTGTATTCAATGATATATCAATATTAACGTTCCTTGTAGCAGGATTTGGATATATCTTGTTAATTCTGAATATATCATTTTGTTTATAACTATCCTTAACATCAAGATACCCGTTTGGCTGTATATCAATATTATCAATAGTCCAGCCCCAACCGTTTGCACCCTGGTCCGCATACAATCTAAATCTTATAAGTATTGTATCCCTTTTATCAAAATAGTCCAATAAATCTACTTCGTGTTTGCGGTACATATCTTGTGTCAATGCTGTGTCCCCATTATATACAGCTAACCACAATGAATCAAATTTTGCATCATAACCCCTTCCCAAAGCGAACCAATCGAAACCATCTCTTGTTGCTTCTACTACTACGTAATCATAAAATTCACCCTGTCCCCATTCCGAACCTTCTTCTCCCGGTTCCACTATCGCAATATCTTCATAATTAAACATTGCTAAAGAATCTGCAACCACAATTGGTGTCAATAAGATGTTTTGGTATGCTGAGTTATTCTGGTATTTATGCCGTGTTTGCAGTGCCGAACCTATAAATTTCGGAATAGTATCAACAGAAAAACCATTACCTCCAAAACCCTGCTTTGACTCTTCAAAATCATTATAATAGGTTACCTGTTCTTCACCGAGAGGATAAAGAACTGTTGAAAAAACTCCTGTCTTATATTCCCTGCCATTTTTGTATGATATAATGTAAGTATTTACAACTTCCTCAGAATCAACGGGCTCATCTACCTTTATTTTAGTTTCAGCTATTTCATTCCCATACAGCGTGTAAGATTTTACAAAATCTATTGAATTACTACTTTTAACAAATACTGATGTTGAGTCATAAACCGAACGTAGATTTGTTTTAATAGCGAGCTTACCTGTCGGAGATTGCCCCATACCTTGAATATTCGGTGCTAAAGTAATATTCGGTGGTTCGTAATCCTTTAATTGAGGAAGAGTAACTGACCATATCCCCCTTCCATGAGTAGCCACTACAACCTGGTCATCAACAATTTTCATCTGCCATATTGCTACGGGTGGCAATCCATTATCCGCATAATGCCAACTAACCGCATTATCCGTTGACTCGAATAAACCGATTTCAGTTCCTACCCAAATAATATTTGTATCGAATGGCATAACTTGTAAACAATAAACAGCTACATCCGGAAATCCGTTCTTGCTGACAGAATCATCATCAAATCCGGATATATCAAACCAACTTTCACCTTTATCTGTCGTTTTTAATATTTTGGGAGCATTAGCAAACGAAAACAAGCTATAAGCAGTATTCTCATCTATTGGATGTGACTCCAAGCCTGTCAATCTTCCCATAGGGACAAGTTCATAATTATTCACCGGATTAAACGATAATCCTCCATCTGTTGACAATTGTATCCTGCCCTTTTCAGACATATTTACAGCTGCCCATACTATCTGGGGATTTGCTACTGATATTTCAACCTGGGCATTACTATAATATCCTCCGCTTCTCCAAAGGGAATCCGGTATTGCAAGTAATTGCCATGAGGAACCAAAATTTTCACTTCTCCAAACTCCCGATTTACCCACAGCAAAAACCAAATCAGCATCATATAAGGATTTTGCCAGCTTCGTTACGAATGGTCCTCCTGTTCCATATCCGTCTGTTATTTCCCATCCAACACCAAACCAGGTTTCTCCTCCATCAGTTGACTTACGTAGCGTATTGAACTGGCTCGAGCCAAGCAACTTCATACTGTCCTTATAGTTCCATACAGCTTCAAATCCATCACCGCCGATTACCATCCTGTACTTCGTTCCCCAATTCGCATTTTCACCCATATTGCTGATATAAGTCCCGTTATCCTGTGTTCCACCTATATACTCATTAGCTCCCGGCTTCTTATCGCACCCATAAAATTGTGATGTATTATATCCGTTGTGGTCTGTCTCTGTCCAATTTGTACCTCCATTAGTAGAATAAGCCACTCCACCGTCATTTCCTATCAATATCCAGTATTCACTTTTTTGCTCGTCAATTGGTATCATCGTGATATTATGCTGGTCTACATGCACAATGCTATTATTATTTGGGTTACCAAACTGCCCGTATCCATCAGTTACCGCAGTAGTTTTCCGCTTCTTTGTATAAACTGCATCCCAATAAATCTTCAGTTTTGATGAAGGAATATTCAAAGCATCCCAGATTGCTCCTTCTTTAAGTAAAGGCGTAATAATAAAAGATGGCTTATATTTTATACTTGACTTAATATTATTATTTGCCTGATTTGAATAATTTACGGCGTGAGTAATAATAAATTCCGGCTCATCACTTTCTAACAAATCAAATTTACTGTTATTATTCCTGTCAACAAAAGAAACACCTATCTGCTTCAGATTTTTCAAGTCCTGCACTTCAAAAGGAACGTTTACATAATCTTTGTAAATATATTCATCTCCTTGCATTATAAATCTATGGGCTTTCTGGCTTCTTCCTTGTCCTAAACGGATTTCGACTGTCGTGTATTCATCATCTCCCAACAACTCCTCATCCCAAAAATCCTCTCCTCTCCCAATACCTCCGTTCTCGTAAGGTAAACCGCTGTCATAAAAAGTCATGTAAGAATCAATATTGTTCTTCTCGATATCCGTAATTTTAAAAACCGAATCCTGTCCAGACTGCATCTCAATCTTGAAAATATTAACTCCTCCTACAAAAATGATGTTTTCATTAAAAGGATGCACTGCAATACAGTTGTCATACCATCCCTGAGAACTAAGCCATGAATTGTTCTTCTTGATGTCATTGACAAGATACCATAACGCTCCTGCATTTTCGGTCATATAAAAATCGGATGTACTCCCGTTTTCAACACTCAAATAAAGCTTATTTGTATTGCTTGGAGAAATTGCCATTTCAATTCTCTGGCATAATCCCAGACCGTCGGATGATTCAAACCATGTACTGCCTGCATTTGTTGATTTTATAATACCAATGCCATTAATCGAAGCATATTGTATATTAAAATTATTTGGGTCTGCAATTATTTGCTGTACTCTGTATTCTCCTGCTTCATAAACTGTTCGCCATGTTACTCCGCCATTAGTGGATTTTTCAATTGTAGAATTTCTGGGTTGAAAATACCTTTGTGCCTGATTACCTGATACGTTCATATCATTGGCACAGCAAAGCACCATATTTGGGTTTGCCGGGTCAACAATTATCCTGTTAATTGATTTGAATCGGGCGGACGATGGTATTTGAGTCCATGTTTCACCATGGTCTGTTGATTTGAAGATTCCATCCCCGTTCACTGCATCGAGATTCATAAATCCTTCACCGGTTCCTGCATAAATTATATCTGGATTGGCTCCTGAATAAGCTAATGTAGTTGTTGCAAGATTTGGAAGAAAAGGAGTCAGGTTCCTCCAGTTCTGACCTTTATCCGTAGTTTTCCATATACCACCTGCTACCGAACCGGCAAACCAGGTTTGATGAGATGTATCTGTCGGGTCAACTATAAACGCTCTGGTTCTCCCGCCAACATTTCCGGGACCTCTTTCGATCCAATTCAATTGTGCCTGTGGCTTCTCCCTGAATTTTTTATCGGAATTGTTCACCGCTTTTACATATTCAATATGTCTTTGATTTGGCTTATATGAAGGCATTTCTTCACCTTCACGTGTTCTTATCATTGTATGCAACTCAGCAAATAAATATGGTACATCGAACTTCTGTGGCTTCTCATATTCTTTAGTTTCATATTTAAAAAGTAAGGATTCATTAGCTTTTACGTTCGCTTTTGTACAAGGATTAATCTTATGAGCTTTACAAATTTTATGAACTTCGGAATTTTCAAATTTTTTGACTTTTAAATGCTCAAATTTTTGAATTGTGGAACTTTCAAAATTTGAAACTTTCAAACTTTCATTGTGTTGAAAGAATTGAAATCCGAAGTAACAACAAATTAAAGTAGTAAAAATAATAGCAAAGTTCTTCTTTGGTTTCATTGGAGTCAGTCCTTTATTATTTCATCAATAAATTTCTTTTGTTTTTTAATATCGTAAATATATACAACGGGTTTATCATCTTCTGTCTTTATTTGACCGGGGAAAATATGAATCATTAATTGGTCATTATTCTTCCAGTTCACATCACCATTGGACTCGCTGTCTTCATAAATCACCTCATCCTTTGCCAAATCGTAAATAAAGTAACTAAAGCTTGGAAAAGGATTTTCATTTGTAGGTTTCAAATGATTTATGCACAGCATATAAGTGTTTCCGGGATTAGGAATAAACTTTAAATCTCCAGAATATTTATCTTTCGCAATATGCTCATACTTTAAAACAGGTTGAACGGACACCGGCGGTTTGGTATCAGATTTATCAATCTTATTTGAAGTAGCACAAAACACAAAAATAAATCCAAGTGAAATAGTAATTAATTTTGTTACAATCCTTCTTTTCATACTTAAAATTTCCTTTACAATACTATTCATAGTAATTCAATCCATTATTTACTTAAAAAATATATCCCAAAATAATGAAAAGCAATATTATCTCAATGAGATTTCTTAAATTAGAAAATATATTCATAGAAAAAAAGAAAAAAAGTGTTAATATGACAAAAGAAATATTGCTAAAAAGCGGCTGGATTAAAATTGATAAACCCGAACTCGATTCTTTGAGGGCTAAAATCAGAGAACAATACGAAATGGATGGGGGAAGTAAAAAATTTAATTCACATCTCGAAAATTACGAAGAGCTTCGCGAAATAATGAAAGCCAAACTCGATGATTTTAAGGAACGTGAAAATGTTGAAATAAGAATTAACGAGCAAATTCAATACGACATTCTTCCCGGTAACACATTCTTCAGGAATTTGCTTTACACAAACAGAAAAGCAAACAGTTTAAGGTTTCAGGAGTATAACATTGAAGTATGCTATCTATTTGCTTTTGGTTATAAGAGATTTGATTACTTAAGAAGGGAGAAGAAAACAAATTATGACCTGACTTTGAGTAAAATTCCTGAACATCAATTAAAATTTATTGTTTCTTCGACAATGAACAATATGGTCGAAGCCGAAAAAATAATTTCAAAATTGAAAGATGAAATGAGCTTCAATGTTGAAGGAGACACAAGGAATACTCATACATACAGCAAAGGACGGCTTTCTGAAGTTTACGGCAAGCTTGATGACAAGACTTTGCTCATTTCACTCATTAGCCGTGATTACCTGCAAAATGAAAACTGTGTTAAAGAACTCATTGAATATACAAATTCCTCCCTTGACAATTATATTTCTCATACATTTTATGTCCTCTTAGATGATATTTACGAAGGTGATTTCAATATTTTCGACTCTCTCGGAAGGTCTGAATTACTAAAATACTGGAAACTTCGTAGCGAAAAGCTCGAAGCCAATCATAAATTAATTTTGGGCGAGAAAAAAGACAAAGAAATATTCCTCAAATTAAGTAAAGAACTCAAGGAAATCAAAGAAATTATAGTTGAATTAAACAGGGTTTTAGATTTAATCTTAACAAGCCAATATAAAATCCTTTTCAAAATTTTATTGGCAAAAATCAAGACTCCCGATGAGCTAATTAATCTTTTACCAAAGAAAACAAGTGTTAAGGAAATTAATTATGAACTTGAGAAAACATATAAAGGTATAAAAATTCCATCTATGAACGACCCTGAAAAACCTGAGTTTCCGCCGTTACCTTATTATCAGCCAAAATTTCCCGCCTCGGAAACATATCGAATAAAGGTTCCGGGTTACTCAAATGTATGGTTGAAAGATGAAAGTTCCAATCCAACCGGTACTCACAAAGACCGCCTGGCATGGGAAGTCGTTATTAAGTATAAGTCACTTATTCAGGGATTAAAATATAAGGATTATCTTCCACAAATGTCAATTATCTCATCCGGTAGTGCGGCAATTGCAATACAACATTTTCTGAATTTATTTGAAATTCCCGTTAAATTAAAGGTATTAATTGACAAAAATTTGAACGGTGGTATCAAGCAAACAATAATTGATATCGGTTGTGAACTTTATGAGACTGATTTATCTAAAAAGCTTTTAACTTCTGATGAAATCAAAGGGCTTACCGATAATGAAAATGGTTTTGATATTACGTATAGGGAAACCTTAGACCCAAATCAGGATAATTACTACGATTGGATGAGTTATGAAATATTAATGCAAAATCCGGAATATTGTTTCATCCCATTTGGTACAGGTGACTTATTTATAAATGTACTAAACATAGTGAAGGTCGAATATTTTAATTCATTTATTCCCAAGCATGACCCGAGATTTTTTGGGAATATTGAAATCCTGAAGAATTCACAATTTTTCGGTGCGTCTTCCGACCAGCCAAATACGGTATTGGATAAACTTTATTCGAACTTTCTACCTTCGATTGATTCATTTAAAAAATATATCAATACTTTAAAAAACGACTATGCTTGTGTGGGTAACAGGACAGGATTTTATTATGTTAAGGAGTTGTTTGTCCAACAAGCCTTGGAAATCGCATCGAGACAAAATATTAAATTCGAGCCATCAGGTATGGCAGGGCTTGCTTTGCTTTTACAAATGAAAGAAAGTATTCCGAAAAAAGCAAAAATATTAATAGTCAATACTGGAAAAACAAAAAAATTATCCGAATTAAAAGTGTGAAATGTAACATAGAACAGTAATTTTCCTGTTGGCTTTTTAGGGCTATCAAACTTTTCTTGATTTTTTGTGTCTAATAAATATTTGAGTTAATTAATAATTTAAAAGGAATTTTTGTGAAATTATCAATAATCTTTATAATAGTATCTATTTTGATACCATCTAACTTGGTATACTCGCAAACTGAGTTTTATCCTGCAAAAACAATTGACATAAGATTTTTTGGAGGGAAAAGCAGTGGTACAAGTTTTTTTGACCTCGACGGTGAAACGACATTCGAACTCCCTGATAAATCCTTAGACGATGAGCAACCCGAAAGGGATTATATTTTTGAATATTCATCATTTGAATCCGGTATTAAAGTTGAATATGCTCCAATCGAAAACCTTGTAATCTTTTCGGAAATTCCTGTTGTTTATCACACTTTACTTCAAAAAGCCGATACAATGGTATACTATATATCAGACACTGTTAATATAACTTATGATTCAATTAGTTATAAAAAACAGACTGCTGATTATTCCTTATTCCAAACTTCATATTTCAGTATAGGGGGGAGGTATAAATTTTATTCAAAGTTAGCTTATGTGGCTGCTTTAGCTGAATTGAGAATTCCTCCCGGTTTCCACCAAGGAATTCAAAATGACCCTGATTATACGTTTTTAAGCGATGGTGCTTTAGAAATCCATACTGGCTTTTTATTAGGTATTAAATTTGAAAAGGGTTGGCTCGAATCAGCTTTTTCTTATCATTATAGGGGAGAGGAACTTGTTGATTATGTTAATATCCACACGGAATTTGGTTTAACAACAGTTCCCGGTTCAAAGTTAGGGGCTCAACTTGATTTTATTCAGAGCTTAGGAAATTTCAACGAAGCTGTTGAATTTGAACCAAGATTAACTACTTTACAGGAAAACTTGTTACAAGCCGGTTTTATGTTTCAGTTATTTATTACTGACAATTGGTATGTAGATTTTTCATACAAAGTAAACCTGATTGGTAAAAACGCACTGAATAAAAGCGGTTATCTTATTGGTGCAGGTATAAGATTATAATTAATTACTAATTACTAATTATTAATGGTTTTGTTTGTGAATAAAATTGAACTGAACAATTAAAATATAAATTATGACTGTTGTTGTCCTGAACTTGCAGAAGGATTCTGTTCTCATGTCTTCATTAACAATTAACCAATGACAATTAATCATTAATTTGGTACTATTATTGATATATACTTATTAAGTATTAATTATTTATGTAATTTTTATTACAGGTGAATTGTGAACGCTCATATTCTAAATATTGGTTTAAGCAAATGGACAGGAAACGAACCATTCTTTCTTGCAGAGCAAGTAGGAATTTTTGAAAAAAATAATTGCTCAGTTAAACTTATAAGAAATTTGAATGAAAAGGAACAATTGGCTCAATTGAAATCCGGCGAACTTGATGGAGCGGCTATAACTCTCGATATGCTCTTTGTACTACAAGAATCCGGTTTTCCTGTCAAAGCTGTTTTGATTATGGATTATTCTATTGGTGCAGATATGATTATAGCAAAAGAGGGAATTAACAATCTCGAAGATTTAATTGGTAAAAAAATAGGACTGGAAAAACTTATTATAAGCGAGTACTTTCTTGCAAGGGCTTTAGCAGAAAAAAACATTCCTTTGAGCGACATTGAATCTGCTTTAATCACAGGTAACGATTTAGTTCAATCCCTTGAAGATGATTCCGTAAGTGCAGTAGTTGTTTCTAATCCTCAAGCAACTAAACTATTGCAAAAAGGATATAATGTTATATTTTCTACAAAGGATATTCCAAGTTCCATTATTGATGTCCTTGTTTTTCCACAAGAAGTTTACGATAATAATTCCATTAATATAAAAAACATTTTGCAATCCTGGTTTGACGCCTTAAGATACATAACCTTGCATTATAGAGAATCAATGGAAATTATGGCTGAACTCGAAGACGTTAGCGAATACGAATTTAAAATTACTTACGAGGACATTTCTATTCCGGGATTAAAGGAAAATATTGACTTTTTCAATCTCGAATCCGAGAAAAATATCTTCAAGATTTCGGACATTACCCTCGATTTCATGCGAAAGAAAAAAATGATTAGTAAAAGCATAGATACTTCTCAAATTTTTGATGTTTCAATTTTGAAGGAACTGAAATAGTTTTTCATTATTATCTTTAAAAGTAACGTCATCCTGAGCTTGTCGAAGGATGAAATCCAATAAATATTTTAAATGAGGAAATTTTTTATTCGATTTAAAGTGCAGCGTTCATGTTTTCACTTTCTTACAAATAATCTTCTGCAATTTCTTATATCACAAATGTAAAGACCTGATGGAAGAAGTTCAAGATTTATTCTTGACTGCTTGTAATAAATTATTTCGTCAAATACTAAGGAACCTAAAATATTATAGATTTTTACATTACCTAATTCTTCA
The DNA here is from genome assembly GCA_043804925.1 of bacterium. GTDB lineage: Bacteria > Bacteroidota > Ignavibacteria > Kapaibacteriales > UBA2268 > ChocPot-Mid. The sequence goes on along the minus strand of JAZDIP010000069.1, from coordinate 319,383 downwards.
TTTGCTTCAATATGCAAAATATCATTTACCGGATTTGGATAAACTGAATATTCAAATTCTTTCTTAACAGAAGATTCATCAACATTGATAATTCCTGAGCAGGGAATAGCAAGAATGGTGAAAGAATGTGGGGGCATCGTATATGTATTGGTAACTGTCCATGATTTTTGTTTTGGAACTACCTTTGTGGGTGTTTCGGATGTATTAGCATCCAAATAAGAGTCAGAGTAAAGCTCGTAAACTACTGATTGAGAACCGATAATATCTTTATCAATCACCAAATCTATATCTTTTGATTCGTTAATATAGCGACTAAGGAGATTAATATAAAGAGTATCTTCAGATGCAGTTACAGTAGCGTCAATATACGGTGTGTTCTCAATAGACCATATTCCAGGAATATCTTTTGGACTGTATGTATCGCAGAAAACATTTGACTGAATGACTTTTAAACCATGATGATTCCTTAACATTAATAATGCATAATAAGTTGGTGATGCAAAACTAAATCTTTCACCAGTATTTTCTTTGGTAATGAATCGAAGCAAACCCAGTCCGCAAGTCCTTCCTCCTATGACTATTGTTTCCGGGTATCTCATAATTTGATTAAGCATTGAAGCACCAACCAAACCGCTTTCGAGACTATAAGTTCTAACATTCGTATCCAACAACCAATCATAGCCATCGCCATAATTTGTCCACCATTCAGGGATACCTTGCTTCACTTCAGGACATAACTTCCATTGTCTAAGCCAATTATCAACACTATCGAAGTAAATTGTTTTGTAAATATGAGACGATGTTAACGCAGAGAAATAAACTTCTTCATCTGTATAGTTGCCTTTGGGTAAAATACAAATAGCGGGGTGGTAACTATAAATATCACATTTTTTTCCAACAATTGAAAACAGTGCTTCAAAATTTTCGTAATGAATCCAATGATTTCCGGAAATGATTATCTGGATGCAGCTATCCCTTTTCTTCATAATTTCATAATATTCTAAATATCTTGTAGCATAAGCGGAGTCATTGGTCCATTGTTCATTTCCTACCTCCCAGTATTTAATTCCGTACGGTTCGGTATGTCCGAATTTAGAACGCAAAGACCCGTATTGTGTAGTATTACTACCATTGCAGTAATCAAGATAATTAGCTGCTTCTTCCGCAGTCCCCGATGCAAAATTAAGTGTTATATCCGGTTCAATGCCAATACTTTTACAAACTGCAACAAATTCGTCAACTCCGAAATCCATACGCTGATTAGAATTTCCGTACACAATATTCGGTGATTTTCTTTTATCAATATCACCGGTTGAATTTGATAGTTTATTCGCAGGTTGGTCCGCAAAACAGCCACCAGGATACCTTAATATACCCGGTTTCCAATTCTTATATAAATCATAGAACTCTTTTCTCATACCAAAAACATTATTCTCAGGCATCAGTGAAGACTCATCAAATAAAACATAACCTTCAGAAGTAATACTAATTACAATTTGTGCAAAGTGTACTTTTAAAATAGGTGGAATATAAATCGTATGTTTTTCCCAATTTGAATTTGGTACGCCAATACCTTTTTTATAGTAAATTTTTTCACTAATGCTATCTCTTATTGAAACAAATACAGAGTCTTCTGATAAATCTCCCTTGCAATAAATGTAAAAAACATGACCAACAGAATCATTCAAATATACTTTTTGAGATATGCCCATTTCACCAATTGAGTTTGATTTATCTAATCTTTGAGAAAATAAGCCATTTGGATTGTATCCTCCGGTATCTAAACTCCACGTTTGTTCACCGGAAAGGTTATCACTAAATTTAGTCCAGAATTGAGACACTTCAATTCCATTAATATCAAATCCTCTGTCCAAAATTTCTTGGGACCATTGTCCTTCATGTCCGTTTACAAAATGTCCGAGTAATTCAATAAATCCTCCGAATAACTCATTCCGAATTGTATCTTTTGAAACAATTGATGTGTTGATTATAACCTGTGGATTACTTGAGTGAAGTTCATATGCTTCACCAAAAAATAATAATAATAGAAATAAATTAATCTGCTTCATTTAATAAATTATAAATTTGAAAAAAAAAATCTACATAAAAAAACTATACTTTCAAAATTATTATTTGATAATTTTCAATCGGTCATTTCGTCTTTTTATCATTCCAGCTACTAATTATTCCTTCAATATCTTTCACTACAACATCGCTTGAACCTTTGAATTTAAATATATAATCTCTGTTCAACATTCCTGCTTGTAGTCGAAAGATATCATTGGTGATAATTTTTTTCAACCAGGAAAACAAAGTATCGGAATTTGAAATAACGTTCAGACTTCCATATGATTCCAATTTTATTGCATCGGGTGAATTTGTCATTTTCGGACCGCATGAGAGAGGAAGTCCGTAACCTGCCGGTTCGGTAACACTATGAACGCCGGCACCAAAGGCGCCGCCTATGTATGCTGCATTTGCGATAGAATATAATGAAAGTAATTTTCCGATGCTGTCAACAATAATATGGTTTTTACCTAAAAATCCGGCTATAACGGAATTATCCTTTTCAGTACGAAGAAATTCTTCGATTTGACTCAATAAAAAGCTGTTGGGTAATTTATTCTTCAATTTCTTGATATGGTTCTCAGTCGGTTCATGAGGAACAATAATAAGCCGCAGATTTGCAATATTTTCTTTCTCGATTTGTTTTGTAACTTCAATAATCAAATCTTCATCGGGTTCCCAGGTACTTCCCGTAACAAGCAGAAAATCACGATTCGGGAATAGGGTAGAGGGTAATAACTTTTTCTCTTTGTTTATTTCAACATTTTCGATTATTCTATCAAAGCGTGTATCACTCAAGGTCTTTATTTCTGCCGGTATTTTTAATTCGTTGAAAAAATCAGTATGTTCAAGGGAAACGGTAAATATTTTCTTGAAATAACTATAATTCGATTTTGTAAAAGGCCTGATTAAAAAACATTCGTATAGGTATTTTTTTGTTGGCTTTGTAGCACATACAAGCAAAGCCGGGATTTTTTTCTTATGTAAAATATCGAGGTGGTTTCTCCAAATTTCATATCGGATAAATACTGCCGCATCAGGTTTGATAGTTCTAATAAAATACTTTGAATTAGCTCTTGAATCGAATGGCATATACAAAACTGCATCGGCAAACTTATAATTCTTTTGATTATTAAAACCTGATGGAGAATAAAATGAAACTATAATATATATTTCTGGATTGTTTTTTTTCAGTTTTTCAATTATTGGTTTTGCCTGCTCAAACTCACCCATAGAAGCCGAATGGAACCAAAGACGAAATCTTTTTCCGGAATTGTCCTTAGCTTTGAAATTTACCAAAATGTCTTCCCAATTACCTTCTCGTTCCCTTAATTTTCTGTTAAATGGTTTTAGAAAAGTTATTACCAAAGATAATAACGGTATTGCTATAACATTATAGATGATTGATATTAAACTCAAAAAATAATATTTTCCCGAAATCCAACAAATTTAAAATGCAATATAACCAAGAAATGATTATCTCCAATAATCATTTATCTAATAAGTTTCTTTAATAGTTCCTAATCAAAGAATAAAGAAGAATTATTCATTATTCGCTATTAATTTTCACTAAATTAATACTCCAAGCCCTTATCAGCTAAAATCTGACGTGTTTTTTCGATAGTCAGTAATTTCTCTCTGACCGCATTACCTAAATTTATTTTTCTGGAATTCGCATAATTCATTAAAGCAATTAGGACATCTGCCGCTTCGTCACAGAAAATATTATCATCAACTTCCTTGCCCTTCCATCTTTTTTTCTCGGCATTTGCCAGTTCGCCGGCTTCGCCGTTCAACTCAAGGCAAAAAAATTCCGGACTTCTCTCCGGAAAATATTTTTTTTGATATTCATCAAACAATTTTTGAACTTCCACCAAATTTCTTTGAACTGAAGCCGTAAATTCAATCATTGATTCCATAGTTCATTCTTGAGTTTTCAAACAGAACTTTACTTACTCTAAAACCTAACTAATCATCCCCAATATCATCATTTGGTATATCACGCAATCTGTATCCGACGCCTCGAATACTTTGAATAATAGGTTTTACGTTATCATCGGTCTCGATTTTTGACCTCAATCTTTTAATGTAGACGTCTATTATATTTGACTCAGGGTCAAAGTTGTGTCTCCATACGTGCTGTGTAATTGTGCTTCTGCTAAGGATTTTGTTTTTGTTTCTCATTAAGTACTCGAGGAGGGCATACTCCTTAGTAGTAAGTTCAATTTCCAATCCTGCACGATAAGCAAAATGCGAAACAGTATCGAGGACTAATTCACCGCACCTAAGCTTTGTTGATTTATCGGGACCGGTACGTCTCAAAATCGAACGCAATCTTGCAGCCAATTCTTCAAAACTGAATGGTTTTGCCAAATAATCATCGGCACCGAGATCCAAGCCCTGAACCCTGTCGTCCGTCGAACCTCTTGCAGTTAACACTAAAATAGGAGTCAATATTCCTGCCTCCCTTAATTCTTTGAGAACGACAAATCCATCTTTACCGGGTAGCATCACATCCAATAAAATGGCATCGAATTGATTGTTTATAGCCATATTCAAGCCCGTGTTACCGTCATAAGCAGTATCCACAATATATCTTTCTTCTTCAAGCCCGTGCTTTATAAAGTTGGCAACTTTTCGCTCGTCTTCTATTACTAAAATTCGCATAATAATAACCTTAAAACAATTAAACCAATTTAATTTAATTTTTGTAAAAAATTAGATTAACAATTTATGAAAATTTTATGAATAGCCAAAAAATTTATTTTTTTTTAAAAAAAGCCCGGCAAAAATGTCGGGCTTCATATTTTTGTTAAACTCGAATACTTTCAATTATTCTTTCTTCTGTAACTTCAATACAGCTTCCTTTTTCTCACACTTTCCATACTCAACTGTCGTAGAATTTTCTTTATAATCTTCTCTCCAAGAAACTATTTTATATTTCTTCGGTGCTATTAAGTTAGTTTTGCTGTAATAACCTTCTTCATTTGTTGTGCCTTCAGCAATTAAATTATTTTCCATATCATAAATTCTTACTTGGGCACCACCAAGGTGTTCATAAGTTTCAGCATCCTTGACTAAAAGATAAAGCTCTGCTGTGTTACACGTATCCTGTCCTTCCTTTGCCATCATTTTGTATTGTAGTTCAAGTGTATCGTTGCAACCGACAGCTATAGGAATTTCACGTTTATTGTGATGAGTACCTTCTAATGTTAGATAGTATTCACCTTCGCAAATGTTAATTAATTTGCAGACTCCGCCATCGGTCGTTGTTCCAAGTGCTTTCTTTGAATCACCTTGCCACAACTTAACGGTAATTCCGGCGATAGGATTATTTGAAGTAGAATCCCTAACGATTATATGTAAATTACCTTTACAGCAATCATTGTTTTTCTTTTTCAAAGATTTTTCGATATTTTTAATATCATCACAACCCATTTCAACGTCGAATTCAATTCCTTCATATCCTTCTGCCACCGCTACAATACGATAATTACCCTCGCACAATTTTTCAAATACTACTGCATCGCCTTCCTGTGTCTTTTGAGAAACTATTTTACCGTCTTTCATCAGTTTGATAACAGCTCCTTTTATATTTAAGCCATTTTCGCTATCTTGAATTCTTACGGTTAATCTACCGTTGCAGCATGGAATATCCTCCAGCTTCAATAAATTGCGGGTTATTGTCTGATTATCATTGCACTTCATATCAAGTTGAAATTCAATTGCTTTGTAACCATCTTTTAAAATATCTACCCCGTAATTTCCAAGACACAAGCCATCGAATATTACCTGTCCTCCTTCGACTGTTCCTTCTTTTACGATTTTTCCGTCTCTCCAGAGTTTAACTTTTGCACCGTTTAGGACTTCACCGGTTAATGAATCTTTTGGTATTACAACTAATCTGCCATGGCAACAGGTGTCTTTATCAATACGTTGCATATAAAATGGAAATTCCAATGTATCATTACATTCAAGCGTAAAATCTTCTTCAGCCGAAATGTATCCTTCTGCCAAGAATGAAAACTGGTATTTTCCGGCACAAAGTTTGGTAATAATCAGTGCCGATTCATGAACAGTTTCCTGAAAAACAATTTTACCGCCGAACCATAATTTTACTACTGAACCTCTTATCAGTTCGCCTGAGTCCTTGTCTTTAGGTGCTACAATAACTACCCCATTGCAACAGCTATCCTGCTGTCCGTTTAATTCGAGTTCTTTTGTCAGATTAACTTTTTGGTTACATTCGACTTTCACTTCAAATTCGATAGAACCATATTTTTCATGTATGATGTCAATAAAATATTCGCCCATACATAAATCTGTGAATTTAATAATTCCGTTTTCAGATTTCTTCTCTTTAAGAATTTTTCCATTTTTCCAAAGTTTACCAAGAGCATTATTAATAAGTTCCTTAGTTTCTTTGTCTTTTACAGTTATTTCGATTTGACCGTCACAGCATGAATCTTCCAATGATTTTAACATTGTTCTGTGAATTTCAACTGTTTCATTACAGCCAAGTTCCAAATTGAATTCTCTTGCACCGTATTGTTCGTGATGCAATGAAAAACCATACTTACCTTCACATAAATTGCTGAAAGTTACTAAACCGCTTTCACTTGTTCTTCCGTCACCGGCAATTTTTCCATCTTTCCATAACTTAGCCAAGACATTTGGAATTGCGGCATTTGTAGCTGAATCTTTTACAAAAATGTTAACAACTCCATTGCAACAAGAATCACTGTTTGTTTTCTTTAAAATTTGCTTGGTAATATTTAAAGTATCACTGCATCCCATTGTGAAATTGAATTCTTCACCATAGTATCCTTCTTTGAAGTAAGAAATCTGATACTCACCATCACAAATTCTTTCGAAAGTAACTTTTCCGTCGCTATCCGTAAAGAATTCCCTTATTTTACTATCACCTTTCCAAAGACGGGCTTTTACATTTTCTACGGGTGAACCATCTAAAGAATCCAAAACCGTAAAGTTAATTATTCCGGCACAGCATGAATCATCCTCGGAAAACAGCATTTCAAAATCTATTGACTTCGACTCTCCATCTTCGATTGCAAATTCTTGTTCGATGACCTTGTATCCATCTTTGGCAAGACGCAACCAATACTCACCTGCACAAACATGTTCAAAAACGAAAGTACCATTCTCTTTTGAAAATGCTTTCCTTATAATTTTATCACCACGATTTAAGCGGATTTCGACATTTTGAATTGGTTCATCATTAATATTTTTAACAATTACTTCCAATATTCCGGTACATGTAGTATCATGTTGCAGTTTTACTCCAATCTTCTTATTGTCTTTACCCTGAACGGCTTCTGTCAGAGGAATTTCAAAAGGAGTAAAATCATCGTGGTCAATCCTCATTTTCAGGTTATCTAATTTTTCTGGTATTCCGGATAATCTAAAGAAACCATCTTCATCGGTTGTATCTTTATCAATAAGTCCCAGAACTCCCGAACCTCCGGAAAATACCTGTATAATGGCACCAGGTACCGCTAGGTCTTGCTCGTCGAGTATTTGTCCTGCTATCTCATTTGTATTGACATCAGGTGTTGTTAAGTTTTCCTGACAAGCATAGGTTATCAATAATAACGCTAAAACAGCAGGTAAAAAAATCGTATAAAAATGTTTAAATCTATTCATTTTACACCCCGGAAAAATATTTTTAAAAATTATTCGCAATAATAATTAGTATTAACACAAAAAAACCAATTTGGTTGCACAAATTAATAAAAAAACATGATTAAATAAAATTAATTTCATTGAATTTGATTGTTTCGCCAAGTCATTTTTTCCAATAACATGTTTTCTGTTTTAAAACCTGTAGGACAAATACACAGGACTTCAGTCATTTGTAACGCAGTAGCAATCTCTTTTTATCAGGATTCTTTTTGATAAAAGAATTATGGTTCTTCATTATTAATAGTAGGTAAAATTAAAAAGATTGCTTCGTCATTTCATTCCTCGCAATGACGGATAATATCGGTTTACTGTCCGCAGGACAGCAACAATCCACACGTGTCATTGCGAATCCCGATTCATCGGGATGAAGCAATCTTTAGTTATTAAGTGAATTTGTATTAACTTAAAATTACCCACTTCATTTAGCGAAGAACCAGAATTTATTTTGACAAGAAAACTTAGGTTGGAAAAAGTCTAATTTATTGATTTAGAGCCAATTACTTCTTTTTGTTCATCAATATCCCAAGTTCATCTTTTAGCTCATTGATAATAGGTTTGTCAACAAAATCATAGAAATCTCTTTCAAATTCATCTGCCTTTTTTGGTTCGAACAATATCGCCATATGTAACCAGTGTGCTGATTTGGCAATGTCTTTATACTTTATAAATAATTTACTTTTATGGTAATATCCTTCAGACCATTCGGGACTTAACCTGATGACGGTTTCGAATGCTTTCAATGATTCATCAAAATCATCTGTCTCAATATATGTAGAGCCCAAATCCAGCCAACATTCGACATTATTTGGCTCAAGTTCAACTACTTTTTTATAACAAAATATGGCACCTTTGTTGTTGTCCATATTATAGAGCAAATCACCTTTTGCATACCACAATTCCGGATTATTTCTGTTGAAAACCAAAGCAGAATTATAATCAATCAGGGCTTCGTCATACCTTTCCAATGCGTCATAGCATACTCCTCTGCCGAAAAATGCTCCAAAATGCTTAGGATTAAAATTTAGTAAATGGGAGAAATATGCGATTGCCTTCATATAATCGCCCAAATCGGTATAAGTATTTGCTATGTTATACATTGTATCCAAATCTTCAGGTTTGTGTTTAGCCGCCTCGAGATAACTATCCAAAGCATCATTCAATCTCCCGGTCAAAGCCAGACAATTGCCCTTACTATACCAACCTAAATGAAAATCATCTTTGATAGCTATTGCCATATCAAAACAATCTATGGCTTTCAAGTATTGAAGATTCATCTGAAAAGCCAAACCCTTATTGTGCCAGCATGAGTAATCAAAAGGATTCTCGTCTATGGCTAAGTCATAATATTCAATTGCTCTTGTAAAATGTCCCGTATTTTGAAAACATACACCAAGTTCAATATAACAATCCCTTTTGAAACTTTCATTTTCACTTAAATACCTGAATATCTCGATTGCCGACATATACTTTTTATTTGCGCTTAAAATAATGGCTTTGTGAAACATTGCTTCTTCACTAGCGGGGTCATACCTAAGGGCTTCATTTATTGTATTTAAGGATTCCCGGAAACTTCCTTTGTTTTCCAAGGCAATTGCCTTGTTAGTCAATGATTCACAATCATGAGGATTTAATGAGAGGGATTTGTCAAATGCTTCTATTGCTCCACTATAATTATTCAAATTATTAAGTACAATACCTAACTTTTGCCAGGCATCAGATGAGTAAGGTGCCAATTCGGTCCACAACAGGCAAAATTCTTCGGCAACCTTGAATTTGTTGGATTCGACACAGTAGTACACGATATCTTCAACAGTGTCGAGACAGGGAAGTTCATCATTATTTCCGGATTGCTCCTTAAAATTTTCTTTCCGGTTCGATTGTCTGTTTGAATAATTTAACTCCTTACCGGAATTAAACCGTCTTTTTCTCAATGCACGGCTATAGCGAAGAATCTGTTCTTCCATATCATCACTTTTATAATTTTCGCCATAATCCTCGTAATCTGCCAAACTCATTATATATTCCTGAATATACTTTTCAAAATTTTACAATAATAATACTTCATTTTTAAAAAACAAAGACTTAATTCTCCACAAATTGTTTTAAAGTTAGTTAGAAATTATAATAATATGATAAAAATAATTGTCAATATCTGCAATTTTATAGGAAATAATTGTCAATTTCTGCAATTCTCTAAATTATTTTTTTTTAAGTACTTGCTTATGACAAAAATTAATTATATTTTAGAATAAAGTTACTTTTTTATATCATAAAAGTAATGCTTTTTTTATTTTTTATTTTTTGAATGTAACGATTTATTTTTGATGCTTGATTTTTTAATTTTATCATGACTTTAAAGTTATAAAATAAATTTTCTACAATTTTTGAAAGGTCTCTATATGAAAACTGCAAAATTATTTTTCTTAATCGCTTTCTTGCTACTTTTAGTAGGAATTAATCTTCTACTGCTCTCGCAGGAGCCGCTTCCCGACACAGTCTGGAGCAAAGCCCTTGACAACGTTAATGTCGTTAAATTTAGCCCTGACGGGCTGTATGTGTTTGTAGGTGTTTATAAAGACATATACCAATATGAAGTAAATAATGGAAGTTTAGTAAAAACATTCTCAGGACGTTGTGGTAAAATCAGCCGAATTGAATTTTCATCTACCGGTGATACTATTATATGTTCAGGTGGTGTAGGAGGTGCTGGTGTTTCAGTAATAAACACAGTCTCAGGAGATACATTAATGAGATTCAATCTTGGTGAAAGTTCTTCAGGTGCTGAAGCTTGCATCACTCCTGACGGCAAACGAATTATCACAACTACAGGAAAAATGGGACTTGACGAGCCACAGATTCTCGTGATTGACATAGCAACAAAAGAGATTATTAAAACATTTATCGGGAGATATTATATGGCATATCGTTTAGATATCTCACCAAATGGCAAGTATTTCAGTTTTTCCGACTATCGGGGAGATAGTAGTTCTGTCATTCTAATGAATGCAAATACCTATGATGAAATCTCAATTTTAGGTTATCATGGTGGTGAAATTGGTGATGTTAAATTCTCAAATGACAATACCATGATTGCAAGTTGTGGGCATGACGGTTTAGTTAATATATGGGATTTAGAAACAAAAGATATAATAAAGACTATATCGGTGCAAGGTACGGAATATCGTTTTATCAACAGGATTTCTTTTTCTAATGATTCCAAATTTATAATATTAGGTAATGATACCGAAGGCAATCTAACTGATGTAGTATTGGTGTATAATATTAAATCTGGAGAAAGAGTCTATCAATATCCATATTCTGGAGCTATCAGTATTGATGTTTCTATTAACAATTATATAATATCTTCTGGTTTCGATCCTAACCCAAAAAATGATACATATTTCATTACCTATCTTTTAAATTCAAAATGGAACGGGACTGATGTGAAGGAGAAAAAAGATACAGAAATTAAATATATAAAAAAGAATGAAAAATTATACGTCGAACTTCCGGAGAAATTTTCTGGAAATATTGATATAAAAATATATGATATAACAGGTAAACTCATCAAATCATTAAATGAGCAAATAATTAATTCTGACCTTAAGAAAATTGAAATAGATATTGGCTTTCTATCAACAGGTATTTATATATTAGAGTTAAATATTTCTGATGAAATATATACTTTAAGATTCTTAGCTCCCTAATAAAACAAAAAAAATAATAAAATTTAATGGAGGATGTCATGTTTAATGTTAAATATATCTCGATTGTTATTCTTTTTATCTGCATTACCTTTGTTAATCTATATTCACAAAGCAATACATTGTTTGAACAAGCGATAGAACTGCTTAATGAACAATCACCTGTTGATTCAATAAAGTTTGCCATACTTTCGGATACGCATTATAAAAATAATTATTCTAATGCTCAATTCAAGGCAATACTGGATTCGATAAAAACTATTTCACCCAAGTTGGATTTCATAATAATTTGTGGAGATGCTTATGATGGATGTTCACATTTGAAAAGCTTTTATGATTATATAAAATGTGATTCTGTCGATGAGTTTGATTTTGGTAGAATGTTCAAGGACTCAATTCCAGTTTTCCTTGTTCCGGGAAATCATGAATTTCAAAGCGGCTCCTGTTGGGATGATTACAAAGATACTATAAATCCATTTTGGAATGGTAATACCGACAGCATATATGCTGATACTTCGTTCGATTATTATTTCGATTACGGAAATGCAAATAATAAAAGCAGGTTTATTATTACGAGAAATGTTGCCCATCCTGCCGATACCAATGGAGTAAAGGTCTTTAGTTTGACTCCGAGACAACTGGAACAACTTGGAAGCCGTTTTAGCGACCCAAATGTACCTAACAATATTTTCTGCTTTACTCATATTCCTATGTTTTACGAACCTTTTGAAAAGAACTATGCATACAGGGATACACTATATAAATATGGAGCCAAAGCCAATTTCAGCGGTCATATGCATCATTATTTCCGTTACAGTGAACCGGGATTTTTAGACATTAATGTTGGTCCAAGCGGTGGAGACACAAATAATTTTACAGGGTATCAAGCTTTTGTAAATAGTTCACCTTTGGAATACAAATATTCCAATTGGGTATTAACAACTGTCAAAGATAATGGAACAAATGATGATATTAATTTTGAAATGATAAAGGTTAATCTTTCATCTCCTTATTATTCTTATAATCTGTATAATTATGCCTGTTTTGCTCCACTTCTGAGAAGTTTGGAAAATGAACCTATTCAACAACAGTTCACAATAGGAGTTAATCCCGAACCGGAATTAATAAGTTCGGAACATCCTGATTTTGATATTAAGGGAATGGTATTCGGTTGGCAGTGGGGTGGTAATCTTGATTTAACAAGAGCCATGAACATGAACCAGATTCATTATTGCAGTTATCCCATAAATTTAAATGAAATCCCGGATAGTTCTTATGTTTTCATGGGAACTGTTGGTGTTTGGGCAAATGCCGGTAATGAAAGTAATGCTATGCAAGCGATGGGGATTCAGTACGAACCTGCTTTGAAAATTACAAATCCGGGTAGCTTTAAAACAAGGGAAGCAGATTCCGCAGACCCCGTGTTTGGATTTAGATATATACATGATGACGTTGATACAACAAACACGACTATTGTCCTTCTTAAGAATGCTTCCTATACCAATAATGTTGTTTTAAAAAACATCTGGCCAGGGGACACAAAGGAAACTATACATAAGGGAAGTTCGCATAATCCCAATCCTGAATCGAACGGGAAACAATTTTATATTGATATCAATATGAAACGTCACGATAGTTCTAACAATATATTTACTAATGATCCAGTCCTCAAAATTCGAATTTTTTATTACAGCAATAATCAATCTAAGTGGGATACCATCAATTTTTCTAAAATCCCTAATCCCGAAATTCAAAAAATTGATGAAATATACACATCATTAGATGAATATAGAGGCAAAGTAAGAAGATTAAGAGATTCTCTAACAAGAATTGATCATCGTGACACAGTCGATGGAAAAGAAACTATTTATTACTATAAAGTACAAGTTGATACTAATCAATTAGTAATTGAAGATAAAATGTTACCTTTAAGAAATGAGACTGTTATTATATCAGGATTTTTTATATGTGATACAATAAAGAATCCATATATTACCGATTCAAAATATGATTCATTAGATATTGAAATTACATATTTTGGAAATACCGATATTGAGATAGATTGGATAAGACTTGTAACACCTCATGCACGAAGGTTGCTTTTAGGTGAATTTGACAGCTTAATTGTTTTCAGGACACAAAGAGATTTAGATACGTTAACAAAGAGCAATAAAGGATTAAAAGCAATCAGGTTTTATACTCGAGATGAAATAGGAACTTCTTTTTGGCTTGCCTGTAGGTATTATAATAAATTAGTCGGTAATTTAGGTATAACTGAAGAGGATTGTTCTTATGATTCTTTATTCAGGTATTATATTGGAGCAAAAGAAAGATGGATAAATATGGGCTCACCCGGAAGAAGAGTTGCTGCACCGTTTCTATATACAACTGATGATGACAATGTAACATTTCCAAAATACGCTTATGGATTAGGTTTAGGTCCTGGCTATAATGGTACTCATAGAGGTGATTCATTAATTTCAGGTTATGAAACTTTTATTTGCAAATTTTTGGGGATTGATTCAGCCTACGCTTTTACAATAAAATTTTTAGATACAGTTAAAAACTTGCAAGAATATCAATATAAACTTGAAAATGCTGATAGAAAATCATCGTTTCAAGGTTACTTGGAAAGCATTGCTTTTAGAGATTTTGTACAAGATAAAAAATTTCTTTATTCAGGCGATATTTGGTGGCATCATGAACTATTAGGTTGTAATTTTAATGGAATCATTGATCCAACCGTAACTGGTAGTTTCTATATTCAAGCTGGACATCATAATAGACAAAAAACCGGAGAGGAGTTTAGGGCATTAATTATGAGTCACATCCTAAAGGGAGCAAAGGGACTTTTATTCGATAGAGATAAAGCAAATGAATCCTTTATTGATGATTCATCGTGTTGGACTGGTTTAATGGCTCATGGAATGGAAGATTCGATTAAAGTATTATCATCCGATGAGAATATTATTTATTCAGACACAATTGGTGGTGATTTTGTTATAAACAATGACCCAAATGGATTAGATTTGATTCAACCTCTTTCAACAATTGCAGATAGCCAGCATGTTAGTATAGACAGGGTATATGTTGGACAAAAATCAACAAGGGTCGAATTAAAGCATATAATAGATTATTGTAAAGCAAACGAAAATACTTTGATGGATCTCCAATTACAAGCGTGGTTTGGTAAGGGATACAAAACATGGTACAATCAGCATGGAGATTATAATGATTCAATATTGAAAAATTTTGTTTCATTAGATAAAATTGATTGGAAAATTAGACCAATTGGACGGACAAAATATGTTCAAGGCAGTGATTTTGAATATTATCATATACCTTATTATGAAAATGAATATATCGATAGTACAGGATTTAGAATAGATTCCGGTTTTTATGATGTAACTTTATTAAAAGATAAAAATTCTGCTTTAACAGATGTATTTTATTTAGGAATTCAAAATAGAAGGACAAATCCATTAATTAATTGGGAATGGGATTCAGCTGGACAAACTCGTCATTATATGAGATTTCTCTCAACAGCCGAATTTTTTGACAGTTGTAACGCCATAAAAAATCCAGGAGGTGATAGTGTAATGAGAAATTATTGGTGGAAGCGGCTTGGCTGCCGTGAATTTACAATTCCGTTTAATTACGAAAATTCAAATGATACCAATGAATATTGTCTTTTAAGAGTATCAGAGCTTGGCGGAGATTTGTATTCTGCAAATGATTCAATCTGGTGGTGGCGAGCTCCTGAATATTATGATTACAAAGATACGATAATTAAACAGGACGGAGATTTTACAGTAAAATTACTACCTGGTGAAGGAAAAATATTTAAAGTTGAAGTATTGCATCCTGACACAGCTCTTGGCTATTTGGACCATTCAAATCAGAATAAGATGATAGCATATTCCGTATTGGATTCAAATGGTAATGAAACCGATACTATAAGGTATCATATGGTTTATTATAAACCGCAAAGGGAGGGCAGTGATTCAATGGGAGTATATTACAGGAGGAGTAAGAAAATATATGTGAATTCAGTAGACCAAAATATTGTATGGGAACCTGAAATATGGCTATCGGAATTTATTACTAAACCAACTTGTATAAGTAGTCCTATAGAATATTTTGATTCAATTTCATGTGATTATCCTTCAATTGTGGTACGTAAAGATGCAAACGATAGTTTGAGAGCTTATGTTGTTTACACTTGTTTTAATGAAAATAAGACAACACACCCCATTGATTTTATTGTTGAATCTACTTTTGAAGTCAATAGTGAAATAATTGGTTATCCCAATAGTTTTATCATCGAATATTATTTTGCAGACTCATTAGATCGAAGCAATTGGGGTAATCCTGTAATTAATGCTTCAACGGATGGGAATTATTATGCATTTTCTAATTTTATATTTGAGAATAATTCGCCTGGAGGAATAGTAGCGGGTTATAGGAGTTTGGCTTCCCCATATCCTTGTCTTGATACAATTAGAATAAATTGGTCAAATACATATTCAAGCAAGCACCCATCATTAAATGTTTATTCAAACAATAAAAACGAAGCATCATTAGTTTGGCAAGAAAAAAGACAATGGGGAGATGGTCCTGAATATATTGATAGGATTTTATTAACAAAATTAAAAATTGATTTTGGTGATGGAATCCAAAATTATTTTCCTAAATCAACAAGTAAGAGAAATCCCGAAGTATATTTTAATTGGGATAGTTCAATTGTTCAAATAAGTCTTTTACACTATAATATAAATTCTACTTTTCCTGTTATCCTAAAGTCTCTTAGGTCTTCTGATTTTCATTATGTATTTTGGCAGGATGAATTCTTTTGTGATTTCCTCCCCAGCCTTTTTTTCATTACAGGAAGAGATATAAAAATTAGCAATAGCACTTATTATGATTATAATTTTAATCATATTTACTCAATTGATTTTAGTATAATCCAACCCAATATTGCACAAGGTCCTTTAACAAAAATGTCTATATTTGGTGATAATGCTCTTTTTGATAATACAAACAGAATCACTTTAAATTTGACATCTGATAATAAAGTTTATCTTTTAAGTAGAACACATAGTTTCTTAACCGAATCAAATTATTTAAATGGTAATAATAGCATCTTTTATATTTCTGAAGGTAAACAGGCACACCAAGCTATTAATCATGTTCTTCCTGCTTCAGATGAAGCATGGCATAATCGAAGGATTTTTAACTCTTTTGATACACCCCCGGAAATAAGGGCATCTGCGAAATATTATTACAGGCAGAATGAAAATGATTTAATATGCGAAGGATATGCCGGGTACAGCAGCAGTACTTTTCATTATTATGTTGGACTTGCAAGTTTGAATGGTAATAATTTACCATGGAATTTACCTTATGTTGAAATTGAAGATACTGTAAATGGAAATTATTTTGAGCAGATTGAAAGAGACTCAATTTTTACTCCAATGTTTAATGTTGCTCCACAGACCAGTGCAGATATAGATTTTACCGTTTATGCGTTGAGTTCAGAATCAACAACAATTGGTTTGGAAGGACATCCAAGTAATACTTTTATGCCCTTTCCAATTCCGGTATCAACAACTGATACAACAGGTACATTAATGCAGTTTACTATTATCAATATGGCAGACCTTGATTACCGGGTTATATTTATCAATCATGATACAACAGCAGAGTATTCCGAAAGGTTTTTTATTGGAGGTTTACCGATAGCCGATACAGTCATAGCCAAGCGTGCAGAAAACTATGGAGGTAGAATAATCATTGACTTGGAGAGCGGGCAAATAAGAAAATTAACCGAAGCGGGTAAAATGGAGTTAAAAGTCTTTCCCAATCCAGCCAAAGACGAAGTCTTTGTTACAGTGAATTATCCTGTTAAATATCTATTGGAAAACAGCGATAATATCAACAAAGCTAAGGTCAGATTATATTCTATTACTGGAGAGAAGATATTTGAGTATTTAGCACGACCAGGAGAAACAATAAAAATTCCAACAGGCGAATATACACAAGGATTATACTTCATCCAAGCTGAAGAAAATATTGACAAATGGCAGTTGGACTATCTTGCACCCGCAGTGGAAAGGGTATTTATTGAAAGATGATTGCAAACATCATCCCATTTGATTTTTTAAAATTGTAGGGCAGCTGTTAAATCTGCCCTACTTTTTCTTACTCTATCAAATCCTATGTTATTAAAATTAATGTATATAGTTTTAATTTAACAAATTGTTTTAAAGTTAAATGAAATATCATTAAATTGTTTAATATTTTGTTGAATATTATTCTAAATTGTTATGAATACTGATGTTTTCTTCAATATGACTTATGGTCTATTTATTTTAAGTTCTAAAAACGGAAATAAATATAACGGACATATTAATAATACATGCTTTCAGGTAACTGCAGAACCTGCCCGGTTTGCTGTTTGTACCCACAAAGATAATCTTACGACGGATTATATTAAAAATAGTGGAGTTTTTTCAATTTCGATTATTCAGGAGGATGTTGATTTGACTTATATCGGTCACTGGGGTTTTAAATCAGGCAGGGATTTCGATAAATTCAAAGATATTTTGTTTAAAACAGGTGTGACGGGAGCACCAATTGTATTGGAAAAAACTGTTTCATATATTGAATGTCAAGTTGTTAAAGAAATTGATGTAGGGACACATATCATTTTCATCGGGGAAGTGATGGATGCCGGTTTTATTAGCAAAGATAAAACTCCTTTGACATATTCCTATTACCGGAATGTTATTAAAGGCAAATCACCAAAGAATGCACCGACCTATAAAATTACTAATTACGAATTACCAATTACGAATGAAGAGGATTCTCAGTTTCAAGAGGTTAAAGAGGAGTATATTTGTTCGGTTTGCGGTTATGTTTACGATTCGGATGAGGGGGACCCGACTGCAGGGATTAAACCGGGAACAGCTTTCAGGGATTTGCCCGATGATTGGGTATGTCCTATTTGCGGAGTTGAAAAGGATATGTTTCATTTGGTCTGAACTGATTCCTGTATAGTTGATGGTTATTGTTGACTGGCAGAGTTTTAAAAAACTGATTGAATAGAAAAATATTTAGAATTTAGTCAATTTAACTACTTTGTTTTATTTGAAAAATCATTATATTTATATCATTGATTTTAACAGAGCTAAGAAGAATAAAATTAAAATAAATTTATAGGTGTTGTCATGAAAAAAAGGTTCATATTTTCGCAAAAAATGATTATTTCAATGATTTTCACATTAACTTTTTTTGCACAAATCCTTGTTGCATACTCTCAAGCAGAGTTTAAGGTTAAGAATCAATTGAATTCAGATTTAAAAGATAATCCTGCAGTTCTCAAACCTGCTAATCTTAATTCAATTGATAATTCACTTAAGTGGATTAGCCCTGTTGGTGCTGAGAAGATTGATTTGAAAACAGTTCAAAATTCCTTCGATGATTATTGGGTGAATAAAAAACCAGGTAAAGGTTCCGGCTGGAAACCATACAAAAGAAGTGAAGACTTTTGGAAACACAGAGTTGATGCTGACGGAAATGTTCCGAATGTTATTGGTTTGTTTGAAGAATTGCAAATGAGGAAAGAAGCAGATTCAAAAAAGGAGAAACTCCAACAGGAAAATACATGGAAGTCTTTGGGTCCGTCATCTCCACCGCAACATCAATCTTATACCGACCCGACGGGTTTGGGCAGGATTAACTGCGTGGAATTTAATCCGAGAAATCCAAATATTATGTGGGCTGGGGCGGCTTTTGGAGGTATCTGGAAAAGTACAGATGCGGGTAACAACTGGAAAACTTTTCCATTTACCGAATTTTTATCTATTGGAATTTCGGATATCGCCGTTGCCAACACGTCCAACACATATACTAACATTGTTTATGCCGCCACAGGTGATGCTGATGCCGCTTTTGGGGGTATTAACTGTTATACAATCGGAGTAATTAAAACTACTGATAATGGAAACAGTTGGAAGGTTACAAATTTTGCAAAACAGATTTCGGACAGGGTACTTATCAACAGATTGCTTGTTGACCCCATGGATACGAACCGTGTTTATGCGGCAACCAGTCGTGGACTATTCTTAACTGAAGATGGCGGTGATACATGGGATACTTTGACGAATGCTTATACGAGGGATTTGGAATTCAGGCCTGATGACAGCAAATGGCTTTGGGCATCTTTTATTTATGGTGACGCCACTAATACTTTCTATGGATTATATCACGTCAGTATTATTGAAAGAGATGGTAAAGATAGTGTCTCTTTTTTCAGGGGACTTGATTTTTACTATGGTGATGTTGTTAGGATGGCGATTACCGTAAATGTCAACAATCCAACTTATGTATATATAGTAAATGTAAAAAACGGAGGTGGTTTGCATTCGGTGATATATACTCCGGATGCAGGGCAACAATGGTTTTATATGGCTCAGACTCTAGATAACACTATTGGAAACTATACTTGGGACTTACTTAATGCACATTCTGATATGCCTGATAGCATAAGTACGCCAAGTCAGGGTTTTTACGATTTGTGCATTGCTTCCAATCCTTCAAATCCAATGGATGTATATATCGGAGGTGTTAACTTATACCGTTTTCGTGCCAATGGTCAACCATGGGAGTTGGTTGGTTATTGGACAACAAAATATGAGTCGGCAGATATTCCCTACATACATGCAGACCATCACGATTTGAGGTTTTCGCCGGAAGGATTGTTGTTTTCCTGCAACGATGGCGGTATTAACAGATATTATCCGGCAACTAAAGAATGGAAGGACTTGAGCAAAGGTCTCGAGGTTACACAATTTTACCGGATTCACAGTTATAGAAATGACCCGGGACTATTAATTTGCGGTTCCCAGGATAATGGTACAAGTATTTTGAAAAATAATCAATGGAATTATGTTCGTGGTGGCGATGGTATGGACTGCTGGATTGACCAGTTTGACGGACAGGTAATGTATAGCTCGATTTATTACGGTGATTTTGCCGTGTCGAGAAACGGCGGTAATTCATTCAGTCCGTTGTTGGACACCAATAAAACGAATGAAAGAGCAGAATGGGTGGCTCCTTTTGCTATTGACCCTGTAATTCCCGATGATATCTATGCAGGTTATATTAATCTTTGGAAAGCCGGTAGAAAAGGTTTAGACCCATTTACTAAAGTTACAAACTTTACCGATAATGAAACAATAAGGCATATTGCAATATCGAGAGCTGACCATAATGTAATATATATTATAAAACCACAAGCTATTTGGAGAACAACAAATGCAGGCAAGGACTGGGCAACAGTTGTAACCGGCAATGGTGATTTAACACTGACTTCTATAGCTATTGACCCTAAAGATGCATTAAAGTTTTGGGTTACAAGAGGAAATTTTATTGCTACAGATAAAGTATTTTATTACGACAAAGGTCTTTATCAATACTCAGAAGGAATCCCCAATGTACCTGTTAATTGCATAGTTTACAACCGGAATAGCAAAAACAACCAGATGTTTATCGGGACAGATATCGGTGTTTATTTTCGCGATGATGATATGGAAGAATGGGCACCTTATGGCAAGGGTTTACCAAATGTTGTTGTTCAGGACCTCGACATTCACGAGGCAAGCGGTAAGCTGAGAGCCGGGACTTTCGGCAGGGGACTTTGGGAAGTCAAAATCATTGACTGCGTGATTGCTCCACCGGAAGTTTTACTAAGTAAAAGCAATAAAATTTGTGAGAGTGACTCTGTTGTTTTGTGGGTTGTTGGTGATTATGCAAGTTATGAATGGACGACAAGCGAGACTTCAAAAAGTATTACCGTTAAGGAAACCGGGATTTACACGGTTACTGTAAAAGATTCTCTTGGATGTGTTTCTACATCGGAAGATATTGCAATTACTGTAATAAAACCGCCAAACGTAACAATCAAGAATTCGCTAAATAAAAACAGCTTTTGTGAAGGGGACAGTTTGAAATTGGATGCCGGACCAACTTTGAATTATGAAGACTTTGAATGGTCCGACGGACAAATTGGGAGATACATCTATGTTAAAGAATCTGGGACATACACAGTAACCGGTATAACAAGGGAAGGTTGCAGGAAAACATCTTCAGGATTTGTTATAACCAAAATAGCAGCACCGGAAAAACCCGGAATAATAAGGGAAGTCAATCTGCTAACATGTTCTGTAGAAGCCAAAACATATACATGGTTTTTGAATGACGAAAAAATTTCCTTTGCCGATAAAAGGGAGTATAATGCAAAAACTTCCGGTAATTACACTGTGATGATAACCAATGAAAGCAACTGCTCGAACATCTCCGACCCGATGTACGTACAGATTGTCGGAGTTGAAGATGAGACAAGAACAAATATGATTATTAATTTGCATCCTAATCCAACTTACGATAAATTTGCTTTGGAAATAATCAATAATTCATCTAATATCAATCAGTTACGATGTTTAATTGAGATTAAAGACATAATAAGTAATACTATAATGAAAATTCCTGAGTTTACTTTGGGAGAAAGATATATTGATGAGATTAATATAAAACATTTGCCTGCAGGATTATATTTTGTGAACATTCAAATAGGAAACGATATTTATGTGAAGAAAGTTGTGAAGCATTAAAAAGATAATTAAATCAAATAGAGGATATCTAATGAGAAAGCATCTGTATATATTGATTCTTCTATTCTCAAATACAATATTTTATCACAAATCAGGAGTAATTTATGAGCAAAATAGTTGGCAATGTCGAATTTTATTCCGGTCCAAAGGAAGTTGGCGCTCCCGACAATCTTGAAGATGTCATAGTAAACTTCATTAACGGAGCAAATAAAAAACTCGAAATAGCAGTGCAGGAACTCGATAATGCGCTTATAGCAGAAGCTATTATCAAAGCACGTCAAAGAAAAGTTGTCGTTAAACTCGTTGTCGAACAGGACTATTTGAAAGAGAAGAAATTTCTCGAAAAACCATGGGAAAAAGGCGGTGAATACGAAATTAACAGGGATATACAAGCCGCAGTTCTCCGTTCGAATATTGATATTAAGTTCGATTATAATACAAAAATTTTTCATCAGAAGTTCATAGTCAGGGACGGCTCCTCGGTTCTTACCGGTTCTACGAATTTCACCGATACCGACACTCATAAGAATTTGAATCATATCATTATAATTCATGACAAAAATGTTGCAAAAATTTATTCGAGTGAATACGGGGAAATTCAGGAAGGACACTTTGGCAAACTGAACGAAGGACATGATAAGGCACCAAACGACCTCGTTGTTTCCGATGTTCCCGTCCGGATATTATTTGCACCCGACCATTCTCCTGAAATGGAAATAATGAAACAAATGCTCAAAGCAAGGAAGCGGATTGACTTTGCTATTTTCACGTTTGCAAAATCTTCGGGAATTGACGATACGATGATTCGCCTTCGTGATTTGAACATGCCCATACGCGGCGCTTTCGATGCGGCTCAGGGCAGTCAGGATTGGGCAGCTATACCCGATTTGAAGGAAAGCGGGGTAGAGCTATTTAAAGTAGGGAATCAGGGAGGAGTCAGGAAACTGCATCACAAACTAATGGTTCTCGATGACCAGGTAGTCATTGCCGGTTCTTTTAATTATACCGAACCTGCCAATCTGCTCAATGATGAAAATATTATTATTTTAGGAGACCTCGACACAACATCAGCCGAGCAAAAGAAAGCCCAAAAACAAATTGCAAAATACGTAAGCAAGGAAATAGACAGAATAATAGAGGAGCATGGAGTAGGGATTTAAGGAAAAAGATTTTTGTTTATTAAACACTTTTTTTTGTAAATTTATAATGACTTGTTAGTCCTTTAAGATAACTAATGAGTAAATAGTTATAATTATAATAAATTTCTTAAAATATTTGAAAGGTCCCTATATTAAAACTGCAAAATTCTTTTTCTTAATCGCTTTCCTGCTCGCCCTCGCAGGGCTGGAGCAGGCAAAAGCACAAGAGCCACTGCCTGATACCGTTTGGACATACACAAGTTGGCCCTCACAGAACTTTACTCACGTTCTTTTCTCAAAGGACGGTAGCAAGATTTATACAGGTGGGAATTTCCTACGAGTTTGGGATACCGAAACCGGAGATTCTATATTATCCATTAATCATGGGTTGATAGCTCATTTAGCTTTATCCCAAAGCGGTAAATATCTTGCTTCTATCTTGGTCAATGGTAGAGTTGTTGTTTGGGATACAGAAACATTTGAGCAATTTCAAATTTTTGATGATATAACAGGATTAGGTGGAGTCGAAGTAGTAATGTCATCTGATGAAGAATTAATTGCAGCAAGTTCAACAAAAGGAGTTAAAATATGGAATATGAAAACCAAAGTACTATTAAAAAGTTTTTATAATGAAATGTATCCAGAAAATTTTAAAAACTCTCATATGGACTTTTCATCAGATAAAAAGTATCTCGCAATGTCAGATGCGAATGATATATTAAGTATTTATGATATTGAAAATGACAAATTTATAACAAGCGGAAGTATAGAATCACAACTCTCAGTGAAATTTTTACTTGATAGTAGGTATATTATCGTTAATCAAGGAGAATACAATAAACGAAAATTAGTTTTACTTGATATACAAAATAATTTTTCAAAAATTAAGGAATTTATAGGTCATACTGATGGTGATATTAAAGACTTAAAAATCACTCCCGACGGAAAATACCTTATATCTGCAGGGGACGATTACACTGTAAGAATTTGGGATATTGAAACCGGAGAAAATACATATACGTACTATAACAATTGGGGTCCAAAACTATCAGTTGATTTTTCTTCAGATAACAAATACATTATTACTTGTACAAGTGGCAGTTTGCATTTAAATAACGCAAAATGGACTGGAACTGGAGTAGAAAATCCAAATAATCCTATAGAATTTATTAGTAATATTTCATCTTTTCCAAATCCGGGAAATGATTCGATAACACTTGAATATACTGTGAATCAACTTATTAACTTAAAAATTGATGTTTTTGATTTAACAGGTAATAAAATTCAAAATTTATTTGATGGTTTTAAGGAACCGGGAATTTATAATATTGACATGGATACAGGTTCCATCGCTTCCGGGATATATCATATTCGTTTCTCAGCAGGTGAATTTATTTCTACAATAGATATTGTTGTAATTAAATAAAGGAACAGAAATGAAAAATTACTATTTATTCGTTATAGCTATTACGTTATGTACAAATGCATTAATATTGCACTCTCAAAACTATTTATCCCCTACGACACTAACATTCACGGATACAACGGATGTATTCCAAAGAGGCATTCCGGATGAATTTGTTATTGGATGGAATTGGGGAAGTCCGGGCAGAAACTTAGACGAGGCGTTACTGATTAACACTTATCATGATTTTCCTTTATTTCTGAGCATTGAAATAGTGCTTTAAAATAAGCGAAATTATGAAATATGGCAATATGGATTCCCGCTTTCGCGGGAATGACAGTGAAAGTTCAACCTGCGGCTTTAGCCGTAGGTTAAAAATCAAAAACAAATTGGATTATCTTGCTCCGGCTGTGGAAAGGGTATTTATTGAAAGATGATTGCAAACATCATTCAATTTGATTTTTAAAATTGTAGGGCAGCTGTTAATTCTGCCCTACTTTTCTATTAAATTCAATTTTTTTTCCTCAATTACAATATTTTATCTCATATTACTTTATTAATTTGTATAGTTTTTTTTAACAAAATGTTGGACTTTAAATGAATTTGAGAAAATATTTTACTGTTGTTATTGTTTTTACTTTGGTTTTGATTGGTTACTCTTTTGCAAAAGACACTAAACAAATTGGCGAAGCATTACAAAAAATTGATGAGTTGAAGAATCCAACCTTCGAGCAGATTAAGGAGATTTATTATGAACACTGGAATAGCTTTGAAGGTATTAATGACCCTGGCAAAAAGAAACCGGCAGGGTGGAAGCAATATAAACGCTGGGAACACTTTTGGGAAACCCGGCTAATGCCGGACGGTACAATACCAAAAGGAACTGATGTATTGAACGAGTGGGAATCCTACTTGGCTACTGTTAAAACAAAAAGTGAAAAGGTTCAGTCGAATACATGGCAATTGCTCGGACCGGTAAATGTTCCGGCTAAATATAATAAAACCCGTAAACAGGGTTTGGGAAGGGTAAATGTAGTCAGGTTTGACCCTCAAAATGCTAATGTAGTATGGGCAGGAACAGCAACAGGAGGCGTTTGGAGGTCATCTGACATGGGACAAACCTGGACGGGCTTTCCGTTTACAAGCTTTTTGTCTCAGGGTGTTTCCGATATTGCCGTGTATCCGAAAAGTCCGGGCGTTATCTACGTTGCTACCGGTGATGATAACGGAACTTATGGAACCGGTGATAATTTTTATAGCGTTGGTCTTATTAAATCCTATTATGGCGGATTAATTTGGGAAACAACAAATCTCTCTAAACAATTGCATGAAAAATTTGTAATTAGCCGTGTACTCGTTCATCCTGATAATTACAACATTGTTATCGTTGGTACAAGTGCGGGAATTTTGAAATCAACTGACGGTGGTAAAACATGGGAATCGAAATTGCAGAATTATTATATCAAAGATATGGAGTTTATGCCGGATGACCCAAATATAATAAATGCAAGTTCCTTTTCAAATGTCGGGCAAGCATCATTCCTGCGTTCCACAGATAATGGTAATACATGGGAATTAATCCAGGCGGTTACGGGTGCAAGCCGGATAGCAATTACTGTAAGTGGAAGCAACCCGAATAAAATCTGGGCTATTGCTTCGAGGGCTGGCTATACGAGTTTTCATTCATTTCACATATCAACAGACAGGGGACAGTCTTGGGTAAGAATGCTTGATTATACTGTTTCACCAAATATTTTGGGGAGGTACGACGGTATGGGAGACGATGAACTGGAAGGGCAGGGCAATTATGATTTATGTATTGCAGTCCATCCTACGAATGAAAATATTATTTATATTGGTGGCATAAACGTTTGGAAAAGCGAAGATGGTGGAAACGAATTTGACAGGATAACATCTTGGGTGGATGATTCCAAGATTACGCCTTTTTTGCATGCCGACATTCATGATTTGGCTTTTAAACCGTCAACGACGGCTTTATTTTCTGCTAATGACGGGGGCTTGTATTATACTGAAGATTTAGGTAAGAGTTGGAATGATATAACCGATGGAATGTCAATAACGCAATATTACAGAATCGGTCAATCGAAAATGAATGAGAATTTAATCATCGGAGGTTGCCAGGACAATGGAACAAATATGCACAACGATACCGGCTGGGTTCATCTCCAGGCGGGTGACGGAATGGAATGTGCAATCCATCCGGCTGATGACCGGAAAATGTTTATGACTTATTATTATGGCTCCTTGTATTATTCGACGAACTCGGGAAATACTTTCTGGGAATCATTGTCTGCCTCAAATATGGGTGAGAGTGCAGGGTGGATAACACCTTTTGTAATCGATGGAACTAATCCTAATGTAATGTATATCGGATTCCAAAACATTTATAAATCCAGCGAAGGAGGTAATAGTAGTTCCTGGAAAAAGGTAGGAAATTTCAATAATATTGTATTTCGCTCGATGGCTATTGCTCCTAATAATTCCAATGTTGTTTATGCGGCAACGAATTACAATTTGTATATGTCAACTGATGCAGGAAATTCATGGATTGAAAAATATTATTCTCCAAGGATTATGACATATCTTGCTGTTGACCCAAATAAATCAGATAGGGTGTGGATTACTCTTGGTGATTTTAGCGATGGATACAAGGTTTTGGAGTTAAACGATACTATTGTTATAAATATTTCGGGGAATTTACCGAATGTCCCTGTAAATTGTATTGTGTGCCAAAAAAATTCTCCCGACCGTTTATACATTGGAACCGATATTGGAGTGTTTTATACCGATTACAATTCCGCATATTGGGAGCCATACGGAGAAGGAATGCCAAATGTAATCATTAATGAACTTGAAATATTTTACCCTACTAAAAAG
Organism: bacterium; assembly: GCA_043804925.1. Classification (GTDB taxonomy): domain Bacteria; phylum Bacteroidota; class Ignavibacteria; order Kapaibacteriales; family UBA2268; genus ChocPot-Mid. The sequence goes on along the minus strand of JAZDIP010000069.1, from coordinate 291,794 downwards.
ATTCGTGCCGCTACTTACGGCAGGGGAATTTGGGAAGCACCAATTTTAGACTGCAATATTGCTCAACCAAATGTAACGGTAATTGGGGAAACGAATTTATGTTCTGGTGATACTGTTATACTCGAAGCAGAGGAGGGCTATTCAAGATACGAATGGTCAAATGGAGATACTTCCAGAATAATATATATTACATCAACCGGTTCATATTCTGTCAGGGTTTTTAGCGATGAAGGTTGCTTTGCAAACTCAAAAGCGGTAAATGTGAATTTTAAATCAGTTCCTGATATGAAAATTTTAGGATATCCCGGCAGCCCCGGATACTGTAAAAATGACAGTGTAAGGGTTACAGCTTCACTTGGATTTTCTGTTTATGAATGGTCAAACGGGCTGACCGGCAGAACTATTTACATATCAACACCCGGTTTATGTTGGGTTAAAGGTATAGCGAGTAATGGATGTGAAAAGACATCTGATGAGATATATTTTTCAGAATTGGATGACCCTCCGGCACCTACAATTGACCAAAACGGAAATTTGTTATCCGCCAATTCGGGTGAAGTAGTAGTAAGTGCATATAAATGGTTTTTAAATGACTCCTTAATTAAAGGAGCTACAAAAAAAGAATACTTAATAAAAGAAGACGGCTTATATAAAGTTGAAATAACAGATATCAACGGTTGCAAAGCTATCTCTGAAAATATTAGTTTCATTGTCGGTATCGAAGATTATTCATCGGCAGATATTTTTAATATCTATCCAAATCCAAGCGAAGGTGATTTCAACATAGTCATTTCTTATGATGAAGTAACGAATGCGGAAATCAGGGTAGCTAATATTTTTGGGACAAATATATTAAATATGAATCTCAAGTGTAATCCCGGTTCTGAAAATATTTTTAAATTAAATATCAATAATCACCCTGTTGGGATATATATTATAGAATTAAAGATTGGTCAAAAGCGAATTTTCTCAAAACTAATAAAAAATTAGCTTTTTATCTTTTTACTTTAAAATTTTATACTGAAAAAAATGATAGCACAATTAAAAGGAAAATTATTATCGAAATCCGCAACAGATGTGGTTATTGATTGCAATGGTGTCGGTTATCATGTTTTAACGTCATTAAATACATCTCAACATCTTCCTGATGAAGGTATCGAGGTTGTAATCTTCACTTTATTAATTCCAAGAGAAGATGCAATGACTTTATATGGTTTCTGGAATAAATCGGAAAGAGAGGCATTTAAGGTCTTGATTTCAATTTCGGGAATTGGTCCCAAATCAGCTTTGGGAATTTTATCTTCAATAACAGTAGATGAGCTTAAACATATAATAATTCAAGGTAATTTGCACGCTTTGCAAAAATTACCGGGAATCGGCAAAAAAACTGCAGAAAGATTAATGCTTGAATTAAAAGACAAAATTATTAAAATGGGAGAATTTGATGCTTCATCTGTCGGTTATGAGCAAAATCTGATTAAACAGGAAGCTCTTTCAGCTTTGCTTACGTTAGGTTATTCGAGAATTATAGCAGATAAATCAATTAGAAAAGCAATTGACGAAATTGGTTCAAAAGATGCCTCTGCTGAACAATTAATCAAATTAGCATTGAAATATGCAATGTTATAAATTTATTTGGTACAATAATAAGTCTGTTCTGAAATATGTCATTCCTGCATAAACAGGAATTACCCATGAAGGTTTTTTAGTAAATTGAAAATTATAAATTGATTGAAAATTGTAAAATTGTAAAATTGAAAATTCTAAAATGGTTCTTGTCATACCCGAATTGCGTTTATTAGAAGGGAGGTGTCTTTTACACATCAAAGGCGAAAAGGATACTGAACAACTATATTCAAGGTTTGCTGAAGAACCATCACAGCTTTGTTGCCTGCTACGCCGTGAAAATGCAAAGTCAATTCATATTACAATTGATGATGAATTACTTTCGGAAGAAGATATCAAGCAGATTGTAAACCTTGCTTCTTCGGTAGATATTCCTATTCAGGTATCAGCAAATTTCAGGGATTTGGAGCAATGCGAATATTTACTGAATAATGGTGTTTTCAGAATATTTCTATGTTTGTTAAATCATTATAAATCATATAAGATAAGCGATTTAATTAAGAAGTTCACTCCTTCAAGAATATCAGCAAAAATGGAGATTCAGGGGGGGGAACTTTTTTGCAATAAACCACACGATATATCACAAGAAGATTTTATACATCAGCTAAAGGAAATCGGATTTCAGAGAATACTTTATATAGACAGAGATGTTTTAAAGAATAAACAATCTTATAATTTTGAATCACTAATATATTTAATTTCAAATTTAAAAATGAAAATTACATTATATGATGGAATTATTAATGCAGTCGAACTTATGAAACTTAACGACTATATTAAATATGGCATAGATTCAGTAATTTTAGGTGAAGCATTATATAATAATTATTTCCCCTGCCAGAAAATTTGGAGAATGGCAGAAGCGGAGTTAGAAATTAGGAATTAGAAATTAGGAATTAGGAATTGTCGTTTCCAATTACCATATTGCATAAGTTGAAATTCAATTTTTTAAATAAATTAAGGTGATGTTATGAAAATTGTTTTTATTATTCTCATTTGTTTATTTGTGTCTATAGCTGTTTCTGCACAAACTAAGGAAGTTTCTATGGACAGTACATTGTCAAATGACAGTCTAAAAATCGGAGTAAAAGAAAATGTTGATATTTCATTTGAATATGCAACATCAGCGGCAGTTGATTTAACCAAAGAATTAAAACAGTATTTGGATAAACTTGTTATTTATATGAAAGCAAATCCGGGAGAGGTGTTGGAGATTACAGGGCACTCAGATGACCAAGGAACGTTTAAGGAAAATCAGGAACGTTCTTTGAAAAGGGCTGAAGTAGTTGCTGAATATCTGGTTTCCAAAGGAATTCCTAAGGGCTTTCTAATAACTTCCGGAAAAGGGTCTTTAGAACCATTTGCATCAAATAAGACGGAAGAAGGTAGAACAAAGAATAGGCGGATTACTTTAAGGATAGGACATATGGTTTTAGATATAAGAAGATGAAGAAACAAATGATTTTTGAGATTATTGAGGTATTAATGAAAAAGCAGTTTTTATATATGTTGATCAGCTTGTTGGTCGTTGGATTATTGTCCTGTTCGCCTTATTCGGCAAGAAAAAGAGTACCTTTAATACTAAATGGAGTTAAGATATTAACTTATCCTACTTCCGAATCGCTTGAACCGACTGATGATATTTTGGATTATATTTATTCTGCATCATTCCACCTTGAAGATAATCCTTCCGTTTATGTCAATATTATTGGTCACTCGGATAATTCCGGCTCTTATGAACAAAATATTTCAACGGCAATCAAAAGAGCAGAAAAATGCTACAATTATTTGGTTGAGTTAGGTATTGAAAAATACAGGATTATTTATAGTGGAATGGGAAATATGTCCCCAATTTCAAAAGAAAATACTGATGAGGCAAGGGCAAAAAACCGTAGGGTAGAAATTAAATTTTTTATTCGTGAATAATCTTTTCTCAAACATCGTATACATAAAACCTCAGAGATTTTTCAATCCCTGAGGCAATAAAATTTAGCTAAAATAAAGTAAGAAAATACAATAAACCAAAATTATTCATTATATATAAGAAATATTTTAAAAAATTTCATGAGACCTGTGCTACAGTCATTGCGAACGCAGTGAAGCAATCCCCTTGATACTAAGGATTGCTTCGTCGTTGCACTCCTCGCAATGACGGCTTCAGTCTTGCATCATGTCAATGTTATTATTTCTATTAAATAATTTGGGATAAATTAATTACTCCTTGACAATTAATCCAAGGACGAGACCTCCTGCGGTAACTTCAACAATAGTTCCCCAGAACCAACCTGCGGCAAGTGCATAAGGTATATCCATTACGGAATATGAACCGTATCCCATGGAAGCACCTGCAGCAATACCCCAAAACAATCCGTAAAGAATTGCATTTTTTAAACTTTTTGGTGAAATCATCTTTGCATAGATATATACAAAGAAGAATGTACTTATGGCGCTTGCCATATAACCTACCCACCTCTTCATTTCTTCCATAGGTCTCCACAACTCTTTTGTTTCTTCGTAGATACCCATAAGAATTAATGAGTGGAGTATCCAGTCAAGTATTCCGATTGCAATGAATACCAGAACCCATGCTATGATAATTTTTTTCCACATAGAACTACTCCTTTTAAAAATAAAAAAAACAAGGCAAATGCCTTTTTAATTAGTCAATTTTAGTTTTAAAGAACTTCAGATATTTTGCTCATCATGAGTTTGTTTTTAAGTCGAATTTATACGGTCTAATAATCAAATACATTTTTTCCACGAATATAATTACAAAGATATTATTATAATTTTATAAAACAAATTCTTTTTTTAAAAATTCTTCTTCTTTAAATGTTCATTTTTTAATAATTTGGATAATAATTTTTCTCAGAATTGGATTTGGTTATGGATAATAGCATCAAAACAATAGTGATTATCATTTTTCTGGTATTAATTTTATATCTGATGTCTGCGCTTTCAAATCTCTTAATACCGTTGGTACTGGCTGTTCTTTTCGCCGCATTGTTTCAGCCGTTAACAATGAAACTGTCAAAAAGTAAAATTCCGAATTGGCTGATATTGCCCTTGATAATAATAATTACATTGGCAATATTTTTCGGAGTATTAAATATTATTATCAGTACAATCAATCAAATTGGAGAACAACAGCAATTTTTATTGGATAGACTGGAAATCAGAACAAATGATTTTCTTATTTGGATAAATTCAGCTACAGGAATGAAATTTACAAGCGGAAATATTTTCAGCGAATTGAAAGAAGGACTGAGTTCCGGTTGGATTTCTTCTAAAGTTGGAGGTCTGGCTTCTTCAATTGGTTCTTTTACAGGTTCATTTTTTATGTTTTCACTATATTTTGTGGTCTTACTTGCCGGTATGGCGAATTTTCATAACTATGTTGAATATATAGCCGCTGATAAAAAGGAAGTATTTTTTGAAAATGCCGAAAAATTGCAAAGTTCAATACTTAAATATATAATAACAAAGTTCTTCATAAGTTTAACAACAGGGACATTTGTCTTTTTAATTTGTACGGCATTTGGGATAAAATTCGCAATTTTTTGGGGATTTTTGACCTTCACTTTCAATTTTATACCATCAATCGGTTCAATTATTTCGACGATACCTCCTGTGCTAATGTCGGTTATACAGTATGATAATTTTGAAACACCAATTATTTTGCTGATATTACTTATTGTTGTACAATTCTCTATCGGCAACTTTATTGAACCTAAAATAATGGGGGACAGACTAAAACTAAATACTATAACAGTAATATTCGGATTGGTTTTTTGGGGATATATATGGGGTATTCCGGGTATGGTTCTCTCGGTCCCTTTGATGGTCTTACTCAAATTGCTATTTGAAAATTCTCCTTCCCTTAGCATAGTTGCAAGAATAATGAGTTCACCGGACAAGAAAGTAATATCAAATGATTAACAATTGACAATTAACAATTAACAATTAACAATGGTAAGGATATATTTAATAACATTTCTATTGATTAGTTATTTCTGTTCTGGAGAACTTTGGACTGAAATAGAAATTCCTGTACGTGATGGAAATTATCTGAAAGCTGATTTTTATTCGACAGATACTACCTTTGCCAAACCTTGTATTTTAATACAGACACCATATAACAAATCTTTATATAGGAGTCTGTCATATTTTCCGCTTGATTCATTATATTCCTCTGCCTTGTTCGATTTAAGGAATTACAATTATGTGATTATGGACTGGCGCGGCTTTTATGCAAATAAATCTGCCGCTAAAGCTCAATATGACAGAGGTCTCGATGGTTATGATGCTGTTGAATGGATAGTACAGCAAAATTGGTCAAATGGGAAAATCGGAACATCAGGTTCTTCCGCATTGGGAATGATTCAGTTCCAAACGGCAAAGCAACATCCCTCACATCTTGTCTGCTGTGCTCCATTTGTCAAAGACTATAAAACCAAATATACTGATTATTTTTATGGCGGAGTTTTACGCCGTGAACACACGGAACAATTGGAAAAACTGGGTTTCTTAACGGTTGAAACCATAACAAATAATCCGATTTATAATACTTTTTGGAAATTAGTTGAAAATCAAAATGACTATCCTGTAGAATTTGAAGTGCCAATGTTTATGTGCAGCGGCTGGTTCGACCACTATCCTTCTGATTGCATCAGGGCTTTTCAGGATATAAAGACAAGAAGCCATGGAACAGTCAGGGACAAACATAAATTTCTTATGGGACCATGGACTCATTCAGGATTAGGGGTAAGTAAACAAGGTGAATTGGAATTTCCCGAAGCAGTAAATATTCCTGCTCAAATGTCTAAAGATTTTTTCGATTATTACCTCAGGGATATTCAAAATGGTTGGGAGTTAAAACCTGTAATTAACTATTTTCAAATGGGTGAGAATACATGGAAGATATCTCATGATTGGTATTCTGTGACTTCAAATTATGATACGCTTTATTTGTGGAAAGGGAATTCTTTAAGAGAGGAACCACCGCCTCCAATAATGTCTCCTATGGCTACTTTGCCTGATACAATTATATATAATCCTAAAGACCCTTCTCCAAGTATTGGTGGTTCGAGGTTTAGTCCTGAAGATATTTTTTCGGGAGAACATAATACACCTGTAGGTCCTTATGATATTAGCGATACAGTCGAAAACAGGAATGATATTTTAATTTATTCAACCGATGTTTTGGAAAAACCTATTCAAATAGTCGGTAAAATAAAAATTGAATTATTTGTAAAGTCTGACAGAAAGGATACCGATTTCTCGGTTAGATTATGTGATGTATTTCCTGACGGTAAATCTTATATCCTGACTCAGGGAATTAAAAGAGCAAGGTTTAGGGATAATCTTGAAATAGAAAAATTCATGGAACAGGATTCAATTTACAAAATCACAATTGAACTTGAAGAACTTGCTATCACATTCATTGAAGGGCATAGATTGAGGATTGATATAACATCATCCAATTATCCAATGTTTGATATTAATCCCAACACAGGTGGGGAGATGTATAAACCCGATGACACGCTGACTGCAACAAATCTAATTTTAAGTAATGAGGAGTATTCGTCAAAAGTAATTTTTCCAATTCCGACTGCAACCGATGTTATTAAAGAAAATTTTACAAATCAGATTAAAGTTTATCCGAATCCTGCACAAGATTATTTGAATATATACTTTGAAAATACCTTTTCCCAAAATTTTACTATTAGAATATTTAATGTTATGGGCGAGGAAAGTACTGTTTTAAGTAATTTAACAATTGAAGGAAATATTTTAAGAATACCGGTTAATCAACTAAATACAGGTGTATATTTCCTGTCAGTTGTAACAACTGACAGAACAAGAGAGATGAAGAAAATGGTTACTAAATTTTCAGTGATAAGATAAGTCAATTAATATTGTTTTCTTGAATAAAGGCGACACTATTATAGTACAATTCATCAGGGCAGATATCAATATCATTATCCCATTCTAAGGTAATACCATTCGGTTTAACAGTCTTGAAAACTGATTTATCCATCAAAGGTAAAAAAGGCTTTCTTGAAAATAATATGTTAGCATCAAACAGTTTTATCTCATCATTATCGAATTTGATAATAAGCTTGAAATCGTTTAATGCTTTCACTTCTATTGCAGTTGGTCTGAGCATATTTAAACCTTAATTATTCAAGTCCTTTAATTTTAATTTTTTCACCATCATTATTCCAAGCAATCCATGATGCCATTAGTTCATCAGGGTGTAAGGCAACCCAAGTTTCAACCAACTTACGTTGCTTTACAGGGAAATTATTATCCCCTGCTAATATTTCACCATCAAATGCAATGACGAGTTCAAATTCATTATATTTCGCATGAATATGAGGTTTACTAGGCTTTACATTGATTTCAGAGTATAAGTAAACTAATATTCCATAAAACGAAGATATTAAAGGCATATGCTCTCCAAATAAATCAAATTCAATAATAATTTTATTTCATTAAAAATAATTTCATTCTTCAAAAATACAAAATAAAAATAAAAAAATGCCATACTTCGACAAAGCCAGTATGACATTTTCAGTGAAAAACTAATAGTGAATAGTGTACAATTAAGAAATTAACTCTCAACTCTAAACTCTCAACTCACAACTACTCCTCCGTCTGCGATTTCTTATACGCTTCAATCAATTCCTGCTGAACGTTTGGAGGTACGCTCTGGTATTCTGCAAACTCGGCTGCGTAAGTCGCTTTTGCCTGTGTCATTGAACGCAATGCCGGTGAATACTTGTCAAGCTCTGCCAAAGGCATTTTTGCGATGATTTTTTGATAATGACCTTCGGCATCAATTCCCTGAATTACACCTCTGCGTGTTGGAAGGTCGCTCATAACATCACCTACGAAATCTTCGGGAACTTTTATTACTACATTATACATAGGTTCAAGAATTTTAGGTGCCGCTTCTATAAAATTATTTTTGAATACCATCATACCTGCTGTTTTGAAGGCGGCTTCGTTTGAATCAACCGGATGCATTTTTCCGTCATAAATAAATACTCTGATATCCCGGACATAAGAGCCGGTCAAAGGACCAATCTGCATTTTGTCCATTACACCTTTTAAAATCGCAGGTAAAAATCTCTGTTCAATAGCACCGCCAACGATGCAGTTCACGAATTCAAGTTTACCACCCCAATCAAGTTCGTGCATATCCCGTCCCCGAATTGTCAATTCCTTGGGGTCAGGAACTCCATCATACCATGGCTCAATCATCATATGAACTTCAGCAAACTGACCGGCACCACCGGATTGTTTTTTATGCCTGTAATTACCCTTGACTTGCTTTTGAATTGTTTCCCTGTAAGGAACTCTCGGCTCTATAAATTCTGCTTGAACTTTATATCTATGCTCGAGCCGCCACTTTGCTGCAGATAATTGCAATTCACCCTGACCGAACAATATCATTTGTCTGAGTTCTTGGGAATGTTGTAATTTCAATGATTGGTCTTCAAGACAAATTGCGTTCAATCCCATACCTACTTTTTCTTCTTCGCCTTTTGTCTTTGGAACTACGGCAACACGGACAATTGGTTGAGGAAATTCAATTGGCTTGAAAGAAACATTGAATCCTTTGTCATGCAATGTGTGGTTAATTTGTGTAGATTTAAGTTTAACCGATGCACCAAGGTCACCTGCCGCTAAGCTCTCAACATCATCTCTCTTTTTACCATTTACTACAAATATCTGATTGAACCTTTCCATCTGATTCTTTTGCTCGTTCAATAAATCCAATCCTGTTTTCAAATTACCACTTACAACCTTGTAAAAAGTCATGTCCCCAAGATGAGCTTCCGAAAAAAGTTTGTAAACGAACATTGCATTTTGTTTTGATGGATTTACCGGAACTTCTGTTCCTTCCTCATTTTCCCATGGCATTCCATCGGTGGGGGAGGGTAGATATTCAACGATAAAATTTAAAAATGATTTTGTACCGGAATTTAATTTTCCTGAAGAACAAAGTACCGGAAATATCTGACGATTGGCAATTGCTTTTCTTAATCCTGTTTTAATATCTTCAGGACTTAAATCACCTGCATCAAAGTATTTATTCATCAAGTCTTCATCGGTTTCCGCGATTGATTCAATTAATTCGTTTCTGTAAGAATCTGCTTTACTTTTCATATTATCAGGAACATCTTTTTTCTCAAACTTTCCATCAGAAGAAAAAACAAACATTGAATTTGAGATTATATCAACAATAGAATTAAAGCCCAAACCCATGTTTACGGGAAATTGAGCAACAGTACAGGAAGAGCCGTAACTTGATTTCAATTCTTCGATAAGACCGTCAAATTTAGCATGTTCCATGTCTAATTTATTAAGAACGAATGCAATGGATTTGCCGTGTTTGGAAGCATGTTCAAAAGAATTTTCGGCACCGACTTCTATACCGTTTTGTGCATTAATAACTATCACAGCTGTTTCAACTACTTTTTGTGCCGCACAAACTTCTCCGAAATAATCGCTGTATCCGGGAGTATCTATTATATTTATTTTATTATCATTATATGTTGTGAACATTGGAGTAGCAAAAACCGAGTGGTTTCTCTCCTGTTCAATTTCGTGGTAATCTGAAACAGTGTTTTTCTCCTCGACTGTTCCCTGGCGGTTTAATGCTCCTGACGTGAATAAAATAGACTCGCATAAGGTTGTTTTACCTGAACCTGCTTGCCCTACCAACGCAATATTCCGAATTTTTTGTGTCTCAAAAACTTTCATAATTTCTCCACTAATATACTATCTTTATAATTTATAAATATTTAATTTCTTGCTAAACAAAGATATGCAATATATTTAAAATGTTTGAGATAAGGAAAATATTTTTTTAAAATTATTGTCTATTGGGTTAAAATTGTGATAGGAAAATGACAAAACATCATGTCTTTCTGAAAGTCTCATTATTTAAAATAATTCTTTTTAGAGTGATTCTTCAAGACAGATTGAATTATTAATAATAACAAGTTTCAGCAAATAATGACACCTGTTTCAAGAATATTTTTAGCAAATCCACTTCTATCATTTTTCTCATTTAAAATAATCGGTTCAATACGAATATCAATTTTATCTACAAGTTCAAATAATTTTGCAGATAACAGCCAATGGTTTGGACTAATTTCTTTGACAAAAAAAGCAACATCAATGTCACTTTCTATGTTTTCCATTCCTTTTGAAAAGGAACCGAAAACAACAACTTTATCAAAATCCAAAAAAGACTTTGCCTGCTTGGCAAGTTCTTTTACTTTGTTAATAATTTCGTTATCCATGTCTATTGATATTAATGTTTTTAATGTACAATTTATTGATTTTATTAAGAAAATCAAATCCAAATTACATAAAAATCAATTGAATAAAAAAATTGTTAATTGTGAATTGTCAATTGTTAATTCTTTCTTAACTTTGCATATTCTTAAATTTTTAATGATTACTTATGAGTATAGTAGCTAAACTGCAAAATATTTTTGGTGTTTCGAAAGCTGAATTGACAATAAGCTCAATTATTCTTTTCGGATTGATTATTGGGCTTGTTATTAAGACTTTCGATACTGAAAAAAATGATACAAAAGTAGTAAATCAACAGATATATTCTGCTTTGGACAGCTTGGCAGAAGCACAAAAAACAACATACACAGGAACTGACATTAAAAACAATACAAACCCGAAACTTGAAAAGGGTGATACTGTTATTAAGAAAACCGGATTTCAACCAAAACCCAAAATAACATCAGGGTCCATTAATATTAATACTGCTTCAAAACTTGAACTAATGAAACTACCGGGAGTAGGGGAGAGTACTGCACTTAAAATCATTGAATACCGCACAAAACATCCATTTACAATGGCTTCAGACATTATGTATATCAAAGGCATCGGCAAGAAAAAGTTTGAAAAAATGAAAGCATTTATTGATGTTAAATGATTTTTTTGCAAATTACATTCCTTTTTTTATATCCAAAGATTATTTTATTTTTTTTAAGTTATTTTAAGGATTAATATGAGATTATTTTCAGTAATATTCATTATTTCAATGATGACAATAAATGTGGTTTTTAGTCAACCTAATGATACATCGAATCAAGATTATTATAAGATATCTAAAATTAATGATGGTTTGTATTTTATGTTTATCGACAGTACAAATGAAAAAAAAGTTATTACAAAAAGCACAATCGTTGAATTTGATAATTTTATAGCTTTATTAGAAACACCAATCTACAATCATAAGAAATCAACAGAAATTTTGAAAGACCATACCATTGAAGGGGAAAAAATCATTAGCTCTTTAAAAGCGTACTTCCCTTACAAACCTTTAAAATATGTTTTTAGCAGCCATTGGCATCCTCATAGTCTGTCTTCTGTAATTCCTTTTGTTACAAGGGGAATCACAATAATAACAACAAATAATAATTTCCGGAGATTATCAGACTTTATTGATTCTGCTTTTTTTCAAATCCATAAGGAATATTTTCATTTTGTTGATGATGAAGTTTTTAATTTAAAAGATAATTCAAATGAAATTGTTGTTTATAAAGTTGATAAAAAGGAATACACAAGTCTTCCTACTCAAGATTATTTGTATTTTTATTTAGGAAAATATAATTATTTGCATGTATCTTGCATGTATCAACGATTTCCTAAAAGTATTGTAAAAGGGCAAGAACTATTAAGCCCACGAACTGAAGACCTGATTAATTTTATTCAGAAAAAAAAAATACTTCCTGATTATCTAATATCAATGGACCCGTATTTCGATGAATCAAACAATTTAATATCGGGTGATACTCTTTGCATGTTAATGGATAAAGGATTAATGCCCAGCGTCCTCGAAAAATATATTTATGACTTAGCTAATGATATAACAAAAAATAATCCTGATAGTATATTCAAAGAAATTTATAATAATTCCATTCCTAAATACTTAATTAATTCAACAATTTACAAATTACTTAAAGAAAAAAAATTGAACGGGGCATTGGAACTTTCTAAATTTCAAGCAATTTATTACCCGTCTGATATAAATGCTTGGGATACTCTTGGAGAAGTCTATTACTTTTCGGGAGATATATCTTTAGCTAAAAGGTATGCATCAGAATGCTTGAAAATAAACAAAGATTATAAAGATGGTGGTATTTCGGTATGGGAAAAGGATTTGCAGGATTATCAAAAAATATGGGAATTAGATAATTCTAAGTAAATAATTTTTATTGCAAAAAATCAGACAAGTAAATAAACAGTATGAAAAAATGAAAGCATTTGTTGAAGTTAAATAAATAATGGTATTATTCTTATGTTTGTCAGTTGTAACAACTAACAAAACAACAAAAGATGAAAGCATTTATTGATGTTAAATGATTTTTTTGCAAATTGCATTCCTTATTTTTAATATTTTGATTTTTATGAGAATTTAACAGAAAGATATTTTTGAGGTAGATATGAAGACAACGATTTTTAATGCAATTCACAAAGAATTGGGAGCTAAGATGGTTCCTTTTGCAGGATATGAAATGCCTGTACAATATCCTAACGGAATTATTCACGAACATAAATTAGTGCGTTCTGCAGTCGGAGTATTTGATGTGTCACACATGGGGGAATTTGAAGTAAGAGGTAAAGATGCTTTGGCTTTTGTCCAGAAAATTACGATTAATGATGCGTCAAAACTGACTCAAGGGAAAGTCCAGTATTCTGCGATGTGTTATCCCGAAGGCGGAATAGTTGACGATTTGCTCGTTTACAATATGAGTCATGATTTTATTATGCTTGTTGTCAATGGTGCTAATATTGACAAGGACTGGGATTGGTGCGTTAAAAACAGTGAAGGTTTTGATGTTGAATTAAAAAATGAAACTGATGAGGTAAACCTTCTTGCTGTTCAAGGACCGGATAGCTTGAATACTTTACAAAAACTGACTGATGTTATTTTATCGGATATTGAATTTTACAATTACAGGTTAGGAAAATTAGCCGGTATTGATATGATTATCTCGAGAACGGGTTATACAGGAGAACTTGGCTTTGAACTTTATTTCCGTGGTGATTTTGATACAGCAAAATTGGTTTGGGATAAAATTTTCTTCGCGGGCAAAGAGTTCGGAATAGAAGCTGTTGGTTTGGGTTGCCGCGATACTTTACGTCTTGAAAAAGGTTATTGCCTCTATGGTAATGATATTGACCAGACAACCAATCCTTTGGAAGCCGGTTTGGGCTGGATTACAAAACTTGCTAAAGGCACATTCAATGCAAGCGATGTGATTACCAAAGTTAAAGAAGAAGGAATAAAAAGAAAATTGGTTGGTTTTGAAGTAAAAGCAGATAAATTCATTGCAAGGCACGGATATAAAATCTTTGCTGATGGCAAGGAAATCGGGGTTGTTACAAGCGGTAATTTATCACCTTCATTGAATAAGCCGATTGGTATGGGGTATGTAGCAAAAGAATACATGAATCCGGGCTCTCAGATTGAAATTGAAGCAAGAGGCAAAACATTTCCGGCAGAGGTTGTGAAATTTCCGTTTTTGTAAGATAATTAAATTTAATATTAAGGACACAGCTTTGTCAAGTAGCTTGTGTCCTTTTTTTTCTTGGAACATTTTATATTTTCATGTGTAATTATTATTAAGAATATTAATTTACTATGGAGGTTTTATGCTTTTTAATTTTACTATATCGAAATTCAATAAAATTCTTTTTATTGCACTTTGTTTTTTATTTTTAACTAACACTTCCATCAATTGTAAAGTTGTTTATACTTTGATTGATTCTACATTGGCTGGCAGGGATTTTATGGATGCCAAACAATTCTGGATTGATTTCAACAGTGATAGTACTGACGAATTCTTTTTGAGCCACGCAAATCAGGGAATGGGTGAGATTTCCTATGTTTGTGAAATTTATTCAGGTACGAATCAAAACAGTAATGAAGTTATAGTTTGCAATAATAACAGAACACCGGTCATGCTGAATGAAGGAGATATCATCAGTGATAATTTAACAGGATGGTACAATTCTTATAACGGTATGAGTACAATGGCTATGTATTTTGAAAATGAATGGTTGGATGCAGGATTTCGTTTTGTTGCATTGAGATTTAAAATCAATGACAAATATCATTATGGTTGGGTTAGAGTAAGTGTCCCATCTGACTTATCAAATATTATTGTTAAAGACATGGCTTGGGATGACAATCCTGAAACAGCTATTACAACTAATGAACCAAATTCAATTATAAATGATGATATTTTTGGATACAAACCTTCTGTAGTGCTTGTTGGTAATTCATTGTTCATCGAATCAGAAAAATATTTCAGTTGTGAAATTTATACCTTGATAGGAAATAAGGTGAAAGATTTTAATGTCATTGTAGGTTCAAGTTTAGTTGAACTTAAAAGTCTAACAACCGGTATATATTTTATCATTTTAAAATCCGGTAATGAGATAATTACAAAGAAAATTGTAATTAACTGAAAAGAATTTAATTTCGTTATGAAAATAAATAAACGGGACACAGCTTGAAAATAAGTTGTGTCCCCTTTTTCTTCAATAAATCTTAATAAACTTACTTGTTAAATTTCCATATCTAATAATATAAACACCTGCAGAAAGTTCACCAATACCCACCTTGCCTATGTTTTTTGTCGAAATCAATTTTTGACCCATGACATTGTATATTTCTGTTTCTTGATTCTCAATATTGGAAATATTAATAGGGAGTTGAATGTTAATATAATCCAGAGCCGGATTGGGAGAAATTAATATCTCGTTTACATTTTTCAATTCTTCTTCAACAGAAAGCAGAATATCATTATTTGAAAGCAATCCTATATCTGTACCAAGATGCAACCATAAATTTGCGTCAATACAAAAGTCATTAATCGGAAAATCCAGATGGTCTTTACCATATATTTTTAAATTAAAAGGGAGGAACTTTCCATTGCCTTCGTACCTGTACATATATCCTAAATTATCGCTTGCCCATATACGGTTGTCCAACAGTTTTTTGAATAAAATCAAATTTCCATTGAAAACATTTACTGAAATATCGAGACTATCCCATGTTTCCGTTCCGACATCAAAAATGTAAAGATAGTTGTTCCATGTCTTATTGATTATTTCATCCGAACCTAAATCATAATAAATCTGAGTTAATGCCGGTTTGCCTTCCGGCAAATCAAATATCTGACAATCTTCGGGAGCAAATCTGATTAATGATTCTTTGGTGGATATCCAAACAGTTTCATCATTCTCCACTGACAGGGCATAGGTTACAGTATCACGTGGATAAAGTAAAAACCCACCAACTCTTTCATAGTAATAATCCGGCATACAGGAATTATACTTATCATAAGTTTTTAATTCTTTGGTGTCTGTATAGTAAATAGAAAGATAGGAATTTAATGAGTCAGGTCCTGTCTCATAATCCCCCAAAGCATAAAAATAATTTTCGGAAAAGTCAAAATCTCTTATATTGGCATTTAAGCTATCGGAAAAGCCCATATTAATGTTAATTAAATCGTTACCCTCCCATGTTGTTAGGTTCGGCGAAATAAGTGTGTTATCAATCCGTAAATAATTGAAATATACATTTCCATCATTAGCTGATTTCATTTTTCCTGAGTTTGATATCAAATTAGGTCTCACGAATGCCGAATCAGCTTCATAAGTCAGTGCTTCTTTTCTGCCTTTGAACATTCCTTTACCGTTTTTGTTAATAGCAAACTGTGTTAGATTTGTATAAAAATTCTTTTCCGTATATGGTGTTATCATTGAACTATCTTCAATGCAATATAATGTTCCCCTAAGAATACTGTCTTTGGTGGTAGTGAACCAAATATAGATTTGATTATTATAAATATTCGGATAGTAAAAATTAGTACCTACAGGAATACCTACATCTTCTGCTGAAACTTTTACCCATCCCGTATCATTTTTAAAATAGAGCATTGTTGTAGAAAAAGCTACAACCTGACCATTATTCATAACATTTATTTTTGTTATGAAAGCATCATTTTCCCATTTCAAATGTTCTGTAACCTCACCGGTTGAAATATTATAGGAAGTGGGACGAAATGCACTATTATTTCCAACATAATACCATAAATTACCATCCATATCAACAAAAAAATCCGAATAGTAATTGGGTTTCATAATTGAGTCAACATCTAACATATTTGTAAGCGACCATACTGAATCCTGATAAATATATACTCCATTATAATTTTTAAGAATGATATTACTACCTATACTTGCGAGTTTTGGAGTTCCTTGTCTATATGGAAATTCTTCTATTGTTTGAAATAATTTTGAAATAGAATCACCTTCTATAACGGCTATTTTAATATATTCATCGCTTACCTCATTCCAGTAATATGTGGTTTTTGTCTTAGTTCTATCGTTGAATTGAACCCAAACCTGGTTTTGATGAATGTTTAACCTCATAATTTCAAAGCGAAAAGTTATCGAATCTTCAATATTGAATGTGAACCAATCTTGTCCATTCCATCTATGAACCTTGTGTTCGGAAAATGTCCAGATATTCTCTGATGAATCAATGTATAAATTTCTTGCATCAGTATCGGGGTAATTCTTACAAATTGGATTGTCGTTTGTGATTGTTCCATTTATTATTTGTGCTAATCCTCTATTTGTACTAACCAGAAGTGAACCATCGTGTAATGGAGTTATCGAGTTAATATAATTTCCCGGTAAGTCGGATGTCAAACTGTTGTAATATTGTTTTTCCTGTGTTGAAAAGTTATACGTAGAAAGTCCGTTAACAAGTCCCATATACAAAACATCACCCGATTGAATCCAAGTCCTGTTGCTTTCTGCAAAAAAACGCTGAGTCCATTCAGCTTCAGAAAGATTTGTTATAAGAAAGAAAAATAAAATTGTTACAAATACTCTCATAATAAAATCCTTAATTAGTAAGAAAAATCAAAATTGCACTTATATTTATTATATAACACATGAGAATCGGAAATGTTACAAAAAAATATTTAAATTAAAAAGAAATAATTTTAATTTAATTTTTATTTATAAAACTTATTACTCTTAATCAAATTATATAAGAACTGGTCAACAGATAACAAATCTTTTTTCATATTATTCAAAATATCTTCAGATTTAGCATCATGCTCAAGCATGGTATTGAGATTGTGCTGTAAAATACCATTTTGATTAATATAAAACATTGTTTCACCTCTCCGACCAAGGACAAATCTATGTTTATAATTTTGCAATAAACTTTTTCCTGTTCCCGAGTATTCTGTTTGAATATTCAAAATATCAAAGATTGTAGCAGGTATATCTGCCTGAGAAGAGAGAATATCTGATTCTTCCGGTTGAATTATTCCGGGAGCATAAATGACCAAAGGTATCATGAATTTTTCCGGAATAGACTTTCCCGTATATCTGTTGCAATGGTCTGCCGTAAATACAAATATGGTATTTTTGAACCAAGGTCTGTTCTTTGCTTTTTTAAAGAACTCCCCGAAAGCCCAATCGGAATAATATAATGTATTTAGATATCCGTTAATGTTATTTCGTTGATGTGGATATTTTTCAAATTTTTTATCCGGTAAAACATATTCTTCGTGAGTTGTTCCGGTGAACAGATAAGTAAAAAACGGTTTGTTTTGTTCGCTGATTTTCTTTTCCAAAAACATCAATGCTTCATAATCCCAACCAAAGTGTGGTATCTCATCTGTTTCATAAATATTGGTTTTTGGAAAATCTTCCTGAGCATAATATTCTTTGAATCCCAATCCCTTCGCAATGGCATCTACTCTGTAAGAACCACTGCTTGATGTTTGAGCAAAAATAGTTCTATAACCTAATGCATCGAATATTTTTCCAATTCTGAAAATGTTGTATAATTCCAATCCAGTTCCTAAATAGGGGATACCTAATGGCTGAGGAATACCGAGTAAAGTAGCTGTTAAACCGTAAATGCTTCGGTCTCCATTAGCATAATAGTTATTAAATTTTAATCCGTTTTGAGCAATTGTATCGAAGTTTGGGGTTACGCCATATCCTCTGTGAAAGTAGCAATCAATGTATTGAGGTGTCCAGCTTTCCAAAAGAAAGAAAACAACATTTAATTTTTGCTGTCCTTTATTTTTTATTGCAAAACTTTTAAATTTCCTCATTAATGCATATTCTTTATTGGGAACAATATCATTTGGTTCAACAATCATTGACAAAGCACGAGAATTTGCTTCATCTTTAGAATAAAAATTGTGTTTGATTTTTCCTGCACTTCGGCTCACATGATAAACACTGAAAACACCGTTTAAGGTTAAATTCCCATATTCGCTTGAACCTTGCCCAAATGCATTAATTACGTTGATTGGCTTATCTCCAAAAGAACCTCTAATGCCAATTACGATAAATAGAATAACAGCTACCTGCAAAATAATTTCTTTTAATAATTTTGGTTTATTTTTTTCGAAATAGCGATTGATTTTCCGTAGCATATTTCGTATATAGAAAGTAAAGAATAAGATAAATGCGATTAGAACATACCAATACTGGTTAACTGCAAAAGACCAAATAAAATCGGCATCATCCAGTGCAAGCAGTAAATCATCTCCTAAATGGCGGTCAACTACATCGAAATAAAATACATCCCCAACAAGTATTAAAAGCATTGCTATAAAAACAATCGTAACAACTATTCCCCAGATTTTAATCCATAGTTTACTTATCACAGGCAGATTTATTAAGAACAAGGGTAAACCTGCAAAAGTGAGAATTATGGATAAATCGAATCGCAATCCATCAATAAAAGAAGTTAGAACCTGTATGAATGTTAAATCTGCAAAGTAGTCACTATACAAGAAATATAGAACAAACCTGAAGAATGTAAAAATAGCCAAGAAAAGCAATAATTGTTTTAAAGCAAATTTATTTCTGAATTCCAATTTTTAACCTCATTTAAAATATTAAAGTGCAAAAATAAAGAGAATAATTGAGAAAATAATTTGTTATGTTTAAATTATTTATAAAATTTGTTAAATTTAAACCATGCTAAACAATGCCATTACAACAAAGCAGTATTAAAAAAAACTATTTAAATTAAGAAATCCTGACTTTACAGGAATGCCAAGTGATTTTTATCAAAGGATCATTTATTAATTATTATTTTATCAATAATATTGTAATTATTAGATTGTATTTTTACAAAATAAATCCCTCCTGATAATTCATTCGTTTCAAATGTCAATGAATGTTCTCCTGCATTCTGATAAAAATTTGCAATCTGCTTAACCTTTTGACCTAATAAATTAAAAAGTTCAATTTTGATATTGGAGTGACTGACCAAGAAGTATTGGATAGTAGCATTTGTTAAAGCCGGATTAGGAAAACATTTTATGCTATTTGTAAAATCAGTTTTCGAACTCGACTTTAATCCAGTCACAACTCCATTTTCATTAAAAACGGTAATTCCACAGTGATAAGTGCTAAACCATTTATTATCATCACTATCAATATAAATAGTTGAAATTAGATTTTCAGGTAAACCTGAATTGTCTGAGTTAAAAAATTCCCAATTAGTTCCATCAAATTTTGCTATACCTTTTCTATCATAATTTATCCATAAATTATCATTATTGTCGCATAACAAATCACGGATAAAATCACCATTTAAATCTCTCCCGGGAATTTCAATTTTTACCCAATTGGTGCCATCGAATTTTACTAACTCATTAGAAGCTTTCAAATAAATATTATCCTTCTTATCAATTGCAATTTCCCAGATACACTTACTTTTATCAGTTGAATCTCGGTATTCATATTTTATAAAGTTCATCCCATCAAATTTAATTAAATAACCCGATGCAAGCCATTTATTCCCTTTTGAATCAGACGCCATATCGGTAATATAATAATTTGGCAGTTCTGTGATAATTGAATCATAGTAATTCCATTGACTGCCATCAAACCAATAAAGAAAAGGACTTGAACCAATGTACCAAACTGTACCATCCTCATCATAAAGAAATTTTCTATAATAATAGTTATTCATTGGAGAAGATTTAAGCTGATAAATTCTTTTTTCATTATTTATTAAATTTATTATACTACTTCCACATACTGATAACCAGATACTTCCATCATAACCCTCCGAGATATTATCAATACTATTACCAATCAATGGTTTAAAATCAATATCAACATTATTCAAATGATCATTTTCCCATCTTATAAGTCTGCCTATACCTCCTAACCATTTAACATTCCGTTTATCAATTATCACCGAATTAAATGAATGTCTAAAAAAATCATCTTTTGAAAATTTCTTATTAATTAAGTTTGAATTTTTATACTTGAATAATCCTTGTCCTTGATCGGTTATCCAACTAATATTATTTCTGTCATGAACTACAGATGTAATATTGTAATAAGAAGGATATAAAGGAAAATTAAGTTTAGTAAAATTTAAACTATCAAAAATATATATTCCTTGTTTGGTCAAACACCAAAGATTATTATTAAAATCCCAAGATAATGAATTCCATATTTCAGGAAAATTATAATCTGAAAAGTCAATTTTATAAAGTTCCCAATTATTATTACTAAATTTCAGTAAAGATAAACTGTCTAACATATTCCCGAAAGGGTTACCTATTCCTATCCAAACATTATTATCTTTGTTAATGACTAATTTCTCAAAAGTAAACGAAAATATATTAGCCCCCCATGAATATTGTTTCCATTCTGTTCCATTGAAGTTTACCAACTCTGTCCAATTTAGGATCCACGGATTATTATAATTATCAATAGCTATATCAGAAGGTTCGTTAAATTCAATTCCGGTATTGCTATCATCAAAAATTATCCAATTTGAGCCATCAAATTTAGCAACACCATAGTTCAACAATATCCAAATATTCCCTAATTTATCACTTGTAATTTTTGAAATAGATGTGAGTTTTCCTGATAATGTATCAGTGTTTATCCTTGTAAAATTTCCGTTGTTATATTTATACAGTTTAAATTTATATTCACTAAATATATCTTCAGTTGCAATCCACAATATTCCATTATTGTCAATATGAATTGATGATACCATAAAATCAATCTCTGAATTGGATTTGTTATAGATAGTTGTTTCTTCTGTTTCTTTATTATATTTGATCAATCCTGCTCCTTCGGTACCTATCCATAGGTTAGTACTATCATCATCAATACAGGTTAAATCATCATTATAAGTATAATAAACCCATTTTGGATTTTCCGAAAAAATTAACTGATTCGAAGATAACGTAAATAAAAATATCAAAATAAATAAAATGCGATTTTTCATCTTTTCTCCAAATAATGGTTATTTAACAACCAAAAGTAAACAATTATAAAGAAATTTATCAAAAAATCCAAGTTTTATTTTCATTATCTTTTCATAATTTGCATTTTTTAAATTTGATATCTGAGATTTTTTCTTTTATTAAAAAAAATTGATTCTAAGAATTATGGAAAAAATACTTGCTTCCTGGTGGAAAAGAATTCTGATATATTTGGGATTGGTAGCTGTTTTTTATTTTCCCATTGATTATATATGCAGAATCTATCAATCATATTCTGATTTCTTCTATTATTATTACGATAACTCGGTTATTACATTTATTGCCCTGATTTTTGCCTCGGTTATTATCGAAAGATTGCGTTCAGGAAAGTACTTTTTTACATTCGGATTACAATTTACAAAAGAAACTTATAAGGATATTTTTCTCTCATTTCTATTAGTTTTTATACCTTTTATTATAACAAGTGGACTTCTTTACTTATTTAAATTAAATATATTTACAGATTTTGTATTAACTGAAGGATTTATATATTTTACAATCATCATTTTCTTCTTTTCAGCTAATGAGGAATTGTTCTTCAGAGGTATCGTATTTCAGTCTTTGATAGATAAATTCGGAATTACTATTACGATTATTTGTACCAGTCTAATATTTGCAACAGTCCATATAGATAATTACAGTTTCAGTTTCATGGCTTTTACAAATACATTTATTGCCGGAATAGTATTAGGAGTAATGTATATTCAGACGAAATCGCTTTATTTACCTATATTTTATCATTTTTTCTGGAATTTTCTGCAACAATTTTTATTGGGTTCGAGCATAAGTGGAAATTCATTTGGATATTCAATTTTTAAAATTAACTCCGATAAGCTTCCTGTTTGGTTGTTTGGAGGTAATTATGGTATAGAAGGTGGTTTGATTGGTACAATATTGCTTCTTATGGCTCTGCCACTTGTCTTAAGGTATGCTAAACCATCACCTTATATTAGTTCAAAACTCTTGAAAAGAGAAATTTCCGAAAATATTTTATAAAATTTTGAGACGTTTTGGCTGTTTATGTGTCATTGTATATGAGCGATTGACAAAAATTAAAAAACACGCACACACTAAAGGTCGTAATCCAAAAATTGCGGCCTTTTTTTATTTTAACATTTACTTGAGAAAATTTGTCACTATTCAGTATTAGTTATTCACTTAATCAAAACCAGTTTCCCTGTTTCTACTTTCCCGCCTGCCTGCAGGACTAAGAAAAAAAATTGCTAATATGTTAATGAAAATATTTTATTCTTGTAATTGGTTGAAACATTGATATTCAATTTCAACCCTTAGTGCAATATATTCATTACCAATTTTCAAGAATAATTCATTGTATCTAAAAAGAGATATCTCAATAATACCCTTTGAGGGTATATCAAGTTTATTTAACTTTAGTTGATAAAAACCATCATCAGCTGTGCTATCATAGAAAAAATAATCATTAGAGTAATCAGTATCCCCATAATTATAATGAACCCATATCCACATTCCTTTGTTATTTGCTCTGTCAGGAACCCATTTTATATTAACATCATCAGAAACTGAAAGGTATTGATAATACCCCAGATTGTTTGATTCTAATTCAATTAATTTTGGTATGTAAAACATAGTTTTAAAACCATCAAAATTAATAGAATCATTTCCGGAAAGCGACCACTCACCTTCATTTCCATATTTTGGTATTGTACTATCATTAGAGTCATATTTTTTCAAACCCCAAGTATAATAATTACCATCTCTTTTTATCGGCACACCTCCTAATATCATTGAGCCGCCATGTCTGCCTTTAAGACCGGCTATAATTTGGATTTGATATTCACGATTTGGCCAGTCAAGTATTTTTATTGCATATAATGATAAATTACCAGTTAAATTTTCATAGGCATATCTCCCTATACCAGATGTCCACTTCAATGGCATTGTCTTAATTTTTGAAGTATCTTCAGGTTGAATTACATGATTATTCACATTGTTATTATCACAGGATATTATTAAAATAAATATTATGAATATAGAAAACAACAATTTATTTTCATTTTTTATTTTCATTTTATACATATCATCTTAATAAAATAAATAATAATTTTACTTACAATCAATACAATGAGAATTTGTTGAATCATCATCATCAGGTTTTACATTTTTATGGCATCCATTAAATTCGCACCTTTCAATTTTTAAATTCATATCTGTACATCTTCAAAATTTATTTTGAAAAATTTCAGCCAAAATTAATTGACACTTTTCTTTTATATTTATGCAAATATAATTAATTAAATAACATACTTCAAGTTATTTTCTTTCTGTTGCAATGTTTTTTAATCCAATTATTTTTTATCCCTGAATTCATGTATTTTTGTATTTTGTATTATTTTAATAATCAATCAGGAAAAATGACAAAGAAAAAAGCGAAAAGAAGAGAAGATTTCAAAACCGAAAAGGAATTGAATGTTAATGAGAATCAAACTGTGGAACCGAAAAACCCTAAAGAGAAAGATTCAGAAGCTTTGAAAATCAATTTCAAAAACAAAAAGTTTTTGGCTGCCATCCCATTTGTTTTAGCTATTCTGATTTATGCCTGCATCTGGCTCTTCGAACCTGGCGAACCGGTTGTTGACCCTTGGTTTGCGGCAGTTAAACTTGTGGATTCCTCTCAGAAAGCTACAGACCCGACTTTAAAACAAAATTTATTAAACGAAGGTGGTAATGAACTTAGACATCTGGTAAAAATTCATCCATATCACGCAAGAGTTAGGTTTTTCCTTGGATATTATTATTTCGTTACCCAAAACTGGGACTCCTCCCTATCTGAATTAAAGGAAGCGGCAAGATTAGACAGCGGTTCGACAATCAATTCAGTCTGGCCCAATGCTCACGACTTAATAAGCAAAGCAGCAATCAATAAAAGTGTACTTTCAATGAATCAGGGGAAACTGCAGGAAGCAAAACAGCTTCTGCTTGATGCTTATCCTTACTATCCACAAAATCCTTTATTGAATAAATATATTGGAAACGTATATTTCAATCTTGGAGAATACGAAAATGCTTTCAGACATTTTTCGGTAAGTCTTCAGGGTAATCAAAATGATGCGGATGTCGCAAATATGCTCGGTGTACTTTATAAAATGAAAGGTGATATGAATAATGCAAAAGCATATTTCCAAAGAGCATTACAAATTAATCCTAACCATCAGGGAGCGAAGACAAATCTTTCAGGAATTAATCAGTGAATAACTAAAAGTGAATAATTAAATGAAAGACAGAAAGACCGAAAGACTGAAGGACAGAAGAACTAATTCTTCTTTCAAACTTTACAAACTTTATGAACTTTACAAACTTGATAAACTAACTCTAAACTCCCAACTCATAACTCTAAACTTAAGAAGATGCTTTCTTTTAATTCTCTTAGTTGTCGTTTCATCAAATTTTATAAAAGCTCAAACAACAGAGGATACCCGACCTTTTATTTTTTATCCCAAAGCATACAATTCCTGGAATTTCGAGATGACTGCAGGTTTAAGTTTAACCAAATTACCGATGAATATTGTTGAAGAGGAAATTAACCAGTCACCAATGCCTGAGTTCCATCTTCGGCTTGGACTGCCTGCGAGTTTATCTCTCACTTCAGAATTAAAATCGAATTATATCGCTAATTATGGTTCCCTTGGATTGCAATGGACTTTTTGGGATAAAGCAGTGGATATTGCTGTTGGTGCTAAATTCAATGCATGGTTTGGACATCTTGACATTGAATCAATAAAATTGAAAGCTGAAGGAATGATACTTTCTCCATACATAGCACTTGGTTTGGATTTCAAGGATTTCCTTCTCTCACTTCAGTTTGAAACACAAACTAACAGAATGTGGACACAGATTGACGAAAAAGAAATTGCAAGAAAAGACCACAAAATTGCAGGAGTAGCTTTGAATATCAATGTTGAACAACCGCTTTGGCACAATCACTATGTCGTTTTGGGTGTGAAACTGAACTATGCAAAATTCTTCTATCAATCATGGTTGTCTTATTCGACAATAGATGAATATTTGCTTTATCCTGAATTCAAATTTGGGTTTGTGCTATGAAAATATTCAAATCATTAAATATCACATTTTACCTGATTTTCCTTTTATCATGCGAACTTGAACTGCCTCCTGTTATTATACAAACCAATTCGGATATTATTAGCAAAACTACTCCAATCAATGATTTCATTAAAACACATCTCGAAGGAATATATTCATCGAGCGACAGCAAAAATGAATTTGGTGAAACTTTGGTTATCAAATGTTCAGGTGAATCATTGTCAATATTTACCGGAAAAAATGGCGCCTATCTTATATTTTACGGAGGTATTTTAGATACAACTTTAGCTTTTGAAGGATACTGGAGATTTTCAAGCGGCAGTGAGACAGGATTGGCTAAATTAGTGATAAATAAAGAAGATGGTGCTGATGACTTAATAAGTGGAAAGGAACCTGAAGCATTAAAAATAAAATGTTATTATTACAAAGGTCCTCAAAAAAATGAGAAAATCATTACATTAACATACTTAAAACCACTAAACAACATACCTGCTGATTTTAAGATTATTGCTCACAGAGGTGGAGGACGAAATTCTGACAGATTGGCTTTTTCTGAAAATTCAATTGGGATGATATTATTTGCAGAAAGACTTGGAGCTAATGCTATTGAAATTGACGTTAAACTTACAAAAGATAAAATTCCTGTCTTATTCCATGATGAGAATTTAAGCTTAAGATTAATCAATGAAAGTTATTTTGTAGGAAGTATCTCAAATTATACTTATGACCAATTGAGTACATTTGTAACTTTAAAAAATGGCGGTAAAATTCCTACACTCGAAGAAGCACTGGATACGGTTTTATATAAAACAAATCTCAAACTTGTTTGGCTCGACATTAAATCGGATGGGCTTATAGCAGATGTAACAAAAGTTCAAAAGAAATATGTCAACAAAGCTAAAGCAATGAACAGGGATTTGGAAATTTTAATCGGTCTGCCAACAAATGATATCGTTGATGAATATTTGAGTATTAAAGACAAAAAAGATATTCCCGCAATTTGTGAACTATCCTTCGATGATGTCAGGTCAACAGATGCTTATGTATGGGCTCCCCGCTGGTCTTTGGGATTACAAACTGCTGAAACAGACATCATGCACAGCGAAGGACGCCGAGTTTTTACCTGGACACTCGACGATGCTGAATTTATCAAGGTTTATCTCAAAGACGGAAATTTTGATGGGATTTTATCCAATTATTCATCAATAGTGGCTTATGAATATTACATTAAGTAAATATTTAATTTATACAATCATTTGGTTTGCCTGCATCCTCCATAGTCAAGCAAATGAAGTAATTCCCGATTCAACATTTCGGTTGATGTTAGAAGTATCCGGTGGATATACTGCTTCTGTGGATTCAAGTTTCTTAGATGGCGGTATAACTCCCTGCATCCGTCTTATGTGGGAACCTGACCATAAATTGAATATAGGGATTGAAACAGGTTATATGATAATCGAAAAACATACATCCCCTGAGCAAAAATATGATGCCGGAAAAACCTCATTTGATGTCTCATTAAAAGCAATTCCAATCATAGCCGTTTTCAATATGGAATTATGGAAAACCGATTTTTATGCGGCAATGGGAGCAAGCTATGTATGGACTGAACTGGATGCGTTTGACGACAAAGTTTATAGTCCGGTTTGGAATTACTCTCTTATGTTTGGCTGGGGTTATACGTATATGTTTAATGAAAATATTGGCCTTGGCATTGAAGCAAAAGATTATTTCTTCACAAGACTGAATAAACAGGTAGCAAGTTTTCAGTTGAAACTGAAATACTGTATATTGGATTGGTAAAATATTTTATTTTTGGAATTATGGCTTTCTTATGATTAGAACTATAATACTAATGACTTTTTTAATTATTTGTTTAATCTTAACCGGTTGTCCTCATCAATTAGTTAATATGATTGAACAAAACCAGAAAGATGGTGTCTATACGCCCAAACCTTTGATTAATCCTTCCGGTAGAACAAGTTTCAGTATTGAAGAAAAAATAAAAAATGATACTGCCAATATTCCAATTTATATGGAAATCAATATTATCAATTCTTCAGAGTTTCCCGATAAAGTAGAAATTATCGCTGTTATTCGCGATTCCTTAGGTAGATTTATTACCGGTCTGGCTGAACCTTACTTAAAAGAAGGAAAGAATTACAAAGATTTTTGGACAGATTTAACTGATTCCTGTGAAAATCAAAAGACAGAAATAAGTGATTTTAAAGTTAGGGAATATCGAAAGAATGACGCTAAACCATTCGCAGTATCTTATGTACTGGATTATTCAAGCTCAATGGGAATAGAAGGGATTAAAATGATTCAAAAATCAATTCCCAAAATTCTCAAAATTTCAAAACCTGATGATTATGTGTCGGTTGTTATTTTTTCCGGTGAAGCTGTTGTTGAGGTTCCCCTTGAAAGCAGTACTGAATATTTAAAAATGAACAGAAAAATTAATCTTAAACAGGATTCTCTTAAACCCGGAACAAAAATAAAAATGGGCTTGGATTCTGCTTTTCAAGAGCTTTCAAAATCAAATGATACATGCCAAAGGATAATTATTTTAATTAGCGATGGTGGAGATAATTTTAAAACAAAAGACTGGGACGA
Source organism: bacterium (assembly GCA_043804925.1). Taxonomy (GTDB): domain Bacteria; phylum Bacteroidota; class Ignavibacteria; order Kapaibacteriales; family UBA2268; genus ChocPot-Mid. Next base: position 263,070 of record JAZDIP010000069.1, on the reverse strand, counting down.
AATCACAAAACAGACGAGAGAATTTAATGTTAAAATTTATGCATTGTCAATCGGATTCAGCTTTGGAGGTGATAAACTGATGAAAAAACTTGCTGATATTTCAGGTGGAAAACAGTATCAGATTTTTTCGTTCAAAGAATTTCCCTATGTCTTTGCTGATATATTTCTTGAACTTAATAATTATTACTCCATAACTTATTCAGCACCTGATTGCAGAAATCATCACAAAGTTGAGCCATTTCTGAAATTGAGGGAGACAGATAATAAAATAAGTACATCAGGATATTATGACAAATCTGTTTTCAATGAAATTGACCCTGTCGGAACTGTCAGCTTTGTCAATATTGAATTTGAATTCGGCAAATCAGAGATAAACCCTCAATCATATCCGTTGATAAATCAGGTAGTGGATTTCTTGGCTGAAAATAAATCGTATAAAATTCGTATATCAGGACATACTGATGATATCGGTAAAGATGAAGATAATTTGAAACTTTCTCGTGACAGAGCAGAAGCAGTTAAAAATTATATCATAAACAAAAGAATCAAACCATCGAGAATTGTAACTGTTGGCTTTGGTGAAACGAAACCGTTAGTACCGAACAGTAACGAAGCCAACAGAAGAACAAACAGAAGAACTGAATTTGAGATAATTGAAAAATGATAAGGTTTGCTTTATATATAATCTTAATTTTAGCTCTAACAGCAGAGCTTCATTCTCAGTTTTCCGGTTCAGACACTTCAGGATTTGTCGGTAGTAAAATTCCGGTTCAAATTCAATATCATGGAGTTTTAGAAAATGATAAAGATTATTCATTTGAATCAGATTTATTAATCAGTAACCCAACAGTCTTCTATCCACTAGATATTTTATCAGCCGAAAATACGATTATCAATCACTATACTTTTCAAAGAAAAACCGATTCAACATATCATCTGTCAATTAATTTAACGATTGAAAATGATTTCATCCAGGAAGAAACGTTTTGTAGTTTAAAAGGGGAATTGCTTGCAGGTAACGATTCAATTACAAAATTATATTTTTCAAACGTAATTTTAGGTGATTCTGCCCAATCAGATTTTTCTGTAAATGTAAAAAGCACTTCAGCATCCGGCTTTATGAATTATGTCCGCTTTGCCAGAATTACCGGTTATTATCCAAATCCATTGAGAATTGGTGAAACCTTACATTTGGATTATTATATAGATAAAAAATCAAAAATAAAATTTTACATATATGATTTGAGAACAAAAGCAAAGCTAATTGAAGATTTAGGTATCGTGGGAATTGGATTACATTCATTTGAATTTATACTTGACGGAAGTTTTTCTGCAGGACTATATTACCTTATGCTTGAAACTAATTCGGGATTTGTATATAAACCACTGGTAATCATCAAATGAGGAATTTCGGTCTAATATTATTCTTTCATTTCGTCTTGCTCTTATCCGCAATGGGACAGGAAGCAGAGGAGGATTCAGTATGGAATTTAGAAGATTTGGATTATGGAGAACTGGAAGAACCTAAACCAAAGTCTATCGAAGAATCTCACGGCTGGTTCCCGAAAAGCACAGTTGGGCTAGGTCAATTTGGCTTCATACCGGCATATATGGGAGATAACTTTGATGTAGCAAACAATATTCGCTCAGAATCATTCGTAAAAACTACCAACTCTTTCTCAGGAAAAATTTTTCTTAATGATGATGAGAGAGCAATTAAAAAAAAGAACTCTAAAGATTTCTATGAATCAAGTTGGCTGCCTGTACCAATACTCGGTAAATTATTCGAATCTCCTACATTTCCGGTTACCGTTCACGGAGGTATAGGATTCGATTTAACATATTCACCTGAATTACCGGTAAACTATTACGGGAAACTGGTAACAACAATAAATAGCTCGCTATTATTCTCAAAAGAACCAATAAAACACTACATTGATATTCATGGTAATTCCAAACCATTTACAGAAGCAAGTATCATCAATTTAATTGAATGGTCTATCAACTCTGGTTTAGGTTTGGAAATTCCTATTTACGGTGCTTTCTTAAAAGTCGGGGAAATGTCGGTTCATTCATATTACTATTTATCATTTGGTCCTTCAGTTGATTTTATTATTTGGAGCAGTGCCATGCAATATATGCAAATAGCCGATGCAAAAAAAGATTTACGTTATAACAATGGTCAGGATACATTGGAATTAATCAACGGCATAGCATTGCCAAATCTGAATAGAATTCGCGTTGGAATTGATGTCAATGTCGGATGGAACTTTTCAGCAGGTCCTGTTGGTTTGGGCTTGGAGCTATTTAGCTATATTCCAATTAGATCGGTTATTGATGATGCAATATGGAAGCAATACCGTTTTGGCTTTCGTTATAAAATTTTGTTTTCGGGTATAAGTAAATAAATTTTACTAGCATGTGAATATTATAAGTTATAAAGGAATCAGTTCCATTGCTCTTTTCAAAGCTGTTTCTTTTCCTTGTTCTAAAATAATTTTTTCAATATCCATTTCTAAAAACTCTTTAATGATTTTTTCACGTTTTTCAATATCGTAATAAACTTCTGATTCCATCATTTTATCACGCAATTTGGAAGCTATATCTACGAAATCTGCAGTTTGAGGACTGAATAATTTTGATAATCGCTTTCGTGTTTCCTTTACCAGAAATGGAGCTCTTCCCTGTGATGATACAGACACTGTTAAATCGCCATGCTTAATAGTTGCAGGCATTATGAAATTGCAAAGTTCAGGAACATCTGCAACATTTAAAAGAGCATGTTTTTCCTCACATTCTTTTTGTATCAGCTTATCAGCTTCGCTGTCAGCAGTGGAACAAAAAACCAGACTATTATAAGAAATATCGCCGTAATGATATTTCCTTTTTAGAATTTCTATTTTAATTGTTTCTGATAGTTCAATTATTTCATTACTAATTTCAGGAGCTATAACCTTAAGTGAAGCTCCGAACTCTATTAAATTACTAACTTTACGTGTAGCTATATATCCTGCTCCAATGATAATTATATCGAATTTGCTTAGGTCTAATAGTATCGGGAAATATGAACCTGCAGATAAATTTTTCATAAAAATATATTTTATTTTGAAACTTTTTTTATTTCTTAGCGTATTATAATTGAGTCCAACATTATACTAGTAATAAAAGCCGCAAAGGAGTAGATGCCTTTACGGCTTTTTTTTTACCTTAAACATTCTATACTTTGAATTTATTATATTTGAACATAATCTTCCTAATTATTGCAGGATAATTCATTTAATATATGTCAATTCCACCGTTATTTGTACTTAAAATTGTACCCCATGTACCTGTCATCCAACCATGAAGACTATCAATAAAAAATAAATCATGAAAGTCTTCTTTTTTGTCGGTCGTTTGTTTTTTCCATGTAATACCGCCATCAGTCGTATTCATAACAACAGAATACCTTCCACAAATCCAACCGTTCATGTTGTCAGAGAAATTCACACTATTGAGATGATATTTTGTTGGTTTTACCATTTCAATCCAATTATTACCTCCATTGGTGGTTTTCATAATCAATCCTTCATTACCGACAGCCCATCCTGTCGAAGCATCGAAAAAAAATGCTTTACGTATTAATCTATCGAGGTTTGAATAAACCGATGTCCATGTTTCTCCACCATCCGTAGTTTTCATTATATTAGCACTTGAATATCCGGCTTGGGATTGTCCTCCAAAAACAAATCCGGTATTTTCATCGGTAAAAATTATATCCATCCAATGAGCAGACTCGATATCAACCGGTTCCCATGTACTACCACCATCATTGGTTTTAAGTAAAATACCATCGGTTCCACCCAACCATCCATTTTTATTATCAAGGAAATGTATGCTTCGTAGATGTTGTTCCAATCCCAGTGGTATTGAATCCCAATTGGCACCACCATTAGTGGTTTTTAAAAGTTTGCCGTTTTGTCCAAGGACCCAGCCTGTCATTGAATTTTGAAAATATACTTTATAAAAATATTCATCATCCAGTTTGTATTGTTCCGTCCAATTTGTACCCCCATCTGTTGTATGAAATATTTTGCCGTATTTTTCGCCGGGACCAGAAGTGCCCGAATAACCTCCGGCTGACCATCCGTTCATTGTATCTAAGAAAAAGACACTATTCAAATCCATAATGTCATCAGGAACTACCTGTAAATTCCATCCCCATTCTTTAGGAGGATTGATTTCGTCAGGACAGGAAGTCAGTGTCAACATTAAAACCAGCAAAGCCAATATTTTAAATTTCATAACCCACCATTATTTTTTGAATTTATAAATATAATAATCATATCTCGTTTATTCTTGTTTTATTTTGATATATTTTCTTTTTGTAATCAATAATTCCCTGCTGAATATTTCCCTTCAATGAATGAGGAGCAATTCTGCCGCATTGTCCTTTGCCCTCAAAATTAGGTCTGCACATACGAAAGCACCATGGGGAACGGTTCTTTGTCATCGGGCATCCCAAATAAGTATAATCCGGTAAATTTATTGTTCTTCTTTTTATTTTCATATTTTTTAAATTTTCAAAAATAATTTACTAATTTTATTACATTAACGAAAAAGTCATTAGTTCATTTTTTTCCGAATTACTGCTATTTTTCATCATTTTAATCCAAAGAATAATCTTCCAAAGATGTTTCATCAAATTGCATATTAATTTTTAAAATATCAAAATTATTGATACTAAATAAAAAAGGAGCTTAACAGCCCCTTTTGACAACGTAAAAATTGATTTTCGAGAAAAAGACTTTTTAAAAAAAAATATGTAAAGATATTATCTCTATACTATCCCGTTTTGTTTTCGTTATTTACTTTTGGCAGGATTAACTTTTAAATTTCTGCCCTGGAATTCTTTTTCGTTTAAGGAATCAATTGCCATTTGTCCACCGGCATCATCCATTTCAATAAATCCAAATCCTTTTTTTCTACCGGTTACACGGTCAGTAACCAATTTGATTGATGTAACTGTTCCATATTGTTCGAAAAGTTCTTTAACGTCTGACTCTTCTGCTTTGAAAGATAAATTCCCAATATAAATATTCATAAAAAAATCCTTATAAAAAAATGAAAAAATGATTATATAAAACAAATAATTAGCTCTATCAAATCTTGTGAGATTGAATGTAAAATACTAAGAGCAGTAATAACCTCATAAAATATTTCTAAACAAATCATTAACAATATCAAAAATAACTCTTTATTTCTAAAATAAAAAAATTAATTTTGCTTTATGAAAAAAAATAATATTAAATATTTCGGATTTGCTTCAGCAGTTTTTGTTGTAATTATATTTATATTTAACTTTAATCACCTGAATCAGCAGGGAACTTACGAGAATATTTTCAGTCAAATAGCTATAAATTTAATTCATGGAAAAGACTATACTTGCAGTGCCCTTGGTAATTTACCTTTACTTTACCCTCTTTGGGGATATACCGGAATTGTTTTGATTGATACTTTATTTGATTTCAACAATGCGTTGGTAATGTTATTTCAATACTCTCTTTGTCTTATTGTTATAAAAATATTTTATAAAATATATCAAATAAATCCAAAATACAGGCATTTATTTTATTTCCTGCCTTTCATAGCTATGATGTCAGTCAAGTGGCCAGATGCAATAGTCGGTGCTTTGTTGTTTTTATATGGGTATTTTGTAATCAAATCAATAGTGGCAGACTTAAATAATGGACAATTTATAATGGATAATGAACAATTAAGAAATGGAGAAAACAAAAAGGAATTCACAATTCACAATTCACAATTCACAATTAAGAAGTCAGAAGTCGGAAGTCAGAAGTCGATAGGAAGGAAATTAGGAATTAGGAATGAGGAATTAGGAATTAAGAAGCCAGGAGACAGAAGCCAGGAGACAGATGACGGGAGTCAGACATCCTTCGACAAGCTCAGGATGACAGAAGTGAATGGGAAATGGAAATATATGATTTTAAGTGGAATTGTGCTTGGATTGATTTTGAATTTCCGTACAGAGTATTTGTTCATGCCACTTGTTTTTCTTGTATTTATTTCTTTCCCACAGATGAAGGGAAGGCGAAAAGTATTGTTTCAAACAACAATAGTTAGTTGGACAATTGCAGTCATTTTTCTTTTACCATGGGCTTTCAGAGCAAAAAATATAAGTGGTGATTTACAATTTACTGCCTCAAATAGTGGTGCTGTTATGTTTCTTTCTCTTGGTCAACTCCCAAACAATAAATGGGGGATAGCTCCATATGATAAAACTGTTTATGACATTGCTGATTCATTGGGCTATCCAAGCCCATACTCATATCAGGCAAATACATATTTTAATCAGAAATCGTCTGAATTGATTATCAAGCATCCGGTAGAATTCGCAAAGAAGATGGGATATAACTTCTTTTCTATCTGGAAAGGTGGAATCTATACTGGTGAATATGCTAACTATTTTATTTCTGAGAACAGAAGGAACGAAATAGATAATTTAATCAATTCTGCAAAAGGAGTTTTCAATAAAATAAATGTAATTTTAAATTTGAGAGTAAATGAAAGTATCTCACTTTTCTTTGAGAAAGCCCTGCAGGGAATTTTTATTCCTGTATTATTTCTTTTAATGGCTCTTTTCATTTTGAGCTATTATAAGCAAAAAGGAGAGTATTTTAATATAGTTTTTCTAGTCGGTGCCGCTATTATTTTGTATAAAATAGCGATTGTTTGTCTTGTGCAGTACGAATACAGGCATATTAATTCTATTTATCTCTTTTTATTGGGTACAGGAATGAAAACATTCATTGGAAAAGAGAAAGGATAATTTTAGATACAGGTTTCAAACCTGTCTGAACTAAACAAATTATAAAAAGTATCGTCAATATAAAATTATTATAAGTATTAATTAATGAATAAGAAAATAATTATGACATCAAATGAAATAAGAAGTTCTTTTTTAGATTTTTTTAAGTCAAAGGAACACAGGATTGTTCCAAGTGCACCTGTTATTCCTCACTTAGACCCAACATTGCTCTTTACTAATGCAGGAATGAACCAATTCAAGGATGTGTTCTTGGGAACCGGCAAACGAGATTACACAAGAGCAGCCGATACTCAAAAGTGCATTAGGGTAAGCGGTAAGCACAACGACCTGGAAGAAGTCGGTGTTGACACTTACCACCATACTTTTTTTGAGATGCTTGGAAACTGGAGCTTTGGAGATTATTATAAAGAAGAAGCCATTACATGGGCTTGGGAACTTTTAACTGATGTTTGGGGATTGGAAAAGAAACGGCTTCATGCAACTGTTTATCGAACAGATGACGAAGCTTTTGAGATTTGGAAGAATTTTCTTCCCGAAGATAGAATTCATAGATTTGATGAAAAAGATAATTTCTGGGAAATGGGGGAGAGCGGTCCATGTGGTCCCAGCAGTGAAATTCACTACGACAGAACTGAAGATTATAGTGGCGGTAAATTAGTTAATGCCGGGGTTCCTGAAGTAATTGAAATTTGGAATTTAGTTTTTATTCAATACAATCGTAAACCAGACGGTAGTTTGGAAGATTTAACTGCTAAGCATGTTGACACCGGGATGGGATTTGAAAGGATTGTGGCTGTTATACAAGGTAAGAATTCAAATTATGATACTGATGTTTTCAGTACATTGATTAATGAAATCGAAAAACTAAGCAATAAAAAATATTCAACCGAATTGAATAATCCTGATGGTATAGCTATGAGAGTTATAGCTGACCATGTCAGGACATTATCATTTTCCATAGCAGATGGATCCCTGCCGAGTAATGAAGGTCGGGGTTACGTATTAAGGAGAATTTTAAGGCGAGGTTCCCGATTTGCCAAAAATTTGGGATTTAAAGAGCCGGTTATTTATAAGATTGTGCCTATTCTTGCTGAAAGTATGTCAGAAATGTTTCCGGAATTAAAAAACAACATAGATACAATTCAGCGTGTAATAAAAGCTGAAGAAGAAAGCTTTCTGGAAACTCTTGAAAGAGGACTTGAAAAATTTGAGAGTTATATTAAAAAGCCGGAAACAATTAAGACTAATACCATTAATGGTGAAGATGCTTTTCAACTTTACGACACATTTGGTTTTCCTCTTGATTTAACTGAGTTGATGTCAAGGGAACGGGGATTGAGTGTTGACATTGATGGTTATAATAAAAAAATGCAGGAACAGAAACAGCGTTCAAGATATGCCCGAAAGGTACATGCTCAAGAAGTCGAATTACCATTAACTGAGTTTAAAACGGAATTTACAGGATATACAGATACTGAAAATGAAGCGGAAGTTTTATTTGTTATGGGTAATCAGATTATTCTCGCTCAAACTCCATTTTATGTTGAAAGCGGTGGTCAGGTTTCCGATACCGGGTGGATAATTCTGGCAGGGGAGAAATATGAAGTAACTGATGTAAGAAGGTCAGGGGATGCAATTGTTCATATTTGCGATAGGGATGTCGAGCCGTTAGTTGGACATAAGGCATTAGCAAAAATAGACATTGAACACAGAAGGGATATAATGAAAAACCACTCTGCTACACATCTGATGCATGAAGCACTCTGTCAGGTGTTAGGGAGTCATATTAAACAAGCCGGTTCGCTTGTTGCTCCTGATTATCTTAGATTTGATTTCAATCACTTTGAAAAAGTTACAGTTGAAGAATTAAAGAAGATTGAATTAATTGTTAATCAAAAAATATTTGAGCAAATTAAAGTTGAGACAAATGTATTATCACTTGAAGATGCCCAGAAAAACTCCAAAATAAAAATGTTTTTCGGTGACAAATACGGCGATGTTGTCCGTGCTGTAACGATGGATAAAAAATATTCTACCGAGCTTTGCGGCGGCACTCATGTTTCAAATACAAGCGAGATAGGATATTTTAAAATAATTTCGGAATCCTCGATCGCGGCAGGTGTACGCAGGATTGAAGCGATAACAGGAAAGGCAGTTGAAAATTACATAACAAGTCTGCAAATTAAACTCGATGAAGAAAAGAAGAAATCTGAAGAACTTCAGGAAAAAATCAAACAGTTCGAAAAAGAAATTGCATATAACAAAATGAATGGTATTAAAGACTCGATTGAAAGTTGGATTCAGGATGCGAAAATTGTGGATTCAATTAGATTTGTTGCTAAGCAGGTTAAGGTAGAAAGTATGGATGAGCTAAGAACTATCGGTGAAAACCTGAGAAATGCTCTTGGTATAAATGGCATTGCTTTAGTAACAACAGTCCTGAACGACAAAGCACAACTTGTAACAGTTGTAACAGACGATTTGAAATCGAAATATCCGGCAGGAAAGATTGCGGCACAGGCATCAAAATTCCTTGGCGGCAGTGGTGGAGGCAAATCCCATCTTGCAACAGGTGGGGGAAAGGATGTGGATAATGTTAAAGAATTGATTACCAATTTTACGACAATAATTGAAGTTGATTAAATTTACAAACCATTATGTTATTATTTTTTCCTATATTACAATTCGACTTTTATATAATTGAGAATATTTAATAAACGAATGATTTATCATTTTTCTATTAATAAATTACTGTGGGATTAGTATGGCAAGAAAAGCGAATTTTTTTCAGCATATAAATTACAGGCAAACCATGGAATATTATCAGGAGCAGGGTGCTTCTAAGAACTCATGGTATACCAAAGTTTTAATATTTATCTTGACAACTTCTGTTTGTACATTGTTTTTTTCAGTGCATGTTGATATAAATACCGACCAATCTTTAGAATATCGTACTGTCCCCGGCTATATGTGGACAAATCAAAAAGTAGTTGCCGATTATACTTTCCCGATTTATAAAAATTATAATGATTACACACTTGAAGTAAATAAAGCAAAAGATAATGCCCTTCCTGTTTTTTTTATTGATAGAACTGCTGAGCTAACATGCAATAATCATCTGGAAGCTATTTATAAAAATATGAAGTTCTATTGTTCCGATTCTTTGAAATCACCGAATGGAATTTTGGTTGAACCAATTTTTAATGAATTGATAACATTATCCCGTTCTGCATGCGATGCAACTATTCAAAGAATATACCTCAATATTAAAGACTATCTGAAAGTTTTATATAAAAATGGATTTACAAACGAATCGGTCTCATCTATAAAACAGGGAGAGATTTCCGTTCAAACCGAGCCAAATTTTGAAAAGATTATTAAAAAGGTATATTTAACTGACTTAAGTACAATTGAAGAATCAGCCAAAAAGTATTTTGGGATGAGAATGGATGATAAGAACTTGGCTATTACTATTGAAATAATTAAAGTTTTAAACCATCCTAATTTAATTTACTCAAAAGAATTATCGGACAAGAACAGGGAACTTGCGGCTATTTCCGTTGCAAGGTATGAAGGTATTGTGCGTCAAGGGGAAACCATAATTGCTAAAGGAGAAACTGTAACAGAATCTACCCTGAAAAAATTGACTTCTTATGGTAAATCGAAATTATTAAAAAAGGATATTATTTATACTTTTTGGACATTTGTTGGAGGTTTTGGGCATAGTGCTATTATATATTCAATTTTGATATTATATTTATTTTTTATCAGAAAAAGAATATTCAGCGATAATTTACAGGTTGCGATTCTTTCTTTATTGTTAATTTTTTCCGCTACATTTGCCTGGCTGACAATTACGATACCAACCAAACTGCCAATTGAGTATATGATTTTTATCCCTTCCTTATCCATGTTGGCGGCTATTATTTTTGATTCAAGAACTGCCTTTTATACGACTGTTGCAATGGCATTAATGGCTTCAGGAATCAGGGGGAATGATTATACTACAGGATTAATTCTGCTTTTCACCGGTACAATTGCCGCTTATACGGTTCGGGATATACAAAACAGGACACAGATGTTTCAGTCTATTTTGTTCATTATGCTCGGATTTGTTATTGGAATAGGTGCAATAAGTTTGGAAAGAGCTGCAGATATTACTCCAACATTGAATCAGTTAGCAATGGCATCTATTAATTCTGTTGTCTCTCCCTTGATAACTTTTGGAGCTCTTATAATAATTGAGAAATATACCCGAATTTCTACTGATTTCACTTTGCAGGAATTTGATAAATTAAATCATCCATTGTTGGTAAAACTTAACGAAACTGCACCGGGAACATACCAGCATGTTCTGTCAATGGCAACTTTAGCGGAGAGATGCGCAGTAGCAATTAATGCAAATCCTCTTTTAGCTAAAGTAGGTGCACTTTATCATGATATTGGCAAACTCATAAAACCGGAATTCTTTGTGGAAAATCAACTTGATAATCAAAATAAACATGATACTATGTTACCTAAAACCAGTGCTGAAGAAATAAAACAGCATGTTATCGAAGGTATTAAATTGGCACATGAATATAAATTGCCGCAAAGAATTATTGACTTTATACCTACTCATCACGGAACTACTTTGATTAAGCATTTTTACGCCTCTGCACTCGAACTGGCTGTTGACAGGAATTTAATACAGGAAGCGGATTTCAGATATCCGGGACCTAAACCTTTTAGTAAAGAAACGGCTATTGTTATGATTTGTGACTTTTCCGAAGCACTTTCACGATTAGAAAATACCAGTAAGGAAGAACTTGATAAAATAATTAGTTCTAATATTAGGGAGAGGTTGCTCGATGGTCAATTTGATGAATCTAATATTACTTTTAGAGAATTATTAATTATTAGGGAAACATGTGTAAAAAGTCTTTTAGGTTCATCTCATCAGAGAATTAAGTACAAAGAAATTCCTGATGCAAATAATGATTGAATCTATTATTAAGTGAAGGTCATAAATTATTGTAATAGATGATGGATATAAATTCTCAAAAAAAAGAATTTTTAGCAAAACCATTGACAAGGCAATTGTATCAATTTATCCATTACATTGCATTGGAGAGAGGTCTTTCAGACAATACAAAATTATCTTATGAGCACGATTTGTTGTGTTTCGCAGAGTTTTTGAATTCTCTTAACATCACTAAATTTACCCTAACAAAAACAAAAAATATCACTGATTTTCTCACTGTATTGAATGATATGGGATTAAGTCCGACAACCCGTTCAAGGTATTTATCATCAATAAGAGGTTTGTTTAAATTTCTATATGCCAATGGGGAGTCTGATAGTGATGTTTCCGAACTTGTAGAACTTCCCAAATCAAGTCGAAAATTACCTGATACACTATCAGTTGATGATATTGATAAAATTTTGGAACAGCCCAATATCACAGATAGAGCAGGAATCAGGGATAGAGCTATAATTGAAACATTTTATGGATGCGGCTTACGAGTCTCTGAGCTAATTAATTTAAAACAAAGAAATATTGTTTATAACGCAGAAGTTATAAGGGTATTTGGCAAGGGTTCCAAGGAAAGGATTGTCCCAATCGGTACTTCAGCACTAAGGTGGATTGAGGAATACAGGACAAAAGTCCGGCCAATTTTTAACAAAAAAAATGATGCACAAGATACATTGTTTTTAAATCAAAGAGGTACTGCTTTGTCAAGAATGGGGATTTGGAAAATAGTCGAAAAATACGCTAATCTTGCTGGATTGGAAGTAAAAGTACATCCTCATATGTTTCGTCATTCATTTGCAACTCATCTTCTTGAAGGAGGTGCAGATTTAAGGGCAGTTCAGGAAATGCTCGGTCATGCCGATATATCTACAACCCAAATATATACCCATCTTGACAGGGATTATATCAAGGAAGTTCATAAATCATTTCATCCAAGAGGTTGAACTATTACAGAACCAATATGCCTCAAGAGATAAATGAAATATATAAGTCGTGTAATCTATGCCCAAGAGAATGTAAAATTGACAGAACCAATTTTAGCTCAGGCACTTGTGGTCTCTATTCAAAATTGAAGATAGCTTCATTCGGACCTCATTATGGGGAAGAACCTGAGATTGTTGGCAGAACTGCATCCGGGACAATTTTTTTAAGTGGATGCAATTTGCATTGTTGCTTTTGTCAAAATTTTGATATAAGCCACCAAAACAATGGAATTGATTACAGTATTGATGAACTTACAGATATATTACTATACCTTGAAAATTTGGGATGTGATAATATTAATTTGGTTACACCTACTCATTTTACACCATCTCTTATTAATTCAATTTTAAAAGCAAAATCTTATGGATTATCAATACCCATTATTTATAATACCAGCGGTTTTGAAAAAGTTGAAATCCTAAAAATGTGGGAAGGAATTATTGACATTTACATGCCTGATTTGAAATTTGTAGATTCTGAAAAATCAAAACTCTACTGCAATTGTCCTGAATATTTTGAATTTGCTGCCCAAGCAGTTAAAGAGATGCACAGACAAAAAGGTGATTTAATAATAAAAAATGGTATTGCCAAACGTGGTTTATTAATCAGGCATTTGATACTACCTAACAATCAATCTGATACAAAAGATATCATTGATTTTGTTGCAGAAGAATTAGGATTGAACACATATTTGAATTTGATGGACCAATATAGACCTATGTATAATGCCTATCAAAATCAAAAATTGATTGCAAGAATTGACAAAGATGAGCTCCTGAGATATGTTGATTATGCAAAATCAATGGGATTTACAAGACCTGATTGGTTATATTCTGATAGATAGTTTTTTCTAATTTCCATATTTCTCTATACTTTTCTCAAAAGCAAGTAATTAAAGAATTCCTATTATTAATAAAAAAAAAGAGTAATTTCAAGATTACTCTTTTTTCTAATTTCTATCTTTCTTTTTTCTAATTTCTAATTTCTAAATCCGTGACCCGTGCAGGACTCGAACCTGCGGCCCTTTGATTAAAAGTCAAATGCTCTACCTCCTGAGCTAACGGGTCAACCAAACAAGACTACAAAATTACTATTATTTTATAAATATACCAAATTCATATCAAATTATTTTGGTAGTAATTCGATTTTTGTCCCGTCTGCAAATTCAAGTGAGGATGGTTGCCATCTTACAATTAATTGTGGAAAGTGATTTCTTATGATTGAGTCACGTGGTTCATTTTCATTGTGAGCAAAATTTTTAAAAATTGCAATTTTGTAGTTGGAGCCAATTGCTCTGTAGTTTCAATTTGAAATTGCTTAATTATCTGATTTTGCCTATTATAAAATTGAAGGAATCCTGCTATCTTTTTTATTTCTTTGTCGGAATTATTTTTAAATTCATAGAATATTGTGTTGCCTTGAACATTATTAACAGTATCAAATAATGGCTTTAATCCAAGAAATTTAATATCAAAGTTCATATTCATTGCAATTCTTGTAGCAGTAACCTTAATCATCTCATATTGATTCTCAATCATAAATTTATTCTGAATGTCAAATATTTGTCTTGGTGTCATTCCAATCAATGTATCAGGGTTATTTGCACCTATCCTATTTAGTGCATTGTTAAACTTTAAAATATCTTCTGCGGGCAAGATATTTTCAGAATTCATGTTAGTTATTATTTCAGGAAGATTTGTCCTGGTAATAGTAACATCCAGCATTTTTGATTCATCCTTATTACATCCTGTAAAGATAAAAGAAGTAAATAGAATCAGTGTTGTTAAAAATACTAAAACGTTTTTCATTATTGTTCTCCAAAATTGTTAAAAATAATTATTCAAAATTATGCTATTATCACAAACCAAACAATTTAATTTATTTTGACAGTAAATATTTCATCATTCCATATCGAAGTCCCTTGGTGCTCGCAATGCAATAATCCGATTTTATTTTCTCAAGCACATTGACCAAAATTATGGTTCCTGCAGTAATCACATCTGCTCTTGAAGGATTAACATGATAAATATTAATTATATCCTCTATACTCATTTTACAGAATGATTTTAAAATTTTTTTAATATCGCTTAAATTCAATTTAAATCCTTGTATGTATTGCCTGTCAAATTCTTTTAAATTTAAAATTATACCTGCAAGAGTAGTAGGTGTTCCGGCTACGGCATATACATTATCGAAATGTTTAACAGTAGAAATTTTCAATAGCTCTTCTTTAATTTGTCTATCTGCATTATTAATATCTTCAACAGTAGGAGGGTGCTTCGATAAGTATTTTTCTGTTAATCTTACAGCACCGGTTTGAAGACTATACCTGCTATTAATTCGTGATATATTTCCAAATATTAATTCGGTACTTCCGCCTCCAATATCAATTACAACTGAATCACGATTATCCTCAACAGCACCTGTGAAACTGAATTTAGCTTCCTGCTCACCGGTGATAATTTCAATATTTGAATTTAGAATTGAAGAAAATTCTGTCTTTATTTCTTCCCTGTTTTCTGCATCTCTCATAGCACTTGTTGCTACAGCGAATATTTCGGCTACATTCATTTCATCACAAATCCGCCTGTAATTCTGAAGTATTTTAACAGCCCTTTCCTTTGCTTCAGTTACTATTTTTCTGTTATCAAGTCCTATACCTTCTCCAAGACGTGCTAAGGAATGTTCGTCCCGTATTATTTTCACACCCGATTTCTCATCTTTTTCAGCGATGAGCATCAAAATCGTATTTGTCCCTATGTCAATTGTAGCATACCTTTTTTCCATATTTCTTACATTGTAAATTATAAATAGTTAATTCTAAATTGAAGTGCAACCCATTCATCCTCACATAGTTCTGATACTAATTCGAATCCAAAAGTTTCAGCTGATTCAATTACATCCGGTTTATCATATTTTAAAATCCCCGATAGAATCAAAACTCCTTTATTGTCCTTGAGAGAGCTATAAAATTTTTCCATCGATGATATCAGTAAATTAGAAAACATATTTGCCGCAATGCCATGAACAGGGGGGAGCTTGATGTTTTCAATCTTGTCATGTATTATTTCGATTTCATCAGAAATATCGTTCAACATTATGTTTTCCTGTGTATTTTCGACTGACCATAAGTCATAATCAAAAGCAAGGACTGATTTAGCTCCTAACTTAATAGCCAAAATAGCAAGAACTCCTGAACCACAACCTGCATCAATCCATTGTGAACCGGGTTTTACGGAATGTTCCATCAATCTGCACATTAGTCTTGTTGTAGCATGGTCACCTGTCCCAAATGACATCTTTGGATTAATTATTATTTTTATATCCGTTTTAAGTTCTTTCTGTTTCCATTCGGGAGCTATACCTAATCTGTCGTTAATAACGATAAGTGGTGAATTCTTCTCGAATTCGGCGTTCCAGTTCTTATCCAAAACAACTTCTTTTTTTGTTAATGACATGGAATTATCAATAAATTTCAACTGTTCCAATAAATTACTTTCAGTTTCATCAGTCCAGTAGTCATAATCAACAGATATGATTAACTCATCGAATTTTTCCTCGATTCCGCAAGTTTGGAAATCGCAAATTACTCCATAAGATAAATCATAGAGTTCTTCCGGAACCGATAATGTCAGATTGATATATCTCTTATTTTCCACTTTTAAACTTTCTACTTTATAAACTTAACAAACTTTATGTACTTTCTACTTTTAAACTTTCTACTTTTAAACTTTTTTTTGTAACTTGCAATTTAATATTTTAAAATGAATAAATTGTATTTTCGATTACAATGTCAGATAATAAAATTATTGAAAAATCAAAGAAGATAAAACTTTTCGTCATGGATGTAGATGGTACCTTGACAAATGGAAAAGTTTATTATTCCGCAAATGGAGAAGAGCTAAAAAAATTCTCGATCCGGGACGGTATGGGCATTGAACTGCTCAAGCTTGCAGGCATTGATTTGGCGATAATTACATCTGAAAATTCAAATATTGTTAAAGCAAGAGCGTCTAAACTAAATATAAAGAATTTAGTATTAGGAACTAAAAATAAAAGGAAATCTTTGACCGAATTAGCTGAAAAATTATCTGTTAATTTAGATAATATTGCTTTTATAGGTGATGATGTCAATGATATTTCGGCTTTAGAAATAGTTGGTTTGTCTGCCTGTCCGGCTGATGCAACCGAAAAGGTAAAAGAAGTTTGTAACTATATTTGCTTAAAAGAGGGTGGAAATGGAGCAGTAAGGGATTTTGCGGAGTTAATTTTAATAAACCAGAATAAATTAATAACTTTACCGGATAATTGGTAACAACATGGAGGAAAAAATTATGTCTAACAAAGGTGAATCAGGTTTTACACAAGGATTTATCCTTGGTACTATTATCGGTGGTACCATAGGAGCAATAACGGCTTTGTTATTAGCACCAAAATCGGGTGCTGAACTTCGTCAGGATATTGCCGAAAGGTCCCATGACCTATACGATAAAACAGCTGATTATTTATATACTGCTGAATCGCATTTAGGTTCTGCGGTTTCAAATACCGTAAACGAAGGCCGAGTCAGGGCACAAAACATTATAAACTCTGCTAAAAGACAAGCGGAAGATATCTTAGTGAGTGCCGAAAATGTTTTGAATGATGCAAAATCAAAAGCTTCATCAGCAAAAGAAGGTGTTCAGGAAAAAATCTCAAATATTAAAAATGCTGCTAAAGCAAGTGCAGATGCATTCAAGAATGAACTGAATTCCGGTTCTAAGCAAGCAGGAATGTAAGGGAAAAGGAATAAATTATGGAAATGGATTTAGCTCTTAAAATTTTCGCTATAGCCGCATTAATTGCCTTTATCTTATTGTCAATTTTTGCTATAGTTTCTTTAATTGGTGCCTTGAAAAATCTACGTGAGGTAACCCAATCAATTGAAAAGTTTGCACAGCAGTTAGATGTTTCGCTTAATCGTATTAGTAATGACTTCGGTGAAATTAAAGTAAGACTTAGTCATTCGCTCGATAATTTCGATTCTGCATCGGAACAAATCACTTCGGCTACGAAATCCTTGCAGGATGGTACTCAGGGTGTCTTGAAAACAGTTTCTTCGTTTACAGGGCTTTTCGATAGATTATATGATAAAATTGTCATTCCTGTTAATGAAGTAACTTTGTATGTTTCGGCAATCGGAAAGGCAGTTACTACTTTTTCGAAGTTCCTGGGTAAAGGCAAGTAATCTCTTTAAATACAATAATTTTAAGCCGTGTTATTTGATATAATGCGGCTTTTCTTTTTTTAGGGGAGAAGGGAAAAGGGAGAAGGGAAAATAATTAACAATTAACAATTGACCATTAACAATTAACAATTGCTTTTCTCTCCATTTTTCCGTAATTTTCTTTTTTGGAAACTTATTAAACTAATTAATAAATCGTACAGACAGGCCTAAGTACAGACAGGTCTGAGACCTGTCTCTACAAATTGGGTAAGGTAATGAACGAACTCTACTACGGCGACTGCCTCGATGTGCTTAAGGAAATGCACAGGAAACATCCTGACGGCTTTATTGATTTAATCTACATTGACCCGCCGTTCAACTCCAAGCGGAATTACAATGTACTCTTTGAATCCGTTGACCTCAGCGACACCAAAGCACAAAAAGAAGCATTCGCAGACACATGGTCAAACGTTTCTTACTACGACACACTCAACGAAATTCAGGATTTGGACATTGACCTTTACGGCTTTTTGAAAGCTTTGGACAACATAAACATAAGCAAAAGTGCTATTTCCTACCTTACCACAATGGCAATTCGAATATGGTACATGCACAAAGTCCTAAAGGATACCGGTTCTTTCTATCTTCACTGCGACCCGACTATGAGCCATTATTTGAAGATTGTTTGTGATTTGGTATTCGGAGAAAGTAATTTTAAAAATGAGATAATCTGGTCTAACGAAAGTTCTTCTGGTTTTAAAAGTCAAATTAAAACAAAATTTGTAAGAGGACATGATACAATATTATTTTATTCTTTGAAAAATCCAACCTTTAATATTGAATATTTACCATTATCTGAATCAACAATTAAAAGATATGATAAAGTTGATATTGATGGTCGAAAATATAAAATATATTTTGAGGAAAATGGTGCTGAAAGAAAAGTTTATTTAGATTCCTCACATGGAAAAAAATTGTTGGACACTTGGACTGATATGCCATCTTTCCAAACTGTAAATGCTAATAGAGAATGGATGGGTTACCCAACTCAAAAACCGCTCACACTCTTGGAACGCATAATAAAAGCATCGTCAAACGAAGGCGACATTGTTGCTGACTTTTTCTGTGGCTGTGGCACTACCATTGCCGCCGCAAACAAGCTGAACCGTCAGTGGATTGGCACTGACATTTCGCATCTTGCCATTCGTCTCATTCTCAAGCGTCTGACAGACCCCTATCCGCCCGACAAGCAAAAAGAAATCAAAATGAACATAGCCATAAACGGTTTTCCGCGAGACCCTGCCACAGCCCGTGAGCTTGCCGAATCGGATTCCGGAGGTCGTCTCAAGTTTCAGGACTGGGTAATCGAGGTCATGCTCAACGGCATAGCCAATCCCAAGAAAACGGCAGACGGCGGTTGGGACGGCTACCTCACTTTCGACAAAGGAACGAAAGAGCGTGGGCTATGCATCATCGAAGTCAAAAGCGGAAACGTCAACGTAAAAAATATGCGTGAATTCGTGCAGGTCATCAAAACACAATCGGCAGACATCGGAGTATTCGTCTGCTTCGAGGTACAGGTAACCAAGCCCATGCAATCCGAAGCAAAGCAAGCCGGCAAAATCCCAAACACAAACATTGACAAAATACAAATCCTAACAGTCGAGGATTTACTCAACCACAAATCCGTCCAAATCCCCGGCAAAGGTTCACAAACAACGTTTAAGAAATCAAGTAAAAGAATAGATGCCCCTGAAGAAGAAATAGAGATGTTTGAATGGTGAAAAAAAAATTCAATTATAAATAAAGTGAAAAACTATGAGCAAAAAGGTAAAAAAGAATAAGAAAAAAAAAGCAAAAATGGGATATGAGCCAAGAAAGAGCATTTATGGAAAATTTACTTAGTCAAAGATTTAATTATTTTCTATTATTTTTTTCTATAATAGTTATTGGATTTTCAAATACATATATTGAAAAACCGATACTTGCGCAAATTATCGTTTTTTTAGGTAGTATAGTAATTTTTCTTCTAGCTTTGACTTTAAAAAGATCACAATGTAAACTAGATTTAATTTTAGAAAAATTGCTAAAAGATCCAAACCATCCAGTAAAAATTATTAATGATCTTGCAGGGAAAGGAAGTAGACGAAAGTTAATTGGTATTTGGATACCAACAATTTGTTATTTAATATTATTTGCTTCAACAATTGTACATTTATTCATTCTCATTTATCCTTGTTTATAATAATTTGTTTAAGTTAATCAATAATATATTATGAAAATAAAAAGTATTAAATTGAATTCTTATAAAAGATTTACTGACCTTTTAATTAAAGATATTCCTGAAACAGCAAAATTAGTTATTTTATTGGGTCCTAATGGTTGTGGTAAATCAAGTATATTAGATGCTTTTACCTATTGGTCAAATTTTCCTAAATTTTCAAATCATTTTTTAGATACTTCTTATCATCTTAAAATTAATGAGTTGGAGCTAAAAGATTTCGATCCATCTTTAAACAAGCAATTAGTTATTGATTTTTATGATAATTCAATTCAAAGAGATAGATCGGATAAAGCAAAGAAAGTATTTTATATACGTTCTTCTTATAGAAATGATCCAGAATTTATTACCAATGCTTTTAGTAAAAAACGAAGAATAATTGATGATGAATTACAACCTCATAAAATGATTTATAATGATCAAAGAGTTAGTGATAATTACTCAAGAATTGTATCAGAATTACTATCTGATTTTTTTGATGTTGATAAAGAAGGTATGATCGTTAAAGTTCTAAGAGATGAAAAAATTGTAAAAATCAACAAATCATTAAAAAATATATTTCCAGATTTAGAATTAACTTCTATTGGCAAACCTTTAGAAAATGGTACATTTTATTTTACAAAAGGTAAAACAGAAAACTTCATGTTTCAAAATTTGTCAGGTGGTGAAAAGGCAGTTTTTGATATTTTACTTGATTTGATAATAAAAATGAAAGAATTTGATGATACAATATTTTGTATTGATGAGCCTGAGTTGCATATGCATTCACAGTTACAGTCGAAATTAATTAAAGAGTTGTTTAAACTAATTCCATGTAATTGCCAATTATGGATAGCTACTCATTCAATTGGGATATTAAATGAAGCTCAGAAAATATTTAATAATAACCCAGATGATATTGTTTTCTTAGATTTTAATGATAAAGATTTTGATGGACTAGTTGTAATGTCACCAATTATACCTTCCAAACAATTTTGGAGAGAAAATTTTAAAGTAGCAATAGGTGATATAGCTGATTTAATTGCTCCAAAAAATATTATCTTTTGTGAAGGTAGACGAAAAGAACAAGGAGCAAAAAAGAATACTTTATTCGATGCAAAATGTTATAATAAAATATTTGCTACTGAATTTAGTGACTATCAATTTGTATCAATCGGTGGTAACACTGAAGTAGAGAAAAATGCTGAATTATTGATTCCAATAATAAATGAAATAATTCCTAATGTTCATCATTTTAAATTGTTTGATCTTGATGATTGCAATTCTGATGAAGTTAAAGAAATAATAGAATCTGATGACAGAATTTTATCATTACGAGATATAGAAAATTATCTATGGGATGATGAAATTATTAAAAGATTATATACCCATTATAATCAAGCAGATAAAATTGATTGTGTTTTAGCTTATAAAAACAACTTACTGGCTGAATTAATAAACAAATACAAACCAAAGGATGATATAAAGCAAATTTCAGGTGAACTTTATCATCACATAAAAAATGATTTAGTATTAACACAAAGAGGAAGTGATCATCATTCATTCGCGATATCTGAAATGGTTCCTTTGATATCTCCTGAAACTGAAATTTATAAAAAATTAAAAAAAGACATATTTGGTTGAATCGCTTATATTAATTTCTCCCGTTCTGTCTTTGTTACACCTGACAGCAAAAACCGATAAGAAAAAAAATATCGCCTAGCGTTCACATCCTTCTTCTCCCTCCCCGTTTCGGGGACTGTCGGGCTGTCCTTGCTTCTCCCCCCTCTATCAAGAGGGGGCTAGGGGGTGTGTTCTTCTACTTTCTATTTTCTATTTTCTATCTTCTATTTTCTAAAGCCGTGCTGTCCTTGCCTTTTCTATTTTCTACTTTCTATTTTCTATTTTCTATTTTCTAAAACCGGGCTGTCCTTGCCTTTTCTATTTTCTACTTTCTATTTTCTATTTTCTATTTTCTACTACCGGGGGTGTGTTCTTCTACTTTCTATTTTCTATTTTCTATCTTCTATTTTCTAAAGCCGTGCTGTCCTTGCCTTTTCTATTTTCTACTTTCTATTTTCTATTTTCTATTTTCTACTACCGGGGGTGTGTAGCTCTGTGGCTCTCTGTGCCTCCTCCGTGTAGCTCTGTGTAACTGCCTTCCATTCTACATTCTACATTTTACATTTTACATTCTACATTTTTTTCCCGTTCTGTCCTTGCCACACCTGACAGCAAAAATTCAGCGAAATCATTTCAATCAGTGTAAATCTGTGGTTCAGACAGTGTCTTCCTTTCTACATTTTACATTCTACATTTTACATTTCTAAAAAATCAGCTTAATCTGTGGTTCAGACATTTTCAACGTTCCAACTGACAGCAATTTTCCTGTTCATCCCATAAATCCCAAAAATCCCAGTTCCGACAAATAATCATAAAAATCATTTCAATCAGCTAAAATCATTTGATTTATTCTGAAAATTTTGAAATTGTAATTTATATTTATTATTTTTGATAATTGAAAAACAGGAGCAGTTATGAGAACATTATTAGTGGTTTTCTTTTTAATTTTTCTGAGTATTAATGTCTTTCCACAAAACGAGAAGATGAATTTGTGGAAAACACCTTCATACTTTAGGGGCTTCAATGTTTTATGGACTAAAAACAGGACATACCTTGATTTTATTTCGCTGAAATATGCCGGAGCTAATTTTGCTTATATTGGAATAGACGGTTTTTATAATCCAAGTGAACCATACTCAAGAAACAATTCAGCAGTTATTGCTACAGATTCCATGACACATGCGGCACGTTTTGTCGGATTGTATTATGCAATTACGCTGCGTAGCGGACCCGGGCGAATTGATGTATCCCTGGAATCACATACGGGATTAAAATCAACTGTTTGGAATAATCCTATTGAACAACAATTATATGCCGGAATGGTTGCTGAAATTACAAAAAGATACATTAACGACCCATATTTTGTAGGAATTGCACCAATCATGGAACCAAACCCGCTATTTGACAAGTTATATACGACACCTGATATTTTAGACAGCTTGCTCAAATTGAACAACATTGATGCTAATAAATTCAATCAACTCATTTTGGACTCAATAAGAAAAGTCAGCAAAGATATACCTGTTATTCTGCAATGTGTTGCTTACTCTTGCCCTGAGTTTTATTCTTTAATGGAGATTAATAATGATACAAATATTGTATATGAGTTTCATTCCTACAGACCAAATGAATACGTTAAAGACACAAACGAATATTCTTTATATTATCCCGGCAACTACATCAGTTTTTATAATTTATCTTATAAATATCATGATAAAGCCTACATAAGCGACAGCATATATTATAGAGTAAGGGAATTTCAAAAAAAATCGCAGGCACCTGTCATTTTGGGCGAATTCGGCTTGACAAAACGTCAAAACGGCGGTGTTCAATTTTTAAATGATATTAGCAATATCTGTATAGAATCCGGATGGCACTTTGCATACTGGCTTTGGAGGGATGTTTCAAAATATTTTAATTATGAATATTTTGGTGGTGATTATTGGAAAGAAGTTAAAGCATCCTTTAAAGCTACTGTTGACATAAAAGAAAATTACACTGAAAATTCCAATATATTTTGTTATCCGAATCCTTCTGCGGATGTGCTTGAAATATGCACAAAAAATCCCGACAGCGAATATATTACTTTAAAACTATTCGACATTTTCGGAAAGCAAATCGCAACAGTATATAATGGATTTTCAGAAGTTAATTTAAGCATTAATTTTGAAACTGAAGATATTCCGTCAGGAACATATTTTCTTGTACTGAGTACTACGACGGAAAAAACGGCATACAAGATTAGCATAATAAAATAAGAATAAATTTCAGAACAGATAATGATTAAAACTATCTTTTAGTGATGTTGTGAGAATAAAATAATATCTCTTTAAATTGTTTTTAAAATTGGTGAAAGAACAGTATCCAAATTTTATCAACAGAGGAATGTTCATTAAAAGTAGTTTTTTTCTTGATATGTTATAACTATGCATATTTTTTAAATATCTCATCCTTCGGCATACGGCTTTAGAAAATAGAAATTAGAAAGGTAGAAATTAGAAAATGGAAGTGAATGCTTATTAATCTTATAAACTTTCAAACTTTTTTAACTTTCAATCTTTACGAACTTTATAAACTTTAAACCTTGTTTTTCCTGATTTTTCCTTAAATTTGAAATTGTGCTTATTTCAATAAGTAAGCATATATTGATTTTAATTTTTTAAAAATAATTCGTAATTCGTAATTAGTAATTGGTAATTAAATAATTGTGTTGGATTTAAACAGTCAGGCGAACTTAGAGGAAGATTTTCAAGCTGTTAAAAGTGTTTTAAACGGTGATGGATATGCTTTTACTTTACTGCAAAATAAATACAAAAAGCTTATATCTTCTTTAATCAGGCGTATGGTTAAAGACGAAGATGATGTAGAAGACCTGACTCAGGAAACATTTATAAAAGCATATAATGCCCTGGATACTTTCCAGTTTGGTTTTGCTTTTTCGGCATGGATATACAGGATTGCATCGAATAATTGCATAGATTTTCTTAGGAAAAAAAGGTTTCAAACTGTTTCACTGAATCAGCCGGTATTTGACGATGATGATGACCAGTTTATTCAAATTGAAGATACTGCGGCAAGGCCTGATACCGAATATATAAACAAAGAGAAATTTGATATTTTGAATGAAGCAATAGCAAAGTTACCTGAGAATTACAGGGAGATTATTAAGTTGAGACATGAATACGAAATGGATTATACAGAAATTTCAAAAAAGATGGATATACCTTTGGGTACGGTTAAGGCACACCTTTTTCGAGCAAGGAAGATTCTTTTAGCAGAACTGAAGGGTAAAAAGAAGTTTTTGATGGATAATTAATAGTTGACAGTCGTCAGTCGACAGTCGACAGTTGTCGGTTGACAGTTGTCAGTTGACATTCGTCAGTTGAAAGTTGTAAGTCGAAAGGGAAAAGGGAGAAGGGAAAAAGGAGAAAGAAATAATGATTAACAATAATTAATTACAAATGATTGGGAAATAAAATGAAAAAGATACTTAAAAAGAGTGAAATTATTTTTGCGGTCATTTTATTGATTGGTTTCTTTCTACCATGGTTCAACCAATGGGGGAAGTATTCCGGTTTGAAAGTTCCATTATTGCTTTATATATGGCCTGCTGAAGGTATTGGTTCCGATACCGGTTTGTGGATAAGAATATTTTCGTGTTTATTTTTCATTGTTTACTTAATCCCAATTTTATGTGCATTAATTATCATACAAGCGATAAGAAAGAAAAAGACAATTATATTTTCTTTAGCGACAGGAATAATTATATATTTGCTGTTAATCTATAATATGATTGCCTGGACACTATATGTTTTTCATGAATTATTATTTGGTGCATGGATTATGCTTATTGCCGGTTTATTATTAATTATTACGGCAATATTAAAAAATAAATTTGATAATTTAGTAAGTTAAAAAATGATATTATAATAGTTGTGAATAATCTTTAACTAAGCGTAACTTTGCGAAAACTTATGATTTACTTTGCGGTTAAGTATGTTCTTAAATTGCTTTTAAAATGAAAATTTTAAAATTGAAAGAAATGGATAAAAAAACAAAAAGCAGAATTTTGAGTATAACTCTTATAACAATTTTATCAGTAGTGATATTGGTTTTTGTTGTATCAATCGTATTTAAATTTACTTCGAAACCTAAAGCTGATTCGGAATCTGAAGAAAATTTAGGTAAAATGACTAATAATGAAATGATTCAGGTAAGTGTCCTGAATGGTTGTGGTGTTAAAGGTTTGGCAGGAAAAGTCAGGGACTACCTGAGAGAAAAGGGATTTGATGTTGTTGATGTTGGAAATGTCAAAAAACAGACAGACTTTTCGTTTGTTATTGACAGAATCGGAGACACTACTTCATCTTTAAAATTGGCTAAAGCTTTAGGATTACCTGAGTCTAAAATTGTTTATGAAATGGATTCATCTATGTTTTTGAGAAGCAGTATTGTTATTGGAAGTGATTACAAAAAACTGAAACCGTTTAAGTAGAGACTGGTTTGAAACCAGTCTGTACATTTAATAAGTTTAATAAGTTCTAGAATTTAAATAAATTGGAGGAATTAATTGCAAAAAATAGGTAAGCCAAGGACAACAAAAGGATTAGCCGCTTTTTGCGGTAAAATTGCAGTTGAAAAATTAGCTACAAATGTATTAATTTTGGATTTGACAGCTATTGATTCAGCACCAACTGATTACTTTGTCATTTGTACAAGTAATAGCGAAATGCAAAGTAAAGCAATAACTGATGAAGTAAATCAAAAATGCAGGGACATGGGAATTGACAAACCAAGAGCAGAAGGTTTGACAACATCGTATTGGGTATTGCTGGATTTCTTCGATGTGGTAATGCATATAATGTTACCCGAAGCAAGGAACTTCTACCAATTAGAAAAGCTTTGGGGAGACGCCAAGTTTTATACTGTTACTGGTGAAGGAAAACTGAAAACGTATAAAAGGAAATGACTTCCAAAATAAATTGATAAACTACTATAACAGATAACTGATAACAGAAAACTGATAATGGATAACTTTTAAGGAAAAAATGCTGACTAATTATATATCTGAAGTTTTTAAGGAATCTCTAAAAAAAATTGGGATTTCTGGAGATTTATCTTTAGATTTTGATATCCCTAAGATAAAAGAACATGGTGATTTGTCAACTAACATCGCAATGAAACTTTCAAAGGAATTGAAGAAAGCACCGAAACAAATCGCTGAAGAAATTATATCTAATTTAAATTATGACAAGAGCTTAGTAAAATCAGTTTATATAGCCGGACCCGGATTTATTAATATAAAATTCACGGAAAAATTCTTTACAAATTCTCATAGGGAATTATATTTGTATGGTGAAAATCTTGGAAGAATGAATATAGGAGAAGGCAAAAAAGTTAATGTTGAATACGTTAGTTGTAATCCGACCGGACTTCTGCATTTGGGACACGGACGAAATGCCGCTTTGGGAGATACAGTTGCTAATTTTTATGAATGGCTGGGCTTCGATGTAACGAGGGAATACTATTTTAATAATGCAGGAAACCAGATGAATATTCTTGCTGATTCAATTTATGCAAGATATATGCAAAAACTGGGCAATCCCGATTATCATTTTCCGGAAAATGGCTACTATGGAGATTATATTTACAATATTGCCGATGAATTAATTGGGAAATATGGAGACAAGTATGTAAGCGGCAGTTTTGAGGATTTGTCTGCAATCAGAAAATTCGGTGAAGAATGGTGCTTCCGTGAAATAAAAAAGACATTAATCAGAATGGGGATTAATCAGGATATTTACTATAATGAATCAACTTTGTACGAAGATGGAAAAGTTGAACAAGTAATAACAGATTTCAAGGGAAAAAATCTTGCTTATGATAAAGATGGAGCAGTATGGCTGGCATTAAGCAAAATGGGTTTAAGTGATGATAGGGTTATAGTAAAGTCAACAGGTGAACCTACATATCGTTTACCTGATATTGCATACCATAGAGACAAATTTGAGAGAGGTTTCGATTTAATTGTTGATGTTTTTGGTTCCGACCACATTGCAACCGTTCCTGATGTTTTGGCAGGTGTTGAAGCCCTTGGATACGATAAGAGTAAAATACGAGTTATAATTTATCAGTTTATAACTTTGACTGAAAACGGCGAGCAGGTAAAAATGTCCAAGCGGACAGGGAAGAGCTATACTCTCGATGATTTGCTTGATGAGGTCGGAAACGATGTTGCCAGATACTTCTTCATAATGAGAAATTCGACAACTCATCTTGAATTTGATTTGGGATTAGCTAAAGAGCAAAGTGATAAGAATCCTGTGTTTTACTTGCAATATGCATATGCCCGCATCTGTTCGATTTTTGACAATGCTAAAGAAAAAGGTATTGAGATAAAGGAAAATCCAAATTTTGATTTACTCACTGAACAACAGGAAATTAATCTGATTAAAGAATTAATGAGATTTGAAGATGTAGTTAAATCTGCCGCTGTGGCTTGCGAGCCACAAATACTTTGCGAATATCTACATGTACTTGCCTCTGCTTTTCATTCTTTCTATCACGATTGCAGGATAATTGGTGTTGATGAAGAACTGATGCAGGCGAGGTTTAAACTTGCAGAAGTAACAAGAACAGCTTTGAAAAATGGACTCTCCATACTTGGAATTTCCGCACCTGAAAGAATGTAATCCTTCGGACTGTTAAGTTTTAAGTGTTGAATGTTATGTGTTAAATTTTACGTGTTAAGTTAATATTAATATTATTCTTTTGTATTGGCTGTCCCTGATTAATGAGATACTATGCTAAAGTTACAGCCAAAAAAAAATAATTTTGAAATTAATTGATTTTGATTTAATTTTCCATAAAAAATATTGTTAATTAGAGAATATTATTTATGGATTTTTGCCCAAAATATAACTCTTTATGTGAATTTCCTCCGGAAATAAATATTTTATAAAGATTTCAAATACAAATCAAAACTAACCAATTCGGAGGGTATTATGAGAAAACATTTAATTCTTTATTTACTAACGACAGTTTTATCTCTTGTAATTTGCGGATGTGCCGGTGATGATAATCCGGTAGGACCTGATAAAGGAACTTCATGGAACGTAGGGGGAAAAAAAACATATCAGATTTCCGGGAATCAAAGAATAGAAATAAATGATCCCGATATAAATATAAAACTTGTTCTTCCAGAAGGAGGGGACGGTGAGTTAAATATAGCTAAAATTAATTCAGGACCTGAATTTAAAATCGGAAAACAGGAACTTTTTTATTTAGAATATTCAGGTGAAGAAATAATTGAAGTATATTTACCTTATGATACTAATTCTTACAATATGCTATATTCATATCGTTCAAATACCGGGGAGATTGAAGTTGGTAAAAAGGTTCAAGGTTGGTGGCCAGTTCCAGACTATGTAATAAATGGAGATAGCATAGTTTTTTCAATTAACGCACAGAAACCTGTTAAAAATATTCAAAAAATCCTTGCATACCAACCACCTCCGGCAAATTATTATGCGATCTCGGCGATACCTGACAGACAAAGTGTTACTGAATTAAGAAACATAGTTGCACAAATAATCGAGCTTTGGTTAAATTATTTACCAGAGGATGTCGCAAAAACAGCAAGACAAAACATTACGAGTACCCTTGCATATTCAATAAGCATAGCAGATGCTTGCTCTTATAGCGGAGGTAACAGTATGTTGTGGAATAATGCAAACTTTTATTTACGGGCTAATGCTGATTTGTCGGTAATAGCTCATGAAGTTGGTCATTATATGACCCATGTACTTTTAGGATTTAACAGGTATGATGAGTTACAAATCATGTTCCGAACAGGAAGAGAACATCAACCAAGTGATTATGGAACTCGTGCTGACGGACTGCTTGAGGATTATGCCTTCTTTTCTGAGTACTTAGCTACAGGATATTTTAATTCAACAGCTTTTGCTAATTATGATTTATCAAATGTCCGTGGTATTAATAATATGGCTGACCTGATTAACTCTGATCCACAATTATACGATTATCCTTCTTACGAAAGTTTTCCGACGACTCTTTGGATAGCATTAATGAGAACCCAAAATGAAATATATTGTTTTGATAACATATCAAAGGTTAAGTCAAAGAGCAAAGTACCTGTGATAAGTGCAACAATTCAAGATGTTATTAAATTAATATTGAGAGGACCACGTACCGTTGATGAATCCAGAACTTTTATCCAGGAATATTTGGATGAGCTTGGAACTGACCAAATGTATAAATTACCTGCTATGCTTGAACCTTTGGGCTGGTCTTACAATGGCAGGGGAAGAATAGTTGATAAAAACAATAAACCTATTGAAAAATGTGCAGTTCAAAACATATCTCAAGTAGGAGGCAACTATAAGATTGAAGAATACAGGACACCTATGAGTCCATATACTGGTTCGGATGGAGTTTTCAGATTATTCAGAATATATCCTGGTTCTTCAATATTAAGGGTTTTTTATAATTATGAAGAAGCAAAATATAAGGATTCTATAGATTTCCCATTAAATGTTGACTGGAGTCTGAAAACCAATGAAACAATTGATTTAAAGGATTTCAAGATAACTTTAAGCCCAAAAATCACTTCAATTTTACCCCTGAATGCAAATCCCGGGGATATTGTTACTATAAAAGGTATTGGATTTGGCAATGAACCAAGCAAATCTTCTGTTACATTTAATGGTAAAGAAAAACAATCTTATTATAAATGGAATGATTCTCTGATTGAATGTACTATTCCTTCTCTGGCTACCAGCGGTGATGTCGTAGTTACAGCAAACGGTATAAAAAGCAAAGGATTTTATTATGAAATCGGAGATAATAAAGAATCAACAATACCAATTTCATTAGATACCACAGTATCGTCTGAATTTGAGGTTTATCTTTTTGGTATAACAAATAATTTTAGCGATGTTATTAAAATTCCATATACGATGGCGTACAAGGTCACGGGTCAATTCAAAGGAAATGTAGGATTTAACAACAATAATCCTTTTAGGGAAAGTTTGTCTCCAAACTGGCAAAGATGGGTAATAGAAAGTAAAGCTCCCGGCAAGTTTTCATTTGAAGCAAATATTTCGGTAAGCTCACTTGATGTTAGCTCCCAGCAATATGAAATTAACAGTAAAGTTGATGGAAAAGATTGTAAATTAATTGTCAAATTTAATCAGGTTAATAACAGGACTTATTCTATTGTTTACAATAATCAAAAAAGTGACGATGACCTTCTAAAATATTTACCTTATCAGTATTCGAGTGATAATCCGGGAAAATATACTTTTTCTATGGATGTTCCTTCGATGGAAGAGATAAACAAATTGGTCAATGAACACAATATCAATCCATTAACAAAACGTGCATTTTTATCAGTGGTGTTGGGTTCGGATTCTCCTTTAGACTGTAAAGTTGATATTTATGATGCCGTGACTGAAGAATTTATTAGGACAGAAACTGTAATTTTATATGGACAATCTGAATTTGGAGTTAATACGAATTATATAATTTACTTCGAAGAGTAAATTTTTACATGAATAATGTCATCAATCTTCAACTTCCGTAGATTGATGGCATTTTCTTTTGTTTTGATTTTACTAACAAAGAAATTTTCCTTAAATTATAATTATTAATTTATTCATTTTAATTTGAGGAGTTTATGAAATATTTTATTTACTTATTTTGTTTTATTGCATTGGCTATATCAAGCTATTCACAAATAATCATTAACCATGTCGAACATTCAATTCCTATCTTTGATATAAATGAGGCAGTTTTATTAGATAATCAAACAAATTTAACCGGAGGAAGTCAAATAAGCGGTTTTGAAGTGGGGAATGAAAAGATGTTCTGGAGATGGAACCTGACAGTAATGCCTCCCACTTGGGTTCAGGAAAATGCTTTATGTGTAGCTGTTGGTGAACGTGCATATATTTTTGTTGCTTATGACCAAGTGGATATTAATTTTTTCCAGGCAGATATTGATACAATAATGCAATATTTGGAACATAAGACTTTTGCAACCGACACTATGGGAATATTAGAAACTGTTGTCAATAATTTTGGTGATTTTCCTGATGAGTTGGATAATGACCCAAAAGTGATTATTTACTATACAGGACTAAAATCATACAAGGGTTCGGTTTTTAACGGTTACTTTTCTATATATAACCAATTGACTGAATCAGAAGCTGTTGCAAATAATGCACATAGTAATGAATGCGAAATGGTCTATATGACTTGTGACCCTTTAAGACCTGCAGAGAGAAATAATATTTCCGTTTTGGCACATGAACTGCAACATTTGATTCATTGGAGTAAAGACCAAGATGAAGAGCAGTGGATAAATGAGGGATGCTCTGAATATGCCATGGTGCTTTGCGGCTTGCCCGATGTTATTCAGGATTTCCAGAATAATCCCGACATATCTTTGGTTACTTGGAACAAGAAATACACCGACCAAATAAAATCTATGTTGTTTATTACATATCTTGCCGAACAATTTGGTGGAGCTGAATTTATAAGAGAACTCATTGCCAACCCGTTTAATGGAGTGGAAGGTGTAACATCTGCTTTGAATTCAACTGGTATTGGTATGGATTTCAAGGACTTGTATACCGATTGGGCATTGGCGAATTTTATTGATGATACTACTTTTGAAGATGGTCAATATGGATACAAAACCTTCGACATACCCAATATGAAAATTCAGCAAAAATTCCTGAATTATCCTGTTACATCAAATAACAAATTATCTTCTTTTGGAACGAGGTATTATGAATTGCCAACGGATTTCGCAAAAATTAACCTAAGCTTCAATTTACCTTTTGGAACTAACTGGAGTACCAGTTTAATTGCTTACGAGGGCAGCACAGTAAAAGAATTAATGAAGAGTACAGACGGAAATTTGTCATTCAGTCAACCCGAAAATTATGATTTATCAAAATTGGTTCTTGCCGTTTCGAGGACAGATAATAACATAGATTCCGTAGCTTATTCATTTGAAGCTTTAAATGTTACCGGTATCGAAGATAAAATTTCTTCTAATAATATCCATCTTAGGGTGTATCCAAATCCGGTACAAGATGAAGCAATCATTGCTTATGATATGAATCAACCCGGAAATGTCCGTATCACATTAGTTGATTTATTAGGCAGAGAAATCAAGGAATTACGCAATTCATTTGATAACAATGGCAATCATATAATACAATGTGATATAAGTGTTCTTCAATCAGGTACATATTTTGTCAAAATAACAAATGCTAATCAAGTTTTAACGCAGAAACTGATAAAATATTAGTGTGATTGATAAAAAGGAAATACTTAAACAATTTCAGACAATCCCCGGTGTTGGCAAGTCCATAGCCGGGGATTTGTGGAATATGGGCTACAGAAGCATTGAACAGCTTAAAGACCAGGACGCGGAACAAATGTATGAGGATATTTGCCGGCTTTTCGGTACTCATGTTGACCGCTGTATGCTCTATGTATTTCGCTGTGCTGTTTACTATGTGAGTGAAAAGGAGCATGAGCCGGAGCTATTGAAGTGGTGGAACTGGAAAGATTAAATCAGTAGAAAGTTTATAAAGTTTGTAAAGTTTATAAAGTTATCATTTAGAATTATATAAATCTTTTTAAATTTCCTTTTCCTCCGGCTCTGTATGGATATGAATATCGCATCTGCCGATTTTGTTTTTAATATCTGCTTCGACTTTATGTGTTATCTCGTGTGCCGCTTCGATTGATAGTTCCGGGTTTACGTGTATATTTAGTTCCACAAAAATATCTGCTCCTGAAGTACGTACCCTTACATCATGGAAGTTAGTAATATCATCAATATCAGCTAAAATTACATTAATTTTATCGATAATGTCCTGTGGGGATTTATCTAACAACATATCTATTGACCTTTTACCGAGTTTAAAGGAAACAAAGATAACTATTATTGCAACAAAAAGTGCAGCAATAGAGTCTGCATAATAGAATCCGAAATTTGCACAGATTAATCCGAGAAGAACTACAGATGAACTCCAGATATCGGTTGAGAAATGGAGGGCATCTGCTTCCAATGCCTGGCTGTTATGTTTTTTTGCCGCTTTTGAAAGTGCTCTTGAACGGGAAAAGTCAATAATGATTGAAGATACGACAACTATATAGCTCCAAATATTTACTTCGATATGAACATCTCCTGAATAAAGTCGTGATACTGCCTCGTATATAATCCACACACAGGTAATTAAAAGAAGTAAGGTTTGTATGAGTGCCGAAAGATTTTCGATTTTACCATGACCGAAATTATGGTCAAAATCTGCCGGCTTATCGGAAACCCGCACTGAAAAATATGTTATTACTGCGGCAATTAAATCAAGTCCAGAGTGCATTGCTTCAGAAAGAATACCCAAACTGCGTGTCATAATGCCAACTACTAATTTAAACAAAGTTATAAATATTGCTGCCAACACCGATAATAGCGCCACACTTCGTTTTTCCCCGGAAGCTGATTTTATTGTTTTATGCATTATTAAAAATATTTATTTACTTCAAAATTAAAATACTAAAATCGCTAAGATATTATTAATTTGCAAGTGTACAGTAAAGATATTTATAAATATTTCGTCAATTCTCATAACAAATAATTTATTATGGAAAAAAATTGGAGAAGAAAATGGCAGAGCCGACAATAGCACAAAAAGAACCATTCGGATTGGAATTGGAAGCAGGAGATTACTGGTGGTGCGCATGCGGTAAATCCGCAAAACAACCATTTTGTGATGCATCGCATAAAGGGACGGAATTGTTACCAAAGAAATTCACAGTTGAAGAAAAGAAGAAATACTGGCTTTGCGGATGCAAGCATACTAAAAATCCTCCTTTTTGCGATGGTACACATAAGAGTTTGTAAATTTTATTTAAGATTTGAATATTAATTGCTTAATAATTATTAATATATTCATCTAATTAATCAATACAAACTTTTGTGTTTTCAGCACATTTTTACCAACAAGTTGGACAAAATAAATTCCATCCGGTAAGGATTTGGTATTCCATACAAATTGATGATTGTTTGAATTTAATTCTTCGATGCATATACCATTTATGTTGAAAATTTTGAATTTATATTCACCGTTAATTGATTTGATATACTTATTTATTGTGATAATACACATTTCTTTTGCAGGACAAGACAAAACCTTAAATACATCAACTGGAGCCGAAGAATCTATTACATCCGTAAATGTGATACTGACATGAATAGTGTCGCTTTTGGTCAGCGTTTTTGAAGCAAAAAGTGCATAAGCTCTTGCTTCGATAATGTGATTGCTAGCTTCAGGATAGTCTGTTGCAATCCAAGAGTACTCAAATGGGTAATCAAAATCTTGAGCCATAGGAATACCGTCAATATAAAAAATAATATAGCGGATGCAATCAGGATTAACGGATGTAGTTGTGATTAAAACCTGACCACTGATATAGTCCCCATCCGTTGGACTATTAATTTCAATATCAAAATCGTATCCTTCCGGTCTGTATTCAAAAGCTCCTGCATCAGGCATCGAATCCTGATTTCTCCAGTATATTTCATCTCCTGAATTCCACGAGATATTTTGGTTAACAGTTATTGTTTTAGCATCTATGTTTAATATC
This sequence comes from bacterium, assembly GCA_043804925.1. Lineage (GTDB taxonomy): Bacteria > Bacteroidota > Ignavibacteria > Kapaibacteriales > UBA2268 > ChocPot-Mid. The sequence goes on along the minus strand of JAZDIP010000069.1, from coordinate 227,468 downwards.
CTTACAGGTTCATTATTACCAATCTTGATAATATCTCCTTCTGCAATACCATAACCATCGGTTAAAAGGTCTGCATTTTCAACTTCGAATGTGTTTCCTGTGCCGTCAGGACTTATGATTTTTGTAATTTCTTTTCCAATTCCTATTGCTGAAGAACCGGATTGTATGTAATAATCACGTGAATCTGTATTTTTAAACATGGGATTATCCGGTGAAGCACAGCTTGAATGTGTTCCTGCCAAATAGCAAACATTATTCGATGATGCCAATGTGCAACTTGCTCCTATGATAATTGGCGGTTTTGTGCCATTTCCAAATTCCGAAAAAATATTGTTGAAATTTTGATTATTTAGCGCATTATCTTCGCCTTCCGAATTATATCCGATGCCTGAGTTTCCGGGATTTACGGTATTAATTTCATGTATAGTGTTGTTGTAATAATAAACATTGTCAACACCGCCGCATTGCATTGCATAACTGCCATGATTATACCCGACATTTCCCCTGAAAATAATATGATGGTCATCTGAGTTATTTGTTCTCATCTGAAGTATATGTGAATTTGTTTCAATGTTATCACCCATAAAATTCGATTCATAGATTTGATACTTGGAAGGAAACAATGATGCACCACATGGTTGAAACATGTCGGCGTGAAGTGCATCACCGGGACCATCTGTCCAATATGAATTTCGAAAATCGTAGAGAAAATTATTACGGACAATGATTGAATCATTTGCGATATTGATAAAATCACCAACACGATGAGCAATATTATATTCGATGAGATTATGATTTCCTCCGGCAAAACCTACTGCCCAACCGTTTCCTTTGCACTCTCCAGGTGAGCCGGAAGGGCAGGCAGCCAGATATACTTCATTCCCACGAACAATGATATAAGTGTTATTGTGATTATACCAACGTACTGCCTGACCAACTATGTGATGGATATAATTATCAAGGACTTCTACATGACTGCATCCATAGACAAGGATAAATCCGTGAGAGTATTGTGTGCTGTTGTGAGTAACTTCAAAACCGGATATTCTTACGTAATGAACACCTAAAATTTCGAATCCTCTTATTACCGGTTTACTATCACCCGGAAATCCCAAAATATTAATAAAACCACTTTCCTTACTGCCTGAATTCCGGCAGCTTATTCTTTCGTCATAAGTACCTTCGCGTACATAAACAACATCTCCGGATTGATTTGCTTTCGATACAGCGTATTGAATTGTTAAAAATGGTAAATCTTTTGAGCCGGGATTGGAATTATCCGATATCGGATTTTGATTGTCAACAAAGTATTCCTCAGAAAAAGAGACACTCAAAATCGTTATAAATAAACACATTTTTAAGATTATTTGTTTCATTGCATATTTCCTATTATGTCATTTATACTATATGCATTATAACAATAATGAGTAAATTAGACAAGTTGAATTTTATTTTTCTTAATATTACAAATAATTAAAACTTTCCGAAAGTCTGAACAGTCAGAAAGTTTTTTAGTAAGTGATAAAATTTTTCTTATCCGGATTTTAACAATATGAATCTATTTTCCGAATATAGCAATTAAAACACCGGCGGCAACTGCCGTACCAATAACACCAGCAACATTTGGTCCCATAGCATGCATTAATAAATAATTGTTGGGATTATATTCCTGTCCAACATTATGTGAAACCCTTGCCGCCATAGGAACAGCTGAAACACCTGCAGAACCAATTAAGGGATTCACTTTTCCTTTTGTAAAGACGTACATTAGTTTACCAAGTAAGAGCCCCCCTATTGTTGAAAAGCCAAAGGCAATAACACCCAAACCGATAATTTTAATTGTTTCGATTTTCAAAAATTGCTCGGCAGACATGGTTAAACCGACGCATATTCCGAGGAAGAATGTAACAATATTAATCAGTTCATTTTGAGCCATGTTTGATAAGCGGTCAACTACGCCACTTTCCCTTAAAAGATTTCCACCCATTAGCATCGCAAGTAAAGGTGCGGCTGGTGGAACTATTAATGTACCGAATGCAGTAATAATAACCGGGAACATTATTTTGACTTTTTTTGAAACTTTTCGTGGTTGTTCCATAACAACCATTCTTTCCTTTTGAGTAGTCAACAATCTCATCAATGGCGGTTGTATTAACGGAACAAGAGCCATATATGAATAAGCGGCTACAGCGATAGGACCTAAAAGATGTGGTGCGAGTTTTAATGCTAAGTAAATAGCAGTAGGTCCGTCAGCTCCACCAATAATACCTATGGCTGCGGCTTCATTTAAATCAAATCCTAAAACAACAGCAGTAAAAAGTGCAACGAACACACCGAATTGTGCGGCGGCACCCAAAAGAAATGTTTTCGGATTTGCCAAGAGGGGACCAAAATCTGTCATAGCTCCTATTCCTAAGAAAATCAGAGGAGGAAATATTTCAAGCTCGATACCTTTAGAAATGTAATAGAATAGACCTCCAATCTGGTCTCCTACCGGTGCAGTCATTAAACCGCTTCCGGGAAGATTTGCAAGGAATGCTCCCAAGCCAATGGGTAGCAATAATAATGGCTCAAATCCTTTTTTAATAGCAAGGTACATCATTATGCATGCAATAATTAACATAATAACCTGACCCCATGCCAACTGCCAGAATCCCATCCCTTCAAAAAAGCTTTGGAAAAACTCAATCATTATTGCCTCTTATTCGTATTTTAATAGTAATTGACCGGCTTCAATTGTATCACCGGTTTTAACCTGTATGGAGACAATTTTACCTTCACGTGGCGATGAGATATCTGTTTTCATCTTCATTGACTCAAGTACCAATAATCTGTCATGTTCTTTAACAATATCTCCTTCTTTAACTAATATTTCAAGAATTTTTCCATTAATAGGTGATGACAGACTTTTACTGTCAGATTCAACTTTCTTTTGACTAACTTTATGGATTTGAGAACTCATTAATACATTCGCTTGAATATTATTATAGTTCTCTTGCTTTACGGGAATATTTACTGGATGTCCTCCCATTAGATAAGGTGATTGTTCATCATCAGCATAGACTTCCACTTCAACGTCGAATCGGACACCATTAACCGTAACATGCATTTTTTTCATTTTTTACCTCAAATTTATTTCTTTATTTAGTTTTATTGATATTATGCGAACCCATTACAATCATTCTTCCTGTTTCGGACCAGGTTGTAGCACTTTTTGTGAGATATTTAATTTTTTTAACTACAACAGGTTTCTTAAATACTTCGTATGCAGCAGCAGAAATAACTGCTACTATTTCAGGAGTGATTTGTATTTTAGGTTCAATATTATCCAATTTGGTTTTTGGGCTTAGCTTTTTATTAACCCTGTATTTATTGACTTTACTATCTACTACATTTAAAACAATCATTAACAGATAGAAAAAAAGTAAAGATAAAAACACTCCGCCAATTCCAACAATCATAACAATTAACGCTTCAGTCAGTTTTTCATACATAATTATATTCTCCGTTCTATAAAGGAATCAAACCATGCTTTTTAGCAGGCCTGAGTTCTCTTTTATTTCTTAATGACTCAAGTGAAATTGACAGAAAATGTCTTGTTTGCTTAGGTTCTATGATGCTGTCAATCATACCCTCAGCAGCTGCCGGATAGGGGCTGGCAAATTCTTCTCTGTACTGTTCGATTAATTCCTGGCGTTTTATTTTCGAATTATCAGCTTTTTTAATCTCGTCTTTAAATAGGACTGAAACTGCCCCTTCTGCACCCATAACCGCTATTTCTGCAGTGGGCCATGCGGCAACTCTATCGGCACCCAGGGATTTTGCACTCATTGCCAGATAAGCTCCCCCATAAGCTTTACGAAGAATAACCGTTACTTTTGGGACAGTTGCAGCAGAGAATGAAAATAACATTTTAGCTCCATGCCTGATAATCCCTCCAAATTCCTGCTCAACTCCCGGAAGAAATCCAGGAACATCAACAAATGACACAAGCGGGATATTGAAAGCATTACAGAACCTGATGAATCTCGATGCTTTATCGGATGCATTGATATCTATAGCACCGGATTTTTCAATTGGCTGATTGGCTACAATTCCAACAACCCTGCCATTTAACCTTGCAAAGCTGACTATAATATTTGGTGCAAAGTGCGGCTGAACTTCGAAAAATGAATCAGGGTCGAATATTCTTGTTAAAACTTCCCACATATTATATGGGTCTCTCGAGTCGTCAGGAATCACATGATTTAATGTTTCATCCTCCATAATTACAATCTCCCCATCACCTACAAGAGGCGGGTCCTGAGTATTGTTGGAAGGAAGATAAGTCAAAAGTTTCTGGCAAATTTCAATAGCATCTGCATCATCTCTTGCAATGAAATGAACATTTCCCGTTATGGTTGCCTGAGTCATAGCTCCACCAAGCTCCTCAGCAGAGATAATTTCACCTGTTGCTTCTTTAATTACCTGAGGTCCGGCAATAAATATTTGTCCTGTGTTTTGCACCATAATTATAAAATCCGTCAATGCGGGTGAATAAGCGGCACCACCGGCACAAGGACCTGAGATTATTGAGATTTGCGGCACAACACCAGAGAGTAAGGTATTGTAATAGAAAATTCGTCCATATCCCCTAAGTGACAGCACTCCTTCCTGAATCCTTGCACCTCCGCTATCATTAATAGAAATAAGAGGAGTACCATTCTTAAGAGCCATGTCCATGACTTCACATATTTTCCAGGCATGTTTTTCACCGACAGAACCACCCATTGCAGTAAAATCCTGTGATGAGGCATGCACTAATCTTCCATTTATTGCTCCAAGGGCAGTTACAACTCCATCACCCGGTATTAGTTTACCTTCCATTCCGAATGATTTTGATGAATGCTCGACAAAAGTAAATAATTCATCATACCATCCTTGGTCGTATAGAAGATGTAATCTTTCCCTTGCCAACATTTTTCCTTGATTATGTTGAGATTGAATTTTGTCATTGTCAATACCTTTTAAATAAGACATCTTTTTATTTTTCATCTCAACAATTTTTTCCTGTACTGTTTTCATTTCCTTCAATTTTTTGTTCAAAAACATATATATACATACATAAATAATTATAATTTCATTTATGTAAAAAAACCGAATACAAACTTGCAAAGAAATCCTTGTGCTACAATAAATTTCTATGATTTTTTTAAAAAAATATTTTTAAAATAATTGTAAAATTGAACTAAGAAATGAATTATTAACCATATAGGGTGGCAACAATACGGATACATGAATTTTTATTTAAAAAAATTACTATTTACTATTCAATTTTCAATTAAGAAAGTCAAAGCGGGCTTTTAATTAGTAATTAGTAATTTCCCAAACCCAAGTCCCAAATCCCTGTTAGCTATAATTGATTATTCCCGATTCTCCTTCATCTCCCATTTTGCGGAAAACGAATTCGTCTTTGTTCATTCCTGAAAATTTTTGTAAATTTACTCTAAAAGAATTTGAAATTATTACTAAAACTTATGTTAAAATTTGGAATGGAATATTAACAAAGCAATTTCTAATTATGAGAAACATAGACTTAGTTTTGAAGACAGTAAGCCGGCTTTTTATGATGAAAACAGAATTCATTATTTTGATGAAAAGCATTCACAAAAAGAAAATCGATACATACTTATTGGAAGGAATAAATCAGGTTTGGTTATTTCAATTTCATACACAATAAGAGATAACAAAATCCGTATAATTAGTTGTAGAGTGACAAGTAAAAAAGAAAGGAATATTTATGAAGCAGGTTGAAAAAATAATTGATGGCGATTTGGTTACAATTGTAGATGACAATGAAGACCTTAACGATGATTTGCCTGAAGAATTGGATTTTTCAACACTTACGAGAATTGAAGATCCAATAAAACGTTTGGTTATGCTTGATGATGATGTCGCTCAATACTTCAAATCAGCCAGACAGGTCAACGATTACCTACGCAAGCAAATTAAATTGTTTAAGAGTGCGGTTCTTTCTTTGTAAAATTCTAACAGCTATTTAATGGAAAAAGTTGTAAATATAAAACATAAAAATGACAAGGACTCAGACCTTGATTACTGGCTTTCCAAGTCACCTGAAGAAAGATTGCAGGCAGTTGAAATATTACGTGAACAATACATAAAAACATTACCCGAAGATGAACGAAGATTTAAAAGAGTTCTTAAAATTGTTGAACGAGAAAAAAGTTGAGTATATGCTCGTTGGCGGGTATGTGGTTGCCTTTTATGGGTATCCGAGATACACCGGCGATATTGATATATGGTATAATCCTACTCCCGAAAATGTTAAAAAACTTCTTGAATTAATCAATGAATTTGGCTTTGGTTCTTTGGGTTTAACCAATGATGATTTGTTAAAAACTGGTAGTGTAATTCAGTTTGGGTACCCACCATACCGTATTGACTTGCTCAATGAACTTGATGCTGTAACTTTCGATGAATGTTATAAAAACAAAAACAGCATCACTTGCGAAGGTCTCTCGGTGAACATAATTGCTCTTGATGATTTAATCAAAAACAAGAAAGCGACTGGCAGAACAAAGGATTTGCTGGATTTGGAAAATTTGATAAGTTGAGATACCACTCAAATTCGTAATTGGTAATGCGTAATTGATTATTCTTCTCCAACTTTGCGGAAAACGATTTGACTTAAATTTCAATAAAATAATAATAATTTCCGTTTTTCGTTTCTTAAATAAAAATTTAAAGGAATTGCAATGCAAACACAAGTAGCAGATTTATTTCAGAGGGTATCTCAACTTCCTGAAGATATTCAGGAAAATTTAACATTTTTCTGGAATGAAGATATCGAAAGCGAAATGAACTTTGATAAAAAATTATATGATACTGCTGATAAATTAGAAATATTAGCTAAAGAAGCTTTGTATGAATTTAAAACGGGTAAGACAATCGAAAAAGGATTTGACGAATTGTGAAATCCCATTTATCAAATCAATTTATTAAACGCTTCAAAAGTCTGCCTGACAGAGTAAAGCATCTTGCCAGGAAAAACTACAAAATATGGAAAGATAATCCCTACCATCCAAGTCTGAATTTCAAAGAAGTTAAAGAAAATACAACTATTTATTCTGTTAGAGTCGGTATCGGTTGGCGGGCAATTGGTATCAAAAATGATGATATTATTGTTTGGTTCTGGATTGGCTCTCATTCAGATTATGATAAAATTACAGAGAATTTGTAAACAAACTTTCAGAAAGTTTCAAACTTTCGGAATGTTGATAGAATATATCCCTCCAAACCGTAATTCGTAATTCTTAATTCGTAATTGATTTTGCCCGCAAACCAAAAAAAATCAAAATTATTTTGTAAAATATTGAATTAGTTGTAGATTTATACTTTCAGATTATGTCAATCAGGTGTTAGATATATTAAAACAAAAATGAAGTATTTCCATTGGAATATTGAAAAAAATGAAAAATTAAAATCGGAAAGAAATATATCTTTTGAGGATGTCATTATTGCAATTGATGAGGGTGGACTTTTGGATATTATTGAACATCCAAATCGAGAAAAGTATCCGGGTCAATTCTTATTATTTGTGAATATTAGAAATTACGTTTATACCGTTCCGTTTGTTTATAACGAAAATAAAATCTTTCTTAAAACGGTATATCCTGATAGAGTGGCAACAAAAATTTATTTGGGAGATAAATTATGACTGAATATTTAGACATTGAAGAGCAGGAAATCATAGATTCTTTGCATTCTGAGAAATGGCAACCTGTAAGAAATAAAGAATTGCTCAAGGAATTTGAAGCATATGCAAAAAACTTTATTGAATTTAATAAAAAAATTGAATTAAATTTAAGGGAAGATGATATCAGCAAGTTCAAAGCCAAAGCATTGCAGGAAGGTATTCCTTATGAAGCATTAATCTCCATGTTGATTCATAAGTATAACGAAGGCAAAATTGCTTTTACTGTTTAAGAGTGCAGTACTGTAAAAGAAGCTAAACTTTCCGAAAGTTCCAAACTTTCGGAATTTGAAAGAATATACCACTCCAATTTGTAATTCTTAATTGATTTTCTTTTCACATTTTGTGTAAAATAATTCTATATTAATTAGAAAATATTATTAAATTTGCTAATGAATAATAAATTAAAGTAATGAGAACAACAGAATATTTTCAAAATAAAGTCTTAAAGAAACGTCCATATTTGAAGATTGAATGGATTGAGAGCGTTTTGAATAACCCTATAAAAACTGAATTTCAATTTGAGAATGACAGAATTAGATTTTGGGGTTTTATAACAGAGATTAGTAAATATTTACGTGTTGTTACATTGAGTGATGGAAAAACCGTACACAACGCTTTTCCGGATAGAGATTTTGAAAAATAGGAGATAAAAATATGAAATTTGAATATTACCCCGATACAGATACTTTGTATATTGACATAAAGGAAACAACCAGTGTCGAAACGAAAGAAATAGCGAAAGGAATTTCTTTGGACTTTGATGCTAATGGAAATTTAACAGGTATCGAAATTGACAACGCAAAGAAAGTTGCGAATTTATCAAGGATTGAAACCAAATCACTTCCTGTCAAAGATTTAGTTTTTGCTTAAAAAAAAGCAAAACTTTTAAGAAAGTTTCAAACTTTCGGAATGTTGATAGAATATATCCCTCCAAACCGTAATTCGTAATTCGTAATTGATTTTGCCCACAATCCGAAAAAAATCAAAATTATTTTGTAAAATATTGAATTAGTTGTAGATTTATAAATTAAGAATTTGAAGTTTCTTATAATAATTATTTTACATTCACGTTTTTTCAATTATTGTTTTAGAAACAGAGGTATTTATGCCAATATTAAGTATGTTTTTTGGCATTATAATCAAGATGTATAGAGAAATTAATGCAAAGCATCATTTACCTCATATTCACGCCGAGTATCAGGAATATGAAGCTGTAATTTCTTTAGATGGTGAATTATTAGGCGGCGAACTTCCACCTAAAAAAATGAAATTAGTGCTTGCATGGATGGAAATTCATTCAGAAGACCTTTCTGCGAATTGGAAGCTATTATCTGATGGAAAAGAGTATTTTAAAATTGACCCATTGAGGTAACAATTATGAGAGAAAATAAACCAATCAAAGTAAATCCATTGGATAATTATTTTTTAGAAATAGAGTTTTCAAATGGAGAGATTCGTACATTCGATTGTAATCCTTATATTAATGGAGATTGGTTTTCTGAGCTTCATGATATTAACAAATTCCGTTCTGTACGTATATCCGGAAATACTGTCGAATGGTCAACCGGGCAGGATTTATGCCCGGATTGCCTTTATGAGAATAGTGTATTAATTCATTGAGTTAGTTTGAAGCCCTATCCAAATTCAATTACGAAACCGCATAACTGTATTTAAATTATTCACTTTTTATTTTTCATTATTCACAAAATAAATCCCATCCGCTTCTTAATTCATAATTCGCAATTCGTAATTCGTAATTGATTATCCTTCTCCCATTTTGTAAAAACTAATTCGACTTTGTTCATTCCTGAAATATTTTGTAATTTAATATCAATGATTTTTTCTATTTTTAAAAAGGATTATGTTAGATTTTGAATGGAATGAGAAAAAAGCTGAATCGAATTTAATAAAACATGGTATAAGATTCGAAGATTGTGTATCTGTTTTTGATGATAAGGTTGGAATATATATTTTTGATGAAAAACATTCTATTGTAGAAAGTAGATTTATTCTTATTGGTAACAATAATCAGGAAAGCACTATGGTAATTTCTTACACAATAAGAAATAATAAAATTCGTATAATTAGTTGTAGAACAGCAAGTAAAAATGAGAGAAAAAGATATGAAGAAAAGAACAAAAATAATTAATGGTAATAGGGTAACTATTACTGATGACAATTTATATTTAAATGAGGATTTACCTGATGAATTGGACTTTTCTACATTAAAGATTATTGACAATCCATTCAAATCTCTCATTAAGCTCGATGATGATGTTGCTCAATACTTCAAATCTGCCCGACAGGTCAATGATTACCTCCGCAAGCAGATCAAACTTTTTAAGAGTACAGTACTTTAAAAAAACCTAAACTTTCAGAAAGTTCCAAACTTTCAGAAAGTTAAAAGAATACACCCCTCCAATCCGTAATTCGTAATTGTTAATTCGTAATTGATTTAGCCCGCAAACCGAAAAAAATCAAAATTATTTTGTATATTTTTGAATTAGTTGTAGATTTATACTTTCAGAATTCGATTTTTTCAAAATTTGTGGAGTTTCAAATGGGACTATTTGACTTTTTAAAGAAAAAAGAGTTTGAAGAAATTCAAAATCTCAAATCACAACTTGATCATTACAAACCAATAATTGATGTTGAGGCAGAGACTACAAAAAAGAAGAAGGAACTTGAAGGGTTGATAAGTCAGAAAAACTCAGAAGTAAAGAGTATAGAAGACAATATCAAAGATTTAAAATCCAATTACCAAATAGCATTAGATACATATACAAAACTTCGTAAAGAAGTTAGTATCTTTGAATCCAAATTAGATTTAATAGAGTTTGGAATTTACGAACCAGTATATGATTTTGAAAAATCTGATGACTATCGAGTTGCTCAAAATAAAGTTATTGAACTTCAAAAAGAGATGATTACCAATGATACTGCAGCAATATGTCACATGAAATGGACAGTCGAAGGTAGTGAAAAAAAAGGTGAGGCAGTTGTAAAAGTTTATAAAAAATTAATGTTACGAGCATTCAATGGAGAAAGTGATAATCTGATAGCAAAAGTAAAATGGAACAATATCAATCAAATGAAAGAACGAATGCAAAAAATATTTGAGGCAATAAACAAATTAGGACAAGGTTTTCAAGTTAATTTAAATAATCAATATCTCGAACTTAAACAAATGGAACTTATTCTTGAACATGAATATCAATTAAAGAGGCAAAAAGAGAAAGAAGAATTGAGGGCTATGCAAGATGAAATGAGAGAAGAAGAGAAGGCAAGAAAGGAATTTGAACAAGCTCAACGTGAAGCTGAAAAGGAAGAATCAAATTACCAAAAAGCATTAGATAAAGCAAGAAAAGAATTTGAATCGGCAAAAGATGAAAAACAGGAAAAATTGCGATTACAGATTGAAAAATTAGAACAAGAACTTAAAGAAGCTCAAGAAAACAAGGAGAGAGCATTGTCAATGGCACAACAAACAAAACGTGGTCATGTTTATGTGATTTCAAACATTGGTTCTTTTGGCGAAAACGTTTATAAAATAGGTATGACAAGACGATTGGATCCTGCAGAGAGGGTTAAAGAATTGGGTGATGCTTCTGTTCCATTTCCATTTGACATACATGCTATGATTTTTTCCGACGATGCACCTACACTTGAGAACGAATTGCATAAAAAATTCACAAATCAAAAAGTGAATATGTTAAATTATCGAAAAGAGTTTTTCAATGTCACCTTAGATGAAGTCGAAAATAGAGTGAAAGAGATTGGACTAGATGCTGAATTTTCGAAAGTTCCTGAAGCAATGGAGTACAGAGAAACATTAGCAATTCTCGCCAAATTAAATTCTCAAACTGAACAAAAATCAGTTGATGAACTAATTGCAGAAGAATTTCCAATGAGCTTATAAAAATAAAAAGAAGTGAACTATTTTTTTGATTAATATATAAAAAACAAATTTATTATTATTAGGAGTATTTTATGAATAAGTTTTTAATTCTATTAGCTGCTATATCTCTACTTTCTTGTGGAGAGAGTGTAAAGGATTATTCTTTAAGAGCATTTCCAGTAAGTGATTCCATTCAATTGGCAATTGAAACAAATCACGATGTATCAACAGGTAGGAGGCAAGCTTGGAGTGATGCAATTTACGACAAACAGTATAAAGACAAATTTGTATATGATTTTAATGAAGCACTTGCAATGTATCTAGAGGACAATGTTACCTTAATTGAGGAGATAAAAAACAAGAAGAAAAAAATTGATAGTCTTTATTTATCTCTTAAGGAACACCCTGATGAATCGGCGGAGCTTTACAACAAAATCAAAGAACTTTATTCGATATATATAATGAGCTATAACTGTGCTGTGGAACCTGAAGGCTCTTTACAAAGCTATACCGATGAGCTAGTGTCGTATAATCTAAAATTTAAAGAAATCAAAAATTACTTTGAAGTAGAAAAACAATAATGTTTTTATTAAAGATAAATTTTCAATAATCATTCTGGAGTCTATTATGAAACATTTTAACTTTGTATTTTTGCTCATTTTCTTGTTATTATCTTGCGAAAAGCAAACAAATAAAGAATTGATTAAATCACAAGATTCTACAACAATTAAAACCGAAGAAAAAAAAGAAATTAAACTTATTGATACCCTTACAAACGAGGAAAAGCAATTACGTCTAAATAAATTACGAAAAAATTATGATGAATTCAAAGGAATTACTTGGTTTTATGATAAGACGACTACAAAATATAATAATCGAAATAGTTTTCATGCATATATAGCAACAGGTAAAGATTTCGCAACATCTCTTCGATTAAGAATTCAATATTTTGGTGATGACTGGTTATTTATTGAAAGCTATATTATAAAAACCGATTTTTCAACATTTACTTTAACACCTGATAAAGTGGAAAGTGATCATTCATCTGAAGTTTGGGAATGGTGTGATGTTTCTGTTGATTCAGAAATTTATAAAATTTTGAAAGATATAACAAATTCTAAAGTAGTCAAGGTTAGAATGATTGGAAAATATTATAAAGATAGAGAAATTCCTACTAGTGAGAAAAAGGCATTGTTGAATGTGATAAAAGGATTTGAAGCTCTTGGGGGTGTTATCAAGTGATTATGGTAAATTATAAATCCCGCCCGGAACCACTCCAAGCGGGATTTTTTAGTGAACAGTGAATAACTTATAATTTAAAACTGATAGGTCTATGTCAATTCTATACAATTCTGTGCAGTAGCAATTATTTCTTCCAAATTTTTTCCAACCTTTCCTATTTGCTTTAAAAACCTGTCGTTAGTTACACATCTGATTTGGTAACAATTTACAGCACTTTCATTGTCAAGATGATTATTTTTATCCGGCTTAAGATGGTGAAGCCACCAAATATTTTTGAAATCGTTTTTCCATGAAGTAATAGGGCAAACAATTTTTAAATTCAAACCAATTGCGAAATTCCCGTTAATCACAAGAGCCGGACGGATTTTGTTGATTTCCTGTCCCTTAGTCGGATTGAAATCAACGAGCCAAATTTCACCTTGTTGTATATCCTTTTTCAAAATCCGTCTCCTGTTTCGTCAACAAATAATTCTTTTTTGTATTTGTTATAAATAGGAATTGCGGTTTCTGTTAATTCAGACAGAATCTTATTCCTAAATTCCTTAGGAAGTTTACGAAGTTCCGATTGTGAGTATTTTTTTGCTTTCAGTTCCTTGTCAATCAAATCTTTGACATAAGATGAAATAGTCTTATTATTGAGTTTTGCTAAAAGCTGAAACTTCAATTTCTCGCTTTCAGTCAACCTTATAGTCAGCATTGGTGCCGAATTTGTACTCATATATATTTCCCTTATTTTCTATACATACATACAAATATACGGAAATACAATCAATATATTGCAAATAATAAAAAATCCCGCCCGAAACAAATCCGAACAGGATTTTCATTATCAATTATCAATTGTCAATTATCAATTAAAGAAGAATTGCTTTATAGCAATAATTGATAATTCCCGATTCGCCTTCTTCTCCCATTTTCGAATACATTTTGGATAATTTTGTTATAACAGAAAAATTTTATTTATTTTTGTGTTATTAAACTGTAAGAATGACATAAATTGAAAAATGGAGAAAGAGGAACAAATAGAATATTGGCTTGAAATTGCTGAGTATGATTATAAAACGGCAGTTGTTATGCATAAATCCAAAAGATATTTATATGTCGGGTTTATGTGTCACCAGGTTATAGAGAAAGCATTTAAAGCATTATACGTTCATAACAAGTCAGAAACACCGCCATTTATACATAATTTATTAAACATAGCAGAATTGGCAGGGTTTTATAAATTAATTTCGGATGAACATAAGGATTTTGTCGATGAACTGCTCCCATTAAATATTGAAGCAAGATATCCTGTACGAAAGGAACAACTTTATAATAGAATTGACAAGTCGTACTCAAAATATTTATTAACTAAAACAGATGAATTATTCTTATGGATAAAAGCGAAGTTATTGAAAAATTAAGAAATTATTCAAAACGGATCAATGAAATTTCAAATCCTGAATTGATATATTTATTTGGTTCTTATGCTAAAGGCAATTGGCATAAAGACAGCGATATTGATGTGGCTGTAATTTTTGATAAACTGAATGTTGATAGATACGATATAATGAAAAAGATTCTTAGAATTCGCCGAGATATTGATTTAAAAATTGAACCGATTATATTTGAAAAGGGTGTTGACCCAAGCGGTTTTTTGCAAACAATAATCGATACAGCTGAGCTTATTTATAAAAGGGATTAATATTTTTTCCTGTTCAATAATAAAACCTATTATTTTCTGAAAGTAAAAAATTATAAACTGTTTATTAAAAAAAACCCGCCCGGAACCACTCCAAGCGGGATTTTTTTAATGTATAATGTAGAATGTAAAATGTAGAATTTAAAATTCTTCACCCAACACTTAACACTCATCACTTAGCACTCAACATTGAACTTGATTACATGTTATAGTTCTATTCCGGTCCGCTTCAATTCGTAAACAAAAGGATTTAGCTCGTTAAAATCATCAACGGAAATCGGATGCGGTTCTATACGCAAATCTATTGCTCTCCTAAGCCGCATAAGTTGCATTTGTGTTTCATTAAAATTGCCCATGTTCCCTATAATCAACGCTATATCTATATCGCTGTCTTCACGGGCTGTACCGGTTGAATGTGAACCGAACAAATATGCCTTTTTCAACAGCAGATAATCCGGGATTAGGGATGTGTATTTCCGGGCAGTTTCTATAATTGAGCTATCAACCATTTTTTAGATATTTCTTCTATATTTTCCAACTTACCGTTCATTTTACAAAATTACAATAAAAATGTTAGAACAAGTTGATTTTTTATCAAAAAATACTCTAAAATGAATATTTCAGATATGAATACAATAACGAAAATAATAACTAAAAAATCCCGCCCGGAACCACTCCAAGCGGGATTTTTTTAATGTAAAATGTAGAATGTATAATTTAAAATTTAAAACTTAAAATTTAAAATTCTTCACTTAGCACTCAACACTGTAGAGACAGGTCTCAGACCAGTCTCTACACAAGAATCGCTTTATAGCAATAATTAATAATTCCCGATTCTCCTTCTTCTCCCATCTTGCGGAAGACGAATTCGACTTTGCCTCCGATTTTTATGTCGGATATATTGCAATCAACGATTTGTGCCGTCAATCTTGCTCCTTCGTCTGTTTCGATTATCGCAACAGGGAAGGGTGTTTGCTTTGCGAATGCGTCTGCGGCAATGTGTATTACAGTGAATGTAACTATTTTGCCTGTGCCTTTCAAAGTAATCTTTTCCGATTTTTGAGTATTGGACTCAGGACTGATGTACCTTGTAGCAAGCGACACATAACCATCGCTGAATTTTTGAGCTTCCAATCTGTATCTGTGCGGAATCTCACGTGTATATCTTTGACTGTTTGCCATTATACTGCCTCCAAAATATGTACAACAGAACTGCCTCCGGAACCACCCATGTTTTGAGTCATACCGAGCTTAATATTCGGAACCTGCCTTTTTCCTGCTTCACCACGTAGCTGTTCGACAGCTTCGATAACCTGAGCAACACCTGTCGCACCAACGGGATGTCCTTTTGCCTTCAAACCACCGCTTGAATTTAAAACTACTTTACCGCCATAAGTTCCCTGACCTTCTGCAATTGCCTTGCCACCCTTGCCGTAATCGAAGAAACCTAATTCTTCGGCAACAATAACTTCAGCAATCGAGAAGCAATCGTGAACTTCGCAAAATGAAATGTCCTGCGGTTTTGCACCAGCCATTTTGTAAGCACGCTCTGCCGCAAGTCTGACGGCATCGAGACGCGTTACGTCCTTGTGGTCGTGCAATGCAATCGGACCTGTTGCGGCTCCAATACCTTTTATCTTAATTGGATGTTTCGTAAATTCTTTTGCTCTGTCAAGTGGGCAAAGAATCACTGCCGCGGCTCCGTCTGTGATAGGGGAGCAGTCCATCAATCTCAATGGGTCTGCAACCATAGCTGAGTTCATAACTGTCTTAAAGTCAATTTCAAAAGCATACTGAGCATTTTTGTTTCCAACCGAATGTCTGTGATTTTTAATCGGAACCTGTGCAAGCTCTTCACGTGTCAAACCGTATTGATGCATATAAGCATTCGCCATCATAGCATAAAGTCCCGGGAAAGTAACACCGTGGAATGCTTCAAATTCCTGGTCTGATGCGGTTGCAAGGATGAACGAGCCATCGTCTGCATCCCACATTTTTTCAACTCCACCTGCAAGAACTATGTCGCTCATACCGGAAGCAACTTCCAAATATGCCGATTTTACAGATAAGCCACCTGATGCACAAGCCGATTCTACTCTTGTTGCGGGGATGCCTCTTTGACCGATGTAATCAGCCATTACGGAAGCAATATGTTCCTGATAAACATAAAGCCCCGAGGACATAGCACCAACATAAAGAGCGTCAAGCTTTTCGACACCGGCATTGTCCATGGCTTTCAGTGCGGCTTCAGCGAACATATCACGAAGTGATTGATTCCAAAGCTCACCAAACCTTGTCATGCCAACGCCAATTATAGCAACGTCACGCATAAATTTTTTCCTCCATTAAATATATATTAAAATTATTTTTCTTATTAAACATTAAATCTGATTTTCTTCCTGAAAGCAACGTATTTGCCGTAGTTCAGATAGATTTTCTTTCCATCAAGCATTTCCCTTATTTTAGGTGCTAAGCCCTGAACTTCAGTGATCCTGTCTGTTGCCTGAAAGATGAAACCATCACTGCCTGCACCTGAACCGAATGAAATCATAAAGCACTTTTCTCCGGGTTTCAATACATCAAGTATAGCTGATAGACCCGTTGGCGAAGAACCCGAATAAGTGTTACCCATAGTATTAACTACCCAGCCCTGTTCCATTTGCTTATTCGTGAATCCAAGTGTTTTTCCAGCTTTCAACGGGAATTTACCATTCGGCATGTGAAATACTGCATGAGCAAAATCCTGTGGTTTATGACCTGATTTTTCAAGTAATGCAGTTGCACAACCCAAAACGTGTTTGAAATATGCGGGTTCACCTGTGAAACGACCACCATGACGAGGATAATGTTGATACTCGCGTCTCCAAAAGTCTGCAGTATCGCTTGTAAAAGAATATGTATCAATTACATCGGCAATAACTTTTTCCCTTCCGAATATAAAAGCCGAACCACCGGCAGATGCTGAATATTCAAGAGCATCACCGGGAGCACCTTGCGAAGTATCGGCACCAATTCCCATTGAATATTCCATATTACCTGATTTAACGTGGCTGTATGAAACGAACATTGCTTCTGCACCTGCCTTGCATGCAAACTCAAAATCTGCTACGTGAACATCGGGACCAATACCCAATGCATCTATTAAAACTGTCCCCGATGGCTTAACGGCATAAGGATGTGATTCAGAGCCAATGTAAACCGCCCCGATTTTTTTCGGGTCAATACCTGCTCTTTTGATAGCATTCTTTGCCGCCGCTACGGATATAGTGATAGTATCTTCATCCATTCCCGGTACCGTTTTTTCTTTCATTAGCAAGCCGTTTTCGATTGTGTTGCAATCGTCGCCCCATTGGTCGGCGATAGTGCTTGTCTTGATTCGATACGCAGGAACATAAGAACCATAACCTACTATTCCTATCATATTTACTCCATTTATTTATTAAACATTATTGTTATTTATTTTAATTCTTTTCTATATTCTAAAACCGTCAATCCGGCGAAAGCCGGAATCCAATTCATATTCTTATTTCTGATTTTCACACTTTCTATATTCTATTTTCTATTTTCTTTATTCTAAAACCCTCCGTGAAACTCTGTGTAATCTCTGAGGAACTCTGTGTAATTAACATAATTATAGATTCCTGCTTTCGCAGGAATGACACGTCGATTAAGGTTCCTGCTTTCGCAGGAATGACACATCGTTACAAAGTTCTTTAATTAAATATTTTAAATTTTTTCAAAGTACATTTTTACAAAACTTTAAGATACGGAAAAAAAATCAGAAAATTAAAAATCATAGCATCCTATCATTCTTGAAATAACCAATCTTTGAATTTCAGAAGTGCCTTCACCAATTTCCAAAAGCTTTTGGTCACGGTAATATTTTTCAGCATCGTATTCTTTCATCAGTCCGTATCCTCCATGAATCTGGACACAATGATTTGCAGCCATGTGAGCCAATTCAGAACAATATAATTTACAAATTGCACCTTCTTTTGTGATTTTTTCATTTCTGTCAAGCATCCGGCAAACGTCATAAAGGTAGGTTCTTGCTAATTCCAGTCCCATATCAACATCTGCAAGTTTGAAAGCAGTTGCCTGAAAAGTTGAAATCGGTTGTTTAAATTGTTTTCTTTCCTTTGCATATTTCATTGCAGAATCGAAAGCACCCTGAGCACAACCAAGACCCATAGCTGCAATTGATAACCTTCCATTATCCAAAGTTCCCAACATCTGATGAAATCCATCACCTCTTTTACCGAGCATATTTTCTTTGGGAACTCTGCAATCTTCAAAATAAAGTTCGCTTGTATTCGAAGCTCTCCACATAAGTTTTCCTTTCATCTGCTTTGCAGTAAATCCGGGTGTTCCGTTTTCGACCAAGAAGCAGGAGAGTTCTTTTCTTCCACCCGGCTTTTCTCCTGTAACGGCAAGCACTGTTGAACCAAGTGTAATATCGGATGAAGCATTTGTGATGAATATTTTTGAACCGTTTATTACCCAATCATCTCCATCTTCAACAGCTGTAGTCTGTGTATTTCCTGCATCGGAGCCAGCTTCAGGTTCAGTCAATCCAAAACCCCAAAGATGTCCATTACATATTTTTGGCAAATATTTCTTTTTTTGTTCAGCATTTCCATAATAATAAATCGGACCTACTCCCAAAGAATTATGTGCCGCAACTGTAGCTCCCTGAGAACCGTCAATTCGTGAAATTTCCTCAACTACCATTATATAGGATACATAATCCAATCCCGAACCATCGTATTCTTCAGGGACAAAAGCACCGAGAAAACCCATCTCAGCCATTTGTTTTGTAAGTTCTGACGAAAATTTTTCCTTATCGTCAAGTTCTTTTGCAATGGGATAGATGATTTCTTCAGCAAATCTTCTTACTGTATCCCGCAGTAATATTTGTTCTTCTGATAATGTTCTGTTTAACGACATTTGGTACTCCTTAAATATTATAACCTAATTAATTTTCATTTTTACGAAATTGAACTAATATAAATTTATGCTTTTTGATTAATTTTAAAAAAAATAATGATATTTTGTAACCACATTTTTAACAAAAAAATAAATTTTATATATTTAACAATCAAATATATAATTAAAATAATGTAACTTAATAATAAATAATTGAAAACTGTTTAGCAAAACAAAATTAGGAGGACAAAATGGATTTTTTACTTACAGAAGAACAGATGATGCTTAAAGATATGGTAGCAAAGTTCGCACAGGAGAAAATTGCACCTATAGCATCAAAAATTGACCATGAACACATGTATCCTGAAGAAATCGTAAGAGAGCTTGGGGAACTTGGTATCATGGGTATTGCGTATCCTACCGAATATGAAGGTGCCGGGATGGATTTTGTATCATATTTCCTTGCTGTCGAGGAAATATCGAGATGGTGTGCTTCAACAGGTGTTATCGTATCCGCACATTCTTCATTAGTCTGTGACCCTATTTACAGATTCGGAACTGAAGAACAAAAGAAGAAATATTTACCTGACTTGCTTTCAGGAAGGAAAATCGGCAGTTTCACTTTAACCGAAGCAGGTGCAGGTTCCGATGCAGGTGCAACAAAAACCACAGCTAAACTTGTTGGCGACAAATGGATTTTAAACGGTTCGAAAATGTTTGCAACAAATGGTAATGAAGCAGGAACTTATGTTTTAATTGCCTCAACAGAACCCGGACAAAAAACACGTGGTGTTTCCGCTTTCATAGTTGAAAAGGATTACCCGGGTGTTTCAATCGGCAAGCTCGAGAAGAAGCTTGGTATTCACGGTTCTTCAACTGCTGAGATTATTCTTCAGGATGCAGAAGTTCCAAAGGAAAACTTATTAGGTGATTTGAATAAGGGCTTTAAAGTAGCTATGGTTACGCTTGACGGTGGTCGTTTAGGAATTGCTTCGCAGGCATTAGGTATAGCAAGGGCATCACTCGAAGATGCCATTAAATATTCAAAGGAAAGATTCCAGTTTGACCAGCCAATTGCAAATAATCAGGCGATTCAATGGATGATTGCAGACATGAAAACGGAATATGATGCCGCATGGATGTTGGTTTGGAAAGCTTCGAAGATGAAAGATTTGGGCATACCGTTTTCAACTGAATCAGCAATTGCAAAGTTGAAAGCATCAGAAGTTGCTTCGTTCTGTGCAAACAAATGCGTACAGATTCACGGTGGCTACGGCTATACAGAAGATTTCAATGCAGAAAGATACCTGCGAGATGCCAAGATTACTGAGATATACGAAGGAACAAGCGAGATACAGAGGTTGGTAATTGCGAGGGCGATGCTTTCGTAAGGGAGAAAGGAAAAGGGAGAAGGGAAAAAGGATAATTATATCATTTATAGATATTTAATTAGCATTATTAAGAAAGTTTAAATGTATTGATTTATGAAAAGATTTATCATACCTGTTATAATTTTTTTTGCGATTACTTCTAATGTAATAACGCAAACTAAACCTGTTGATATTGATGGTGATGGTTTTTACAACATTTCAATACTCGAGCACTTACGTTGGATATCAGAAAACGATAGTTCATGGACATGGAACTTCGAGTTGGATAATGATATTAATGCTGCTAACACCAAGTACTGGAATGTTGGAAATCATGACAATGATACATTAACACCGGATTTGGCTATGGGTTGGTGTCCAATAGGTAATGACTCAATTAGTTTTGCAGGCAATTTCAAAGGTCATAATTATTCAATCGACAGTTTATATATAAACAGGCCAGTTCAAAATTTCATTGGTTTGTTTGGAAATACAACCAATAATAAAACAATCGATAGTTTCGGATTAAAAGATTGTGATATCTCAGGATTAAACTATGTAGGTGGTATAATCGGATTTAATACAAATAATAGAATTGAATATTCATTTATTTCAGGTAATTTATCTGGACACAATTTTGTTGGTGGTTTAGTTGGTGAAAATATTAAAGGAAATATTTTAAACTCATCAGCTACTGGGAATGTAGTAGGTAGAGATTATGTTGGTGGACTTGCTGGGCATATAGAAAACGGGAACATTAACGAATCATTTACTAACAATAAAGTTTCAGGAGTTAATTGTATTGGAGGTCTTGTTGGAAGTAGCAAAAACTGTAATATTGTCAATTCATATTCATTAGGTAATGTGTCAGGAAATAATTATATCGGTGGATTAGCTGGAGAAAATATTCAAGTAAGCATCTTAAACTCATGGGTTACAGGGAATGTCGAAGGTAAAGATTATGTCGGTGGCCTGGCCGGCCATATAAAAAACGGGAACGTATGTGAATCCAATGCTAATAACAAAGTATCAGGGATTGATAGAATAGGCGGTCTGTTTGGAAAATGTGAATACTGTAAAATCAATTATTCAAACTATGCAGGCGACATTATCGGTAACAATTATGTCGGTGGATTAGTTGGAGAAAATGTTCGAGGAAATATATTCAACTCATGGGCTACAGGGAATGTGGAAGGTACAGATTATGTTGGTGGACTTACTGGAAACAATTTCACCAGCAATATAAGAAATTCTTATTCTACAAGTAATATCACTGGAACTAATTTTATTGGCGGACTTGTCGGAGATAACAATCTTGATTGGTGGGATGAAAATTGTTATATCAATAACTCGTATGCTTTAGGCATTGTCAATGGTGTAAATCATGTTGGAGGGCTCGTCGGTCATGTTGATAGGGAAGGCTATGTGAAGAATTCTTTTTGGGACAAACAAACCTCCGGTATTGACTCATCAGCAGGTGGAACAGGTAAAACAACAGATGAATTGAAGTCAAAATCAACATTTACGGATGCTGGATGGAATTTCGATTTTATTTGGATTATCTCTTCAGAATATCCCATTGTTGAAATTGATACAAGTTATAGACCTAAAGACTCTGACAATGACGGATATATTAATATTAGTAAACTGTCAGATTTACGTTGGTTGTCGGAGTCAGGTTATGATTTAAACAAAAACTTTGAGTTGGATAATGATATTGATGCCAGTGACACAAGGAATTGGAATGGTGGTTTAGGATTTTTCCCAATTGGTGATATTTATGATAAATTCCCAGGTTCATTTGATGGAAACAAATATACTGTTCACAACTTGTATATTAACTGTCCAAAACTAATCCATGTTGGATTCTTCAGTTCTACAGACAGCAGTTCAGTAATTGAAAACATTGGAATTTTAAATTGCGATATTACTGGACTTACCACAGTCGGTGGACTTGTTGGTGGCAATGATGGTACTATTCTCAACTCTTATACCAAAGGTGATGTAAAAATCACTGGGTATTCCTTTATCGGTGGATTAGTCGGAGGAAATAGCGGTATAATCATCAACTCATCGGCTACGGGTAATGTATCTGGGGGCTACTTAGTTGGTGGCCTCGTTGGATATAACAGCAGAAAGATAGTCAATTCATATGCTTCAAGCTATGTATCGGGTGAACACAATGACGTTGGAGGACTTGTTGGATTAAACCAATCAGGTTTTATTGATAGCTCATATGCTACCGGTTCTGTCATGGGAACTGGAGACGATGTCGGGGGTCTCATAGGAGAATGCAGTGATGGTTACGTTAGTAATTCCTTTGCAACCGGCTCTGTAATTGGAACTGGAGGCTACTTTGTGGGTGGGCTAGTTGGACGTTCGGTGGGAACAAGCAATATTGATAACTCTTATGCTACAAGTAATGTATCAGGAATCATCAGTGTTGGAGGGCTTATCGGAGCCAGCTCCTACAATATCATCATCAGCAAGACATTTGCTACTGGCAATGTGAAAGGTGATAATCAAGTTGGAGGGCTCATTGGACATAGTTCCAGCAGTGTTAGCAATTCTTATGCTACCGGCAATGTTGAAGGTGATGAGGATGTCGGTGGGCTCGTCGGTCGTAACTCCAAATGTAACCTGAAAAACTCATTTTCTTCAGGAATTGTCGGTGGGTATAAGAATATTGGAGGGCTCGTCGGTTTCAACTATGAAGGAAGTACAGATAACTCTTTCTGGGACATACAAACCTCAGGAATTTATTCATCTGCAGGTGGAACAGGCAAAACAACAGCAGAAATGAAGGAAAAATTTACATTTACAAATGCGGATTGGGATTTTGAAGAAATTTGGAACATTGATGGAGTAACTAACTCGGGTTATCCATACCTACGTGGACTTGTGATTTTATCAGTTTTTGAAATAAATACTAATAAGGATTTTTGGTCATTTTTATTATTTCCCAATCCTGCCAACTTAAAAATTCAAATCGAATATGATAAACCATTACAGCAAGTTGTAATTTATAACATACTTGGTATGCAAGTCTGGAATGGAGAATTTAAGGATACAAATGCGGAAATTAATATTGAAAATTTTGTATCCGGTGTTTATTGTGTCAGAGTCGGGAATAATGTTAAAATGTTTGTAAAAGAGTAATTAAAATTTTACGTTACCTATGAAAAAAAAGCAAATAGTAAATAGAGGTATTAGTAAAAACATAGCTCCGAAAAAGCTTTTCTCGGATATTCGATTATTGATTGAAGAAGCAAGAAAGAGTGTTGCTGTAAAGGTAAACTCTGCATTGACTCTGCTTTATTG
Source organism: bacterium (assembly GCA_043804925.1). Lineage (GTDB taxonomy): Bacteria > Bacteroidota > Ignavibacteria > Kapaibacteriales > UBA2268 > ChocPot-Mid. Next base: position 203,271 of record JAZDIP010000069.1, on the reverse strand, counting down.
GAATATCGGTACTCGAATTAACAATGAGATATTGCAAGAAAATAGAGCAGAATATGGTAAACATATTCTTGCGACACTGTCGCAACAATTGGTATTAGATTATAGTAATAGTTTCTCAGAGAAAAACCTCAGAAGGATGGTTCAATTTGCAGATGTATATCCGGATGAAAAGATTGTCGTTTCACTGATACGACAATTGTCATGGACACATTTCATTGCTTTAATACCAATAAAAGATGATATGCAACGGGAGTTTTACTCCGAAATGTGCAGGATAGAAGGTTGGAGCGTAAGAACACTTCGGAAGAAAATTGACTCAATGCTTTTTGAACGTACTGCTCTTTCAAAAAAACCTGAAGAACTTGTAAAAAATGAATTAGCTTTGTTAAGACGTGAAGATAAAATGGCACCGGATTTGGTTTTTCGGGACCCTTATTTTCTTGATTTTCTTGGTTTGAAAGATACATACCTTGAAAAGGATTTAGAATCTGCAATATTACGTGAAATGGAGTCATTTATACTTGAGTTGGGGGTTGGTTTTTCTTTCATTGCAAGACAAAAAAGAATAATAATTGATGGTAAAGATTATTATATTGACCTTCTTTTCTATCACCGCTTTTTACAAAGGTTAGTAGTAATAGAACTTAAACTTGGTGAATTCAAACCTGAATATAAAGGTCAAATGGAGTTGTATCTTCGTTATCTGGATAAATATGAAAAGCAAATATATGAAGAGCCACCAATTGGTCTAATATTATGTGCAGGAAAAAGCAAAGAATCAATTGAGTTGTTGGATTTAGAAAAAAGCGGCATAAGAGTAGCTTCATATTGGACTGAAGTCTTACCAAAAGAACAACTTGAAAGGAAGTTGCACGAGATTGTAAAAAATGCAAGAATGAAGTTGGAAGCTAAGAATGAAAGTTGAATGAAATAAAATAATTATAAATTGAAAATTATTATAATATAAGGAAAAAGAAAGAATGAGCAACATTAGAGTTTTGACGGCAACTGCCCTGTTTGACGGGCATGATGTTTCAGTAAATTTATACAGACGGCTTCTGCAAAAGCGAGGTGCAGAGGTTATACATTTAGGGCATAATCGCTCTGTTAATGAAGTATTGAGAGTAGCCATTCAGGAAGATGTGGATGCTTTGCTGATTAGTTCATATCAGGGAGGGCATAACGAATACTTCCGCTTTCTGGTTGATGAACTGAAACGGCTAGGAGCTTCTTCCAAAATGGTATTTGGAGGCGGAGGAGGTGTCATTTTACCGTCTGAAATAAAAGCACTTGAAGATTACGGTGTAACACGTCTTTATCACGCTGTTGATGGTCAAAAGATTGGGATTGATGGGATAGCGGATGATATAATTAAGAGAATTGGAGACAGCAGACTGCAGACTGCAGACAGGAATTCACACTTCGACAAGCTCAGTGTGACTAATTTAGTCGTTAGTCAACAGTCGATAGTCGACAGTATCAAAGCTAATGATGTTTTGAAGCATTATGATATTGCTAAGCAGATTTCTTTCTTTGAAAATTTAAATGATGATTCTGATGCAATTACTCAAATACGAAAAATCTATGCAGATGCTGACAAAGGTAAATCGCTGGTTATTGGTGTTACAGGCACTGGTGGTAGTGGTAAAAGCTCAATGATTGATGAAGTAATTGGAAGGTTTATTGCCTATTCTGAAAATATAAATATTGGTGTTCTTGCTATTGACCCGTCAAAAACTAAGACAGGTGGTGCTTTGTTGGGTGATAGGATTCGTTATAATCAAATTTACAATGACCGTGTCTATTTCCGTAGCTTTGCAACAAGGAACAGCATGAATGAGCTAAGTACTGCTATAAAAGATTCAATATCAGTTCTAAAATCTTGCAGTTTTGATTTAATTATTGTCGAAACAAGCGGTATTGGACAGGGTGACAGCTCGATTACTGATGTCAGTGATTATTCTGTCTATGTTATGACAGCAGAGTTTGGCGCTCCTTCTCAACTTGAAAAAATTGATATGCTCGATGTAGCCAATTATATTGTTATTAATAAATTTGAAAAAATGGGTTCTGATGATGCACTAAGAGAAGTTAAAATTCATTGGCTAAGAAACCACCCGGGTGAAGTTGATAAAACTGTTCAATTGGATAAATTGGAATTACCTGTTTATGCAGTTTGCAGTAATCAATTCAACAATACCGGTGTCAATCGTATATTCAAGGACTTACTAGATTTACTTAAAAAAGAAAAACATGGCAATTATGCAGATAAAGAAAATTTAATTAGCATTTTACCAACTGAACATACAGATGACTTTGGATTAATCAGCAACAAAAGAATTAATTATCTTGCAGATATTGCAGAATCAGTCAGGAATTATCATTCACGAGCCGAGAAGCAGGCACAAATTGCCTCCGACGCTTATTCAATACGAGAAACAATCAAGCAGATTGAAGATTCTGATGTGATGAGATCGCTTAAAGACAAATTCAATAATAACTGGGAGAGTCTATCAGAAGAAGTCAAAGCGTTTTTATCGAACTGGGACGAAACTAAAAAGTGTTTCATGGATGATAAATTAAGCTATGAAATTCAGGGTAAAAAATTCGAAATGGACTTATTCACTAAGAGTTTATCAGGTTCGAGAATTCCTAAGGTCTCGATGCCTAAGTTTAAATCATGGTATGAGTTAGTAAAGTTCTTTTACAAAGAAAATCTCCCCGGTTCATTCCCATACACAATGGGTGTATTTCCATTTAAGCGAACAACCGAAGACCCCAAAAGACAATTTGCAGGTGAGGGAGGACCATCGAGAACAAATAAGAGATTTCATTACCTTTGCAAAGGGGATGATGCGAAGCGTTTATCCGTAGCATTCGATGGAATTACGCTTTACGGTGAAGACCCATCAACCCAGATGGATATTTACGGAAAAATAGGTGAAAGCGGAGTTTCAATTTGCACAATTGAAGATATGGATGCTTTGCTTAAGGGATTTGACCAGTTAGACCCATTGACATCCGTATCCATGACAATCAACGCACCAGCACCGATAATGGTGGCTTTCTATTTCATTTTGGCTTACCGTAGAGAACTGGAAAAGGTAGAATCTTCCGGGAAAAAACTTTCAGTTGAAGAAAAAGAGAAATTTAAAGTTGAAGTTTTCAGAAAATTGAGAGGAACAGTTCAGGCAGATATGCTCAAGGAAGACCAGGGGCAAAATACCTGCATATTCTCAATTAACTTTGCTATGAAATTAATCGGTGATTTGCAGGAATATCTATCGAAAAATAATATTCGAAATTATTATTCAATTTCAATTAGCGGCTATCACATTGCCGAAGCAGGTGCAAATCCCATTACACAGCTTGCATTTACTCTTGCAAACGGATTTACTTATGTTGAGTATTTCTTAAAACGAGGTCTGAAAGTTGACGACTTTGCTCCAAATCTTTCCTATTTCTTCTCAAATGGTATGGACCCCGAATATTCTGTTATCGGCAGGGTAGCACGCAGGATTTGGGCAGTAGCCATGAGAGATAAATACGGAGCAAATGACAAATCGCAGAAATTGAAATACCACATTCAAACATCCGGCAGGTCATTGCACGCACAGGAAATTGATTTTAACGACATCAGAACAACATTGCAGGGTTTAATCGCATTTTACGACAACTGCAATTCATTGCACACAAATTCATACGACGAAGCTGTTACGACACCCACAGAGGAATCTGTACGCCGTTCAATGGCTATTCAGTTAATCCTTGCCCGTGAGTTCGGTATGCTGAAAAACGAAAATCCAAGCCAGGGGGCATTTATTAATGAGGAATTGACTGATTTAGTCGAGGAAGCTGTTCTTCAGGAATTCGAAAGAATTTCCAGACGTGGTGGTGTCATGGGTGCTATGGAAACTCAATACCAACGTTCGAAAATTCAGGAAGAGTCTATGTATTACGAATACATGAAGCAATCCGGCGAGTATCCGATTATCGGTGTGAACACCTATTTAAGTGAAGGAAGCGAAAGTCCTTATGAGAATATGCTGATAACAAGGGCAAGTGAAGAAGAAAAGCAGGACAGATTGAAAGAATTAGCTGAATTCCAGGCAAAACACAAAAATGAAATTGATGAAGCTTTGCACAAAGTTCGTGAAGTAGCCCTGACAAACGGCAATGTCTTTGAAGAACTGCTGAACACAGTCGAGCATGCCTCTATGGGACAGATTACGAAGGTGCTGTATGAGATTGGAGGGAAATATAGGCGCGGAATGTAGCTTCGCTAATTGAAAATTGATAATGTAGGAAAGGGAGAAAGGAGAAGGGAAGAAAAGAAGGACGGAAGGACTGAAGGTTCACAAAAAACTTATTTAGTGATGTATGTCAAAAAGATATTAAAACACTTTAAAAAATAGAATGGTTATTTTGATAATAGAGATTTAGGAATCAAGTGAAAGGATTAAGCAACCATTATGACTGAAGCTATTTTCATGGGATTAATTCTCCTTATTGGGATTTTGTCATTACGGATTTATGTTATTCGTACTTCAAACAACATAATCAATTTTATCGAACAGGCACAAGAAAAGATCAATTCATATTTTAACTTTTCTAATGGATATTTTAATTTAAAGAAATTGACTAATTGGAGAAAAGACTATTCATTGGTTTTGAAACAAACCATTGGTTTAAAATTGAAATCTGTTTTTTTTAATAAACATACCAAAGAAAAATTTCATCAAATAAAGGAGATTAATTCAAAAGCTGAATCATTAAGAATCGACTTTAACCAAAGATTTATTAAAAACGAATTGCATATTTACAGAACTTTTTTTGATAATGTAGAAGGAAGAAAACTTGATCACCAGCAAAGAACGGCAATTGTAACAGATGAAGATAATAATTTGGTTGTTGCTGGAGCAGGTTCAGGCAAGACAACCACAATTATCGGAAAGGTAAACTATGTCCTAAAAAGATATGATGTAAGACCCGAGGATATTCTTCTTATTTCTTTTACGAATAAATCATGTGATACTCTTGCAAGCAGGATCAATATTAAAGGTATTGATGCACTTACTTTTCATAAATTCGGATTAGACACAATCATCGAAGCTGAAAATAAAAAACCATCACTTTTTGATGAAGATAATTTTAAGAAAATAATTATCGATACCTTTAACTCCCTCATCAAGCAAAAAGAATATTTAAACGTAGTTGTTGACTATTTTTTGCATCATCTCAAAATTGATCGTTCTATCTTTGATTTTAAAAATCAGAAAGAGCATATTCAATATTTGAAGGACATGGATTTTAAAGCTTATATTCCACCAACCGTTCCTTCAAAAGGAAAGGTTACCTATAACTATGAGGTTGTAAAAAGCATTCAAGAATGCAAGATAGCAAACTTCCTTTTCTTTAACAGAGTATTTTATTTTTATGAAAGACCTTATCCATTTGATACTGCAACCAGTAAATATACGCAATATAGACCTGACTTTACTATAGTTAAGGATGTCAAAAAAATAGAAGAAGATGAAATCCATGACCCGATAAATGCTTTAGTATTTCTTGAACATTTTGGAGTTGATAGAAAAAACAACATTCCAAAATTCTTTGCTGAGCCTAATGAAACATACGAACAGGCAAAAAAAATGTATTTGAACAAAATGGAATGGGCAAGAATGATACATAGACTAAAAAGGACAAAATTGGTGGAGACCTATAGCTATGAGTTTGACGAAACAATAGCATCAGCGAATTTGACGAAAAAGCTATCGGCAAATGGGGTAAAATTAGATCCAATGTCTTCAGAAGAAATTTGGGAAATAATCAGTAAAACGACACCGAAGGATTTGGAGAACTTCTATAACTTGATTGGAACATTTATAGTTTTGATGAAGTCTAATAATACGAAAATTGATGATGTAAGAAAAAAGGCTTCTCATCTTAAAATTGATCAATTAAAAATCAGATCTTTGATTTTTTTGAATATCGTCGAACCTATTTATAAAACCTACGAAGAAACACTGAAGCGAAATAATCAGATTGATTTTAGTGATATGATAAATAAGGCATCAACATATTTTGCAGAGAAAAAAATTTTAAAACAATTCCGATATATTATTATTGATGAATTCCAGGATATTTCTTTGAGCCGTTATAGATTGGTCAAATCTGTAAGAGAATGCAACGAGGATTGCAAAATATTCTGTGTTGGCGATGATTGGCAATCAATTTATAGATTTACAGGTAGTGATATAGGTCTGTTTAAAGAATTCAGTAATTACTTTGGTTTTACAACTCATTTAAAAATTGAAACAACTTATCGATTTAGTAACCCTTTGTTGGATATTTCAAGTGAGTTTATTATGAAGAATCCTAATCAAACTCCCAAAAATTTGTCTAATCCAAATGTAAATAAAAAAACAAATTATAAAATTATCCGCAACAATTCAATTGAAGAAGGATTGATAACAGTTTTCAAAGAATTAACAAGTAATGTAACTGATTTATCAAAGAAGGAAATTTTAATTTTAGGTCGTTATAACTTTGATTTTACAAGACTACGTCAAGATGCAAAGAAACTGAATATAGGTAAAGATTCAGTTAAGTATCAAACAAATCATCAAGTACTCAAGGCAACCTTATTAACAGTTCATCGTGCAAAAGGATTAGAAGCAGATATTATAATTATCATTAATTGCAAAGCAGGTCAATATGGTTTCCCATCACAAATTAGTGATGATCCAGTACTTAATCTTTTATTGAGTGATGCAGACCAGTATGATAACAGCGAAGAACGAAGATTATTTTATGTAGCTCTTACTCGTGCAAAAGAACATGTTTTTTTAATCGCACCGGAATACGAATCTTCAAAATTCATACCTGAAATTGATAAATGTATATCAAATTCAAATGTAGCAGACAGCAAGATTTGCCCTAAGTGTATTATTAAATTAATTTATAAGGAAGGTATTTCAAAAGATGGTAATAAATGGGCATTTTGGGGGTGTCCAAATTATCGATATGGGTGCAAGTACATAGAATGGATTCCAAGAGAGAATTTAAAATCTTCAAATAAATCGATATAATATTATTAAATTGAAAAATTATTGAGCACAAAAATTTTTATGAAAATAAAAAACCCGGTTTCATTATCCCGAAAGATAAGAGGAGTAACCGAGCATGACGATACAAAAATAAGTAAATATTTTCTAGTGTCAAGAGATTTTTTTAATTACGAATAATGGAAACAATCGCTGAGCGATTAAATGAAAATTTAAAATTTTAAATTAAATTTCCCCTCTCTAGAGGGGATTAAGGGGTGTGTTTATTATGCTTAATTTTGAAAAAATTGAAGATTTATCGAGAGAACAACTGATTGAGTTGCTGAATATTTATGCAAAAAACTGGCTAGCTCATGACGGTTGCTGGTTCTTGTCAATTGAGGAAGTCGAAGGTATTGAAAAAGCAATTGATTACGACAGGGAAGCATGGCGAAAATTTACTTTCGTTGAAGCTAAACGGCTTATTGATTTTCTTCAATTAGGGGAAAATTCCGGTTTAGAAGGATTGGCAAAAGCATTGAAATTCCGGCTGTATTCAACTTTGAATGAAGATAGGGTAGAGATTATTGATGACAGAACAATCAGATATTTTGTTAAAACATGCAGGGTACAGGCAGCAAGACGGAAAAAAGGATTGAAAGATTTTCCCTGCAAGTCTGTCGGTATCGTAGAATATTCTTATTTTGCAAAAACGATTGATGGCAGATTTGAAACAAAATGTTTGTCTTGTCCGCCGGAAATCGAAAATGAGGATTTTTACTGTATTTGGGAGTTTAAAGTAGTTTGAAAATTCTTGGGAGTTATGATGAAAATAATTTGGATAATTATCATTTTTTCAACGATAATAAACAAGGTAAACTGTGGCTGGATTGAAAAGGATTTAGGTCTAAGTGTATTCACTGTTTTATCAGATGTTACTTTTTCTGATGAGAATAACGGATGGATAGTAGGTTCAAGCGGAATAATCCTTCACACTAGTGATGGAGGTGATACATGGAGTGAGCAAATTTCAAATACTAAAGAAGTATTACTAAAAGTTTTCTTTTTGAATAACGATAAGGGTTGGATTGCAAGCAGTGATAAGATTTTGAAAACAACTGATGGTGGAGATACATGGACTTCATGTCAAACTGATGTATGTTATGGCATCAATAGCATATATATGCTTGATGATAACAATGGTTGGGCAGTTGGTGAGGGTGGTTGGATTTATAAAACCACAGATGGATATAATTGGAATAAAATTCAAGGGAGTATCAATCTTGATTTAAATGATCTGGATTTTGCGACAAAAGATAAAGGAATTATTGTCGGGAGTTTTGGTGACTTGCAATATATTATCAATGGTGAATATCAACATAGCATGTCTATCATATCATCCGATGACAGATATCAAAGTATTTTCTTTGTAGATTCATTATATGGCTGGATAGCAGGATATAATAAAAATTTAGCTTCAACATCTCCGGACAGATGCATTTTACTTAGGTCAAGTGATGCCGGTGAAAATTGGGATTATATTTCTTATGCTCCTTCTTCCAGCTTTCGTGATATATTTTTTATAGATAGGGAAGAAGGATTGATTGTTGCCGCTGACGGTACAATCTTTTATACTAATGATGGTGGAATTACTTTATCGAAGCAATTTTTCGTTCCAAATGTTTTCTGGAATGGTATATGTTTTACTACTGATAAAATAGGATGGGCGGTTGGCACACTTGGAACTTTGGCTTATTATGATGAATCGATTGGAATTGATGATTATACAAATAATTCTTTCAAAACATGTATTTATCCTAATCCGGTTGAAGATAATGTTTCAATCAACATTTCTATTGAACAAAAATGTATAGTTAAAATTGAGATTTACGATTCATTTGGTCGTTTGATAAACGAAATATATAAGAACTCATTATCAGCCGGAGAAATATTCATTAATAGTAATTTATCGTATCTTAATAATGGAATATACTTTATCAAGTTGAGTACTGGAGATAAATTTGAGCTTATTAAATTTATTAAAATATAAAAAATAAAGTAAATTTGAAAATTATTTAGATATGATTGAAAGATTTTCTCTGCAAGCCAGTTGGTATCGTAGAATATTCTTATTTTGCAAAAACGATTGACGGCAGATTTGAAACAAAATGTTTGTCCTGTCCTCCGGAAATCGAAAATGAGGGTTATTACTGTATTTGGGAGTTTGAATTGAAGAATTGATTTTTTTTGTTTTTCTCATAAACTTATTGTTTTGTGATAAAAGATTTGTATTTAAGTAATGCTAAGTTTAAATTTGTTGAATTGTTTTAAGGTAAAAGTAAATCTTCTATAGTTATGGAAAAAGAAGAGTTAGTAAAATATTGGGTTAAAGCAGCGGAGCTTGACTTCCCTTCCATCGACAATATGTTCGAAAAAGGGGAATATGTCTGGTCATTATTTATCGGACATTTGGTTTTAGAAAAGATATTAAAAGCACATTATTCAGGTAAAATCGGCAAGATGCCTCCAAAGACACATGACCTTTTAAAATTAGCAAATGCTTGCGGTTTAGTGCTTGACTCCGAACAAATTAGAATTCTCGACAAAGTAAATGAATTTAATATTGAAGCCAGATATCCAGAAGAGAAATTTCTGTTTTATAAAAAATGCACAAGTGATTTTACTCTTGAAAATATTAATTTAATCAAAGGAATTTACGAATGGTTAAAATCCCGGATATAGTAACTAAGAAAATTCATTTATTTATTGATGAACTTGAGAGAAATAATATTCATATTCAAAAAGCAATATTATTTGGTTCCTTTGCATTAGGTACTGCTAATGAGTGGAGTGATATAGATTTAGCATTAGTATCCGACAGATTCACCGGTGATAGATTTGACGATAGGGAAATGATTCGGGAATATAAAGCTGTAGCCGGTTGGGACATTTCACCTTATCCTTACACGCCGGAAGATTTTGATGCAAGTTTTTTCGTAAGGGATGAGATTCTCGAAAAGGGATTAGTTATAAGGTAAATAGATAAATAAAATAAATTTCTATCATGAAATTAAAAACAGAATTCAATTGCACAGAGATTCACAGAGGAAAAATTTAAAAGGATGAAAAATCTCTGTGGCTCTCAGTGTAATCTCTGTGTAGCTCTGTGTAACTGACTTATATGTTTTGAAATTAAATAATTGAATTATCACTAAGAATGTAGAAAAAATTTATGACAAATAGAATAATTTTGGCAACTATATGTTTGGTTTTGGCATTTGCAACCAATGGAATAACAGCTCAGGAGAAAGGATTTACTAAGCAGAAAATGGGCAATATATTATATATTGATTTGCCGGATTATATGACCAAAACTATTGGATTAAATGATATTGCTAAAATTCAGTACCAGAATACTGAAAAGGAAGCTTATCTAATCATGATAGAAGAAGATAAGGAAGATATAAAGCTAGCAGGTACGGAATTTACAAATGCAAAAGATTATTACAATTTTTTTATAGGAAACTTTGGTATTGATAGCATTCACGTTACTTCGGAAGAGGAAGTAAAAACAGGAAAATTTCCTGCCTATCAGGCACAAGTTGATGGTCTTGTACAGGGTCTAAACCTGTTTTATCTGCTTACTATAGTTGAATCCCCGACCCACTTCTATAACATAATTTCATGGACTAAGATGGATAATAAACAACAATTAATAAATGATTTTAAAAAGATTGCATCATCATTAAAAGAATAATTGAGGACAAAATATGAATAGGTTTAAGTCAAAAATTTCGACTAAGAGTGCTGATTACAAGAGAAATTACGAACACTCACTAAATATAGTTAATGAACTAAAAGAAAGATATGAAAAATTAAAACTTGGCGGTACCGAAAAGGCAAGGGAAAAACACCTTTCAAGAGGTAAATTGCTTGTCCGTGACAGAATAAAAATGGTTTGTGATAAAGACACACCTTTTCTTGAAGTTATGCCTTTTGCCGCTTATGATATGTATAATAATGATGCTCCCTGTGCAGGTGTTGTTTGTGGTGTTGGTGTTATCAAAGGCAGGGAATGTATGATTGTGGCTAATGACGCTACTGTAAAGGGTGGAACTTATTATCCTATAACTGTAAAAAAGCATGTCAGGGCTCAGGAAATAGCAATGCAAAACAGACTACCCTGTATTTACCTGGTTGATTCCGGCGGAGTGTTTTTGCCTTTGCAGGATGGTGTCTTTCCTGACAAAGACCATTTCGGGAATATATTTTATAATCAGGCAAAACTATCTGCCGCAGGTATTCCACAGGTAGCTGTAGTCATGGGTTCTTGTACTGCCGGTGGTGCTTATGTTCCGGCAATGAGTGATGAAACTGTTATGGTGAGAAATCAGGCAACGATTTTTATTGGTGGACCACCATTATGTAAAGCAGCTACAGGTGAGATTGTTACTGATGAGGAGCTTGGTGGGGCAGATGTACATAATAGAATATCCGGTGTCAGCGACCATATTGCCCAAAATGACGAGCATGCTTTGGAGATAACAAGAAATATAGTTGAAAATTTTGGACATCAGGATAAATTTGAAATTGGCAGGATTGCTCCTGAAGAACCGCACTATGACCCGCATGAGATATATGGGATTCTTCCTCCAAATGTCCGTTTACCTTTTGACAGCAGGGAAGTCATAGCCAGAATGGTTGACGGAAGCCGTTTTCAGGAATTTAAGGAAACTTATGGAACAACTCTGATAACAGGTTTTGCAAGGATTATGGGATACCCTGTAGGAATTTTAGCTAACAATGGTGTTATTTTCTCTGAATCCGCAGTTAAGGGAGCACACTTTATTGAACTTTGTACTAACAGGAAAATTCCCCTTTTATTTTTACAGAACATAACAGGATTTATTATTGGCAAACAATATGAACATGGCGGAATAGCAAGGAATGGTGCTAAATTGGTACACGCAGTTGCAAATGCCCAGGTTCCAAAATTTACAGTTATTATTGGTGCTTCAAACGGTGCCGGTAATTATGCAATGTGCGGCAGGGGATATTATCCAAACCTAATGTGGATGTGGCCTCATGGACGTATAGCTGTTATGGGTGGTGAGCAAGCCGCGGGAGTTTTGGCAACTGTGAAAATCAATCAGCTTGAAGCAAGCGGAAAGACTTTAACTGAAGAAGAAATCAATGCTATCAAAGAACCGATTCTTGCTAAATATGAACACGAAGGCAGTCCTTATTACGCAAGTGCAAGATTATGGGACGATGGTATATTAGACCCGATTGATACAAGAAATGCTTTGGCTCTTGGTATCTCAATGGCTTTAAATGCACCAATACCTGACCAGAAGTACGGAGTGTTTAGGATGTGATTAATTGTTAATTGTTAATGAGGAAAAAGGAGAAGGGATGAGGGAAGTCATTAGTCAACAGTCGTTAGTCATAAGTTGAACAATCGCAATGGGTTTGAATGTTTGAAATTAACTGTTTTTAAAAATAATTGGTGGAAAAATGAAGATAAGAATTTTGGCAATATTGATTTTCGCTGTTCTCAATGATTCACAATTATACTCAAATGAATATTGGGAAAGTCTAGATTTTCCGTCTCAAGATACGATTTTTTCTATATCAGCCAATAGTTTAGGTTATATATTTATTGGTACATTGAAAGATGGTTTATACAGAACAACTGATTTTGGAAATTCATGGGAAATGATTAATAAAGGTTTCGAAGGTACTAGTATACAACAAATACTAATAAATAATTCTGATGAAGTAATTATATTTAGCAGGGGATATGGTCTTTATAAGTCAACTGACTATGGTGAATCTTGGATTCAAATGAATTATAATTTATTAAATTTATCTTCTGCAAGCAAATTAACAATTGATAAAAATAAAAGACTTTATTTATCCACAATAGATAGTCTCTATTACTTAGAATATTATAATGATATATGGATAAATATTACACCTAAATCAGTAATTCATAGAGCTATAACTGATATTGGGATTGACATGGATAATAATTTATTTTTAATAGCTAAAGGTCAATATTCTACTTTATTCCGACTTAAATACGGTTATTCTTCATGGGATAGTCTTTTCCTTTCAACATCGGACGTTTGGAATATCAATTCGATGGTATTTAATTCAAATAATGATATTATATTCAGTTCTACAACAGATGGAATTATTTTATCAACAGATTCTGGTGAAAGTTTTGTGAAAATTAATCAGAATTTAGATACTACTAGCACAAAATCATTAGTAATTAATAAAGATAATCACATATACGGTATATTATCTAAAAAGGGTGTTTATCGGTCTATTGATAATTGTGAAACATGGATTAAAATATTTGATTATAATGATAACAATTTAATCAGAGGAATCAATTTAGATAATGTCGGCTATCTTTTAGGTATTACGTTAGATCAAGGTCTTTATAGAAGCAAAGAACCACTCGAAATATTTAATATTAATACTACTATTTTACCTGATACAATGCCAATTATAGACTATCTTGATACCTTAAAACTTAAATTAATAATCAAAGATAAGAAATATGAAAATGTTTTATCTGGTACGAATATAAAAGTTATTGATAGCCTATCCGTGCAGGAAGTATTATTGCAAAGTGATAGTTTGGGTAATTGTGTTTACGTAACAATAATTCCTGAAAGCATTGACACAGGCTTATATTCGATAAATTTTATCAGTTCGAAATTTGGTTATATAAATGATACGTCTTATTTTCAGGTATATGTGAAACATGAAGAAGTTTCAGTTAAAGATAATAAATGTGAAACTTTCCAAATCTTCCCAAATCCTACTTCAAATACAATAAAAATTCAATTTGAAAACAATTTTGTAACAGAGTTTTCTCAAATAAAAATATATTCCGGTTTGGGAAATGAAATTGATTTGCCGAATCCTGTTGTCAATGGAAACGCTATTCAATTTGATGTTTCTTCTCTTACACAGGGAGTGTATTATATAAGTGTTTTCACCGGAGATAAATTTGAGAGAGCGAGGTTTGTAAAAATTAATAATTGATAATGGAAAATGGATAATGAAGGAAAAGGAAATAGGTAAATGAGTTTTTCAGTCATTCATATGAAAGCAGGAATCCAATTGAATTTTATACACCGGATTCCTGTTCTCAAAGAAAATTGTGTTATTCATTATTCACTGACTACTTGTTCATCATTTTTGATAGCTTTGTCAGGTCTTTCAAATCTACCAATCCTTCTACCCAGACAATAGATAGTTCATCGCCTTCCTTAGCTATAATCAAAAATTCTTTAGCTTTATTTTTTTCTTTTGAAGTTTTGTAAAGCATCTTGACTTCTTTTTTTCCTTCCCGGACTTCCAAAAACTTTTCAAACTCGTCTATAGGTAAGCTTTTCAGCGCATCCTGAAAGATATTATCGAGATTTTGCGGATTGGCTTTTGCCTTTTTATCCCTTCCGGCTCTTTTTTTTGTTGTCAGAATTTTAACGGAATTGATATCTTTCATTAAATCGGCAGCTTCCTTGTTTTCCATTTGTTCTCCTTTGCCTTCCATTAGAGCGGGTGAAGGATTAAAACTAACATAAGTTACACCCTCGATATTTGAATATTTCTCAAAAAATTTGGAAATCCTATCATCGTTAGCTTGCATAGTATATGTTAATCCTATGATTGCTATCAACACTAATTTGATTACTTTGTTTATCATGACTCTTCTCCTAAAATATTTAAAATATATTGATTGTATTGTTCATATTCGGAAACTTTATTTATTGTTTCAAGTGAACTGTTAATAATTGACAGTTTTTCCATTTGTTCGTTAGCCAGGTTAAGATATTCAGAAACCATAGTAAGCGTTTCAATAGTCTGCTCAAGAGCAAAACGTTCATCTTCAGTATAAGTATCTTTTTTTGGAACTTCAGTATCATTATTGTAAAAAATAATATATAATCCGAAAACTATAAGAAAAATCGCAGCTATGCCGACTATCCTATATAAAGCAGTATTTCTTATTAAAAGTATATTTCTTTTGTTCTGCCCTGATATTTTATTAATTATTTTCTTGTCAAATTCTTCATTTAATTCAATTTTTTTCTCAGACTCAAAATATTCAAACATAGCTTTTTCAAAATTGAAAACATCGATTTCATATTCCTTATTCCTAATTCCTGATTCCGCATTCCGAATCTTTTCCTGTCTGCTTTCGTCCTGAAATTGCCTGCGAATTTCCGGTTGTATGTTATGCGTTAGAAAAAACTCTTTTAGAATATTCTCTTCATCTAAAGTTGACTCGCCATTATAGTATTTTTCGAGTATTTTCTTAATATCTTTCATAATTAAATTTATATTTTTTTACCAGTATATTTCTTAATTGATTTCTTGCACGCGAAAGGATTACCCTAACGTTTCCTATTGATGTATCCATTATTTTAGCAATTTCTTCTATTGAGTAACCCTCTATTTCCCTTAATTGCAGAGCAAGTTTTGGTAATTCCTGTAGTTCCGAAATTGCTTTATTTATCAAGGCAAACAATTCACTTTTTTGAAAACCGGTTTCAGGATTATCAGATGAATTTTCGAGAAATTCCTCATTAATTTCAAGTGTCTTTGCCTTTCTTGCCCTTATTAAATCTATACAATAGTTTTTTGTAACCGTTACAGCAAAAGATTCAATATTATGGTACTTATCAAGTTCATTCCTTTTTCCCCAGATTTTGAGCATTATTTCCTGTAAGGCATCTTCAGCTTCCTCATAATCATTGAGCAACCTTTTAGCTATTCTGAATAGCTTATTCTTTAAAGGAAGTACCTGTATTTTAAAATCTTCTAATTCCATAAATCTTTTGCTCTTTTACTACTAAAACGAATATTCAGCTTATTCGTTACAGATTTTTTAATCATAGAAAATAATGTTTAAGTTTAAGTTGAAATTAGATTATTTTGGGCAAATACCTAAAAATGAATGCATGATATTGTTTCATCATGTTTGCAAAGCAGGATTTATCATCTTTTTTACCGCCGTTTTTTCCAAATCCTTCCAAGCCACTCTTTGAATTGTTTTTCCTTGCCGAACTCTCCGGGTTTGTAGTAAACTTTAGGTTTCATGCCATCAGGGAAATAATTAACTTCTATGAAATGATTTTCGAAATCATGTGGATATTTGTAATCCAAACCATAACCTTCTTCTTTCATCAATTTTGTAGGTGCATTACGCAAGTGCAAAGGTACTGACAAAGGCACACCATTTTGTACGTCTTCTTCCGCATGTTTAATTGCCATATAAGAAGCATTCGATTTCGGACAGGAAGCCAGATAAGTAACTCCCTGAGCAAGATTAATTCTGCACTCCGGCATACCTATCAAATTCACAGCTTGGAAAACGGATACAGCCAAAGTCAAAGCATAGGTATCAGCATTACCTACGTCCTCACTTGCAAAAATCACCATTCTTCGGGCTATAAACTTCGGGTCTTCTCCTGCATCGAGCATCTTTGCAAGCCAAAGCATTGCCGCATCGGGGTCGGAACCCCTTAAAGATTTAATAAATGCTGAAATTGTATCATAATGCGATTCACCTTTTTTATCGTATTGGGCAGTCTTTTGTTGAAGTGCTTTTTCCAAAACTTTTCTGTTTATTACGAACTTTTCGTTACGGTTTTTACGTAATTTTAGGGATAATTCAATAGCATTTAATGCAGTTCTCGCATCGCCTGCTGAAATAGTTATCAGAAAATCTAAATCTTCTATTTCGATTAGAGACTTCGATAATATTTCATCTTTCACGATGGCATTACTTACAACTTTTCTAATGTCCTCATCAGAGAGCATTTGCAAACGATAGACCTGGCAACGGCTGAGCAAAGCAGGATTTACTTCAAATGATGGATTTTCAGTCGTAGCACCAATCAAAGTGATTAAGCCCTTTTCGACTGCATGAAGAAAAGCATCTTGTTGTCCCTTGTTGAATCTGTGAATTTCATCAATGAAAAGCAATGACTTTTTGCCCTGCTTTTTCAGATATTGTGCTTTTGTGATAACTTCCCGGACATCCTTAACGCCCGATTCTACAGCCGAAAGCCGTGTGAAATTAAAATCCGATTGTTCAGCAATTATGTATGCAAGTGTAGTTTTGCCAGTTCCCGGCGGTCCCCAAAAAATCATAGACGGGAATTCCCCTGTTTCAAAGAAATTCCTCAGAGGACCATCCTCACCGATTAAATGCGATTGACCGACTACATCGTCAATTGTCCTGGGACGCATACGGTCTGCGAGAGGAGTATTATTTAAATTAACAAGCTCTTCATCTACATTAAACAAATCCTGCATAATTCAATCTCATAAATAAAAAATATCTTTGTAATTTAAGAAAAAATATTCAAAAATCTTTATAAAGTTTAATAACTTAATAACCTACACTTTGTCTGACCGGATGTTTTTTATATCAAAGAACGAAAAGCATGTGAAATGAAAGGTGAAATTCATGATTTTTGTAATTCGTTATCAACCAAGTATTTATCAGGCTGAGAAAAATTTATTTCACCAATTGCACCGCAATTTTTAGTTTTTCGATTTGTCGTGCGTGTCGGTACTTCCTGTGATGCTTGCGACAAAAATGAGTTAAGTTAAGTTTCCATTTTTCAATTGTTTGATTCGATGGAAATTGAATTTGTCGCATTTTGCGTAGTTTTTTAAAATTTTCGTTTTCGGTTGTCAGTACTGTGATTTTTTTGATTTATTTGATTTATATGATTTTTTCGTGAAATGTAAAAACGTGAGAACGTGAAAAGCGAAAACATGAAACACGAAAGACAATTACACAGAGCTACTCAGAGAATGCACAGAGAGCCACAGAGAATTTACCGAACAATTAATTTGCAAAGAACAAGTTGGACAAAATTATTCAGGAAAAAGCAAACGTAATGAAAATTATTTTAAAAGGATTTTAATTTATTGCAGACGGGAGACGGCAGACAGGAAGAAGGAGAAGGGAAAAGGGAGAAGGGAAGGGCAGAAAGACGGAAGGACGGAAGGACGGAAGGACGGAATTTTTTTTGAATGTAGAATGTAAAATGTAAAATGAAAGACAGTTACACAGAGATACGCAGAGGATGCACAGAGCTACACAGAGAAAGGCAATCCCACCCCAACCCTCCCCGTGAACGGGGAGGGAGAAAAAGAGCAGTGCAGATTTTCACAGATTATTGGATTGAGATGAATTTTGCTGTTAGTTGTAACAAAGACAGAACGGGAATATTCGGTTCTTGGCTCACGGTTCTCGGTTCACGGTTCTCGGTTCACGATAAATTCTGTCTTCTGACTTCTGTCTTCTGACTTCTTTAAGCTTTCTGCTTTCAGCTTTTAGCTTTCTGCTGTTTACTGCCACAAAAAGCACTACAAATTATAGACTTAAACTATATTATTTTCGTATTAAAATTTATAGAAAAAATTTTAAGGATTTTGTAACTTTTTAATTGGTATTTGTGTCTTTGGTTTAAAGGATGTGAAAAGGTCTTAAAAAATGGCGAAATTATAATGTTAGACGATAATGTAAATATGGAATCAGACGACCTCCGAAAGGAGATGGAGGAACTGAGAAAAGGAAGCGCCGAAGCTTTTAAGATATTATATGCGAAATATAATAGAAAAGTTTACAGGTTTTGCCTGAGGATGCTTAATGATTCCATGTTAGCCGAAGACGCTTTTCAAGAGACGTTCATTAAAGTTTACGAGCATCGCAGGGAGTTCCGGGGTAAAAACTTTGCCGCATGGCTGTTCACAATAGCAAGACATACTTGCTATAATATCATGCGGACAAGGAAAGAGTTCGACGATTTCGACGAGTTTTACTTCAATCCCCCGCAAAAAAAGCAAAGGGATGTAGCAATGAAAGATTTTGTTGACCAGGCACTTGCGACATTGCCATTGCCATTGAGAGAAGCTGTTATTCTCAGGGAATATGAGGATTGCTCGTATCAGGACATTGCTGAAATCTTGGGAATTCAGTTGTCGCTTGCAAAAGTGAGAGTTCACCGTGCAAGAGAAATATTAAGAAAATTATTAGCACCAATTAGGCAGGAAATACATGAATCTTGAAGAACTTATATCGAAATATCTCGACGGGGAGATGAGCGTAGAAGAGGATGAACTCTTGCGTGAGAGTCTGTCGGCAGACGCCATGGCAAGATTAAAGTTCGACTCTGCAGTTAATCTGCATTTGGCTATGAAGGAAGATGCCGAATCAATCTTCCCACCCGATGAGTTGCTTGCTCAAACCGAAGATATGATACTAATGAAAATCTTCGCAAAAGCACCTGAATCACGAAAAAGAAGAGCGGCTGTTTGGTCTTATGTGCCAATGTTAGCCGCTGCTATTGCATTCTTTTTGTTTGTATCTGTTTTTGAGATAAGCGACGTTAATCAATTAATAATTGACAATTCACAATTAACAATTGGTAATTTGGCAGACAGCAAACAGCAGAAGGCAGACGGAAATCAATTAATAATTGACAATTCACAATTAACAATTGACAATAATAAACTCAAAACTCAAAACTCAAAACCTGCAACTGATTACGGACAACGGATAACCGGTAACCGAGAACCGTTGAGTGAGAATAATGTTATTGCTGGCAGTACAGGTGGAAAATCAGGAGAGGCAGGAGTGAGTGGTTCTTATTTTGTTGTTAATGCTCCGGTTAGTCCGGTTGGAGTTAGTCAACCTGATGTTTCAGAAGAATTAAGCATGAACGGACAACTGATAACTGATAACGGACAACCGGCAATTGATAACGGACAACCGGCAACTGATAACGGAGAACCGATAACCGATAACGGACAACCGGCAATTGATAACGGACAACCGGCAACGGACAACGGACAACGGATAGCCGGTAACGGAAAACCGGTAATGGATGCTTTATCATTAACTGCTCTGAAAATCGAAAATGCTGAGGTTCATTTGTTGAGCAGCAACGAAGTTATCCCGAATAAGATTGACATAGCTCCTTTTGTATTAAAAATGGAGATACCGATAACGAATGATTTTACAGGTGTTAGTGATGTTCAGGTAGCTTCCTTTTTTGGCAGTGACTTTGCAAGGGGTGGTATTCACGTTAATGATGCGGTAATATCGCATTTTTCACAGAGCGTTGCTTACGCAGTCAATGAAAATGAGAGATTTGGAGTCGAAGTCGGTTACACTCAATACTCGTTTATTGACAGAGGTACGGTTAATGTCGAGCATAAAATCGGCGGAGTTAGCGGGGTAGAAGCTTATGAAGGCGGGTATGATTTTTCAATCGGGTATCCGCAGGATCTAGCTCTTAATAGCGATAAGCAGTTGCTTTGGGCATCTGCATTTTATGAGAATACATTTTTTAAGGCAGACGGATTGTCCCTGGTCGGAAGATTAGGTTTTGGCGGTACGAGTGACGGACCTTTGGGCTATAGCAGGTTGTTTGCCCAATATTCGGTTTTTAATGGCTTTTATTTAACATTTGGAGCCGAAGGCAGAATGTTTTCTGCAGAGTTTTCTAAGTTTATTGAAAATGAAGATAAATTAAAAACAACAGCTTCATTGATTTATGGAATCCAATTTAAATTTTAATTACTAATTTTAATTACTAATTATTAATCAAAATATCCGTAATTATTTAATAACAATATAAAAAAAGATTATTATATTTGAAGTTTAGTAAAAAGTGAAAAATGAATAGTGAAAAATGAAAAATGATTAATAATTAATAAGGAAATAATAATAGATATTTTTAATACTAGTATTTTGGAGGACTCAATGAAACATTTTTACTACAGAATTTTATCTGTTTCGATGCTAATAATTTTTTCTTTATCGGTATTCATGAATACCTATGCACAAGAGATGCAGAGACAGAAATATTGCTATCCTGAAAGCAATTATTTAAAATCCAATACTCTTGGAGAATATATGCTAAAACCATATGTTGATAAAAATCCTAAAACTCAAAGTGTTATGTTTCAAACAATTGATTCAACGGCACATATGTACAATTATTTATTCATGCTTCAAAATAAACCTTTTATCTTAGAAAAAGAAACCGGTTATGCAATTACCATACATAGAGGATATCATCATCAACAAAATACAAATAATGTGGGATATGACGGAGATGATTGGCATTATAATCTTTTTATAAATATCTCTAAGGATGGTGGTGCTTCATGGGATATCAGAAAATGTGTTTATGATAAGGTCAAATTTGGAACAACCGAAGCTAGATATCCTAATGTTAAGACTATTAATTTAGACGGTATTCAGCAATATGCTGTTGTTGCACCACTAATTGATTATAATTATGCAGAACCTAAATATAGTGTAAATAAAGGTCATATTTCCGTATTCTGGAATGAGGATGTTGAAGACCTAACCACTATGGAAGGAATGTTAAATGAAGAGTTTACTTATAATGGGAAAACATATCATTGGGATTATGGTTCAAGAATATTGGTTGACCACTACATTGATAATCCTAACAATTATTTTTTACTAGTTGCCAGTACAGTTGGTTTAATGCAAGGTTCCACATCTGATTGGGCAAATGCCAGTCACATAGGTATAAGAAGGACAGAAGACTTAAATGGTGGTTTTGTGGAGGAAATTCCTCCTCAATGGGCAAGCAATAAATTCAAGGTTGTTACAGAGAATGATACACGTTATAATCAGATAATTGATTTCCAGATGACATCAAACCAGGATATGTATTTAGCAGTTTATGGAGGATTTATTGATGACCCTATAAATAATATGGGAGTTTCAAAATCCACAGATTACGGTGCTACATGGAGCGAATTTGACAGAATTCCGATGTCATTATATAATGATTATAGACTGTCTTTAGGTTATAACGACAATCATGCTGTTTATACAAATGGATATGAATCCAAAGGATTCAAAGTATTTGACAATGGAGATTGGAGTATAGTTTTGAAAGCTACTATTGGTGATTCGACCGATCCGAATAACGTAATATCTGTGGAACATCTTATTATGGAGATATATAAAGAAGATTCCGAATGGGGTATAAGGAGAGTTGATACTTGTTCGGGTTGGAATTTTGGTTATGAAGACCAAAGAGATGCTAATAACCGATGGTCAAATCCTGCCGGCGAAGAAGTTCAACTGGGAGTATCGTTTGACGGCTCGAAGCTGCTTGCAAAATGGGTAGACCTTATCAATCCTACGCAACAAGGTTTTGAAACTTCTGATGTATTTATTTCTACGAGAACAAAGAACTCTCAGGTATGGAGTAAGAGTGAAAACATAACACAAAGCGAGGAAATAGACAAATCAACTTTAATTCCTAATGATATTCCTAACGACTTGATAAATATTCCTTTGTTAAAACAATCATTGATTAATTCACAGGGATTTCCAAGGGACAGCGAGTTTGTATCGAGCAGATATCCTCAATACATTAAAGTCGGGCATTTCAATGCTGTGGTTTCGGTAGATGAAAACCAATTTGATAATTCAAAATTAACACTCGAAGTATTGCCTAATCCTGTCAATGATTTTGCCAGAATACAAGTTTACTACGAGGGTAAACCAGTATATTCCGAAATTGCTGTTTTTGATGTTTTGGGAAATAAAGTTACGAGTTTTGAGTTGGGAGTTTTGGGTTATGGCACGAGCTATCGTGATTTTAAAACTGCAGGATTGAGTTCGGGGATTTACTTCTGTACTGTTACGGTAGGGGACAGGAAAGTAACGAAGATGTTGAATGTTATTAAATAGTCATTAGTCGTTAGTCATTAGTCGTTAGTTGTTATTCGACAGTATGATTAAGACATAGAAAATAGGAAAAAATAAATAATAAATTTTTAAAATGGAGTACAAAAATATGCGAAAACTTTTAATTATACTTTTTTTAGCATTGATTTCGTATCCGCTAACTCTTCAGGCAAGTATTTACGGTACTTTGAAAGGTAAAGTAGTTGACCAAGAGGGTAAACCGGCTATTGGGGCTTCAGTCAGAATTTTGGGAACTGCACGCGGTACTTACGTAAAAAATCCGGATGGCTCTTTTACAGTAGTAAATATTGATGCCGGAAAATATACTGTCAAGGTTACAGCAGTCGGTTTCCAGGATTACGAAATAACAGACGTGAAAATTTCTGCTGACCAGACCTCGGAAATTAGTGTTCAACTGTCTTCGAAGGAAGTCGTAACCAAAACAGTCGTTGTTACTGCCAACCGCGTTATGGTTAACAATACAGAAATCGGACAGAAACGAACGATGTCCGGCGATGAATTTGCTACAGTTGCCCGTGAAGGTATTGGTGCAGTGATTGGTTTAACAGCTGGTGTCGTTGGCAGTGGCGGGAGCTATTCTATACGCGGCAGCAGAACGGATGAAACGAAAATTAAAATTGATGGTATTGACGTTTCAAATCAATTTACAGGTGTTGGTTCCAGTGGAGGTCCAACAGAATTTGATACTGAAGAAATTCAGGTAATGACCGGGGGATTTTCTGCGGAATACGGTGATGCAATGGGTGGAATAGTTAATACGGTTGTGAAGAAAGGTAGAACGGACAGGTATGAAGGTTATGTCAGATGGAGAACAGATGTTGACCCGCTGTGGGGGTCACAGGCATCAGGCAAGAAATTAGTTTATGACCAGGCAAAAGGTGCTTTTCAATCCGTAAATTCCGGAGATGGAGCTAAATTTCAAGGTCCGGGACAGCATAGATTTGCTTTTGGTACAGGTGGTCCAATTCCCGGATTGACTAATTCTACTTTTTATTTAGCAACAAATTATACATATCGAAAATATAATGTACCAGATTTCGAAATTTATGACCCTATTGGAAATAATTTAGGACAGATGCCTGACCAACAATCCTGGGAAAAGAATATTGAAGGCAGATTAAGATTCGCAATTGCTCAGGGAGTCGAATTAAACTTAGGTGGTAGTATAGGGAGTCTGAATTATGAAAATTCCTCAACTTCTTGGCTCTATGGTAATGATGAAGGCTGGATTTGGGACTGGCAAAAAAGTGATTGGAAAAGAGATGATAGTGGCAATCCGATTACAAACGGAATCCCGGAAAGAGTTGCCAAACAACCTGTTGTAAATGATTTTAACAATAAATTATTTGTCAGAATCAATCATACATTGAGTTCAACGAGTTATTATGAATTAACATTTTCGACATCTTCTATTAATCAGGAGATTTCAAAACGTGTTGGATGGGAAGACCCATCTTACTTCTCAGGTTTTGACTTATGGTATCCACAGGATAAATATCAGGTTTCAGGAAGTATATTAGTAGATGGGAATAATAAAATTGTTGATAATTATGAGGTTATTAAGAAGACATCATTGACTGTTGACGGGTATAATTCATACGATTTTAACCAGAGAAATCCGCTTACTGGATATATCGAAGGTGCGGGAGATGCAACCGGTACAGGCAATCCTTACGGGAGAACTCAAGCGTTCTATCAGCATGGTAATTCGAGTGCTTTTGAATTAAGAAAAAGTAATACTTTAGCGGCAAACGGCAACTTTACAAAGGTCTTCGAGGGTGAATTCAGGCATATGTTCAGAACCGGATTTGATTTTTCATATTTCACTCTTGAAAGGCATTATAATGGACTGCCATGGGATGGTAACCCTTTCTTTGATGTTTATACTGCTGAATGGGGAGGAAATTTTTATACATTAGACCCAATAGGTTGGGAGAAAACCAGCAAGTCATATAATCCAATGAAAGGTTCTGCATACTTGTTGGACCAAATTACATACAAAGGCATTATTATTAGTCCCGGTCTAAGATTTGATATGTTTTTACCTTCGGCAGATTACAGGACACAATTAGACCAGTTTGTTTCGATTACCGCCGATTCAGGTTTTTCAAATTCTTCATTGAAGTGGCAAATCAGTCCGAGAATTAATGTAGCTTATCCCATTACGGAGAGGTCAAATATAACCATCAATTATGGTTTGTTCTTCCAGATGCCTACACTAAGCTATATGTATGATGCTTTTTCAACAATCAGGTTGAGAGGAAACCAGATACTTGGTGACCCCAACATGGAAGCTCAAAGGACAAATGCTTACGAGGCAAGTTATAACAATCAGTTAACTGATGAGCTTGCTCTTACTATTGCCGCATACTATAAAGATGTATATAATCAATTGGGACAGGTATATGTACCTGCCGTACCGGTGCCTTATTTCCAGTATTCAGTATCTGAATATGGAAATATTAAAGGATTGGAATTTACGTTGAATAAAAGGCCAACATATCAAGACCATCTTGGTTTGAGGTTAAATTATTCTTTGGCACAGGCAGTAGCAACATCATCATCGCCGGGTGATAACTATATGACACCAATAGACCCATATTCTGAGTTACCTGCATTTCCGCTATCAGAATTTCCTACAGCCGGAGATATTCGGCACAGAGTTACATTTTTATTGGACTTAATGTGGGCAAACAATCAGGGACCTGCTATTGGAGGTATTCAGCCGCTGGAAAATGTGAATTTGAACTTTACTACTACTTGGCGCTCGGGAGCTCCATATACTAAAACAGATTTAAATGGCAGAGCAATTGGTGAAATAAGAACTGAAAGAGGACCTGATTACTGGCAAACTGACTTCAGGGTTTCCAAACAATTTCCTTTGAAAGATTGGTTCGGGGATTCCTGGGGTAAAACGGCTATAGAGCTTTCATTATTTGTATATAATGTATTTAATTTGAATTCTGCAATCTCAATTTATACATCTACGGGTGATGCTGATGATATGGGTCTATCCTTCAGAAAAAAAGTTGGTGATTTCAGTGCCGAACCATTGTATAAAGATGCAGACTTTGCCAATGCGGCAACTCTTCAATCTACTCAATATGATAATTACGGTAACAGATTATATAGTGTTTATGCAGATACAGACGGCAACGGAGTAGTCAGCCAACAAGAGAAGTTTGATTCGTACATGACTCAATTAGGTACAAATGTTCAATTCCAGGGAACATATCAAGACCCAAGAAGTGTGTTCTTCACATTGTTTTTCTGGTTTTAATTTGCCGTTAACTTACGGTTTGAAAAAATTTTATTAAATAAATGGCGTGAATAGTTATGAGAGAAAAATTTAAAATGATATTAAGCAGACAGCAAACGGCAGACAGCAGACGGAATAGATTTGCTCTGATTTGGTTAATCATGCTGTCATTTTTTATCCTGAATAGCTTTGCTTCGGAGGCAGCTATCAAGGAGAAGAAAGGCAAAAAAGAGCAGGTACAAAGGACAGCTACCCAAAACTTTGATTTGCAAAGGAATACTGTCAGTAATTTTCAGTTTCCCGTTACAAATTATGGAATTCTGTTTCTCGATGTAGCAAGGAATGTGGGTGGAGGATATTGGCCCCGTGGCTCACTAAATCAATACTTATTTGGTGGCGGTATTTGGCTTGCCGCACAAAAATGGATATGGACAGATACGGGGACTGTAGATAATCCAATGCCTTATAGGAAATTGACAAAGCTTTGCGAAGTTACATATAATCCAAATTCGGGTTCTTCATGGATGGTTCCCGGCAGAATCGAGGATGGCGATGAAATTGATAATACCGATATTTATAAGTACAGGAATTATTTTTCAACCGACTTCCGAACAAGTGACGGTGCAGCAATTAACTCAGCAGACGGGCCAAATTGGCCAATTTGGGATGCCAGTTCTAACGATAGCGATGTAATTAAAATAGACCGGTATTATGGATATTATATTGACTCGGTAGAAAACCGAAGATTAGGTGCGCATAAAAAAGGACCGGCTTTTATTTCGGGTGAGGATATATTTTCAACATATAAAGATACCGACTTGAACTATTATGAGGGCGGTGTCGAGTACAGAAGAAATCTTGGATATCCGATGCGGCTTCAGTTTGAACAATACATTTATTCTTGGGGTTTTGGTGATTACAAAGATTTTATATTTATCCGCTACGAAATAATAAATAAATCAAAGGATACTTTGTATAATTGTTGGCTTGCTCCTGTTATGGATGTTGATATAGCAAGGGCACCAAATACTGCTTACGGTGCCGGAAATGACAAAGCAAGGTTTTATGATGAAGACCCATCGAAGAATATGGCTATTCAGTGGACAAATGATGACAGAGGCGAAAAAGGTTACGGATTTGGTTATTTGTGCTTTGACTTCCTTGAAAGTCCTGCGGTTCATGATTGTGAAAGGACTGTTGATACTTTGATAAACAATGAATCAGTTACTGTATGTTATATGTGTATTGAAAAGGATACCGTTGATGGAAAAGAAATTTGTGTTAAGGAAATGGCTTTTGACCCGGGATTGGTTAATTATCCAAGAAGGGACAGGAGATGGTATGATAATCAATATCAATTAGGATTGAAAACATTCAGGCGTTGGCCCATTAATGATGATATACCTGAAGATGAATCACGTTATAATTATATGTCCGGACAGGTTATTGAACAGGGTGAAGGAGAACCCGGTGATTACAGATTTATGATGGCAACAGGTTCTTTTAATATGTTACCCGGTGATACCGTCCGAACAGTTGTTGGAATGATATTGGCAAATTCAGTATTATCCGATGCTACCGGTAAGACTGATGATTTGGTTGAAGCCGTAAGAAAAGATGAATTTGCCCAGGAAGTTTATGATAATAACTTTCGGGCGCCAATCCCACCTGACAAGTCAATAATCTACAGATGGGACCCGTTAAATCACGCAGTTGCTATTCAATGGGACAGCACTTCCGAGATTACTAATGACGAGTACGAAAGAGGACTCGATTTCATGGGATTTCGTCTATACAGAGCCCGCAGAACAGACCTTGATTCTTTTTTTGTTGACGATATCAGCCCTTCGATTGCCTATACTTCAGGTTTGGGTCCAATGGGATGGAAGCAAATAGCCCAGTGGGAAATGCCTACACCGTTCAGAAAATCTTATAATCGTGCAGGTACTGATCCTTGGGATTTTTCAATGCCGTTGATAGATTCAATGGAAATTGTTGGTCCTGATTATAAAAGGGATACTGATGGCAAATACTTAAGGGATACTACAGGTAAGTTGATATTGGATACTTTTGCCATTAAGGTAATGAGAATAGCAAAAGGTTTCATGCCATTCGGACCAAATACATTTGTCTGGAAAAATATGAGGGGAATTGCACAAAATACTGTTCCATCAAGAATATGGAATAGGGATACTACTATGAATGTAGTTATTTACGGCATTGATACAAGCTTATACTATAAACCTTGGGCAGATTATTATTTAAGCAAGAGCCAATCCGGTGATTTTCCATTATATTATGACCCATATAATCCCGAGGATATGAGAAACCGACAATTCCTGCTGGACAGTGTGGTAATAGGGACAATCAAACTTAATAGCGCATTATTGGATTATAATCCACTCTATTGGCGAAGAATGACTGTAAATGTTTCAGTAACCGATACGGCAGATTTCCCGGATACGGTCAGCCATATTACTCATATAAAATATCTTAAAGATACATATAGGGTAGTATATCTTGATGGGGCTCCACAATTAGTGATGGACCAATTGAAATTGTATGATACGACAAATATTTTAAAAGCTATGTGCGATACTGTTAATGTCAGGAAAGCACTCGATTCAATATATTCATATATTCAAAGAGGATTAGCTAAATCTGAATTTCCGGATTTTGAAGGCAGGGAGGATGTCCGGTTTGATATAATAACTCCGTTTATGAAAGAGATAACCCGGGGGAATAGGTTTACCGATATAGGCGATGATAACAGGTCAGGAGAGATTAGCTTTAATTTGAATCCTTCTAAGACAGAGAAATTGATAAATAATGTACCATATTATTACAAATTATTAGGTTATGATGAGGGGGACTACAATCAACCAACTCCAAGAAAACTTAATTCTGCTTCTCAAGGATTAACTAATTTTGTAACTACTTATCCTCGTGAAGCAAGTATAATGGAACCACCTCAATTTAAAATTATATATTTGGATTCACTGCGAATCGGAGGGCTTTATAATTTCAAGTTTTTCGGTCTTGACAATGACAGGGTAAGGCAACTCTTTAGCGGACATACATTAGAAATGGAGTTCAATCCTATTTGGATGTTGTCTAATTTCTCTATAAAAAAAGAGAATTCAGATCAATCTGTAACCGTTCCTTATAGTTTGTACCGGTCATTAATAACTATGAAGGACCTGAGTGATGACGGCAGACTGCTATTTCGAGGGGAAACATTGTTAGAGCAAACAAGCGGCCAGTTTTATATAAGGGCGGGATTTACTGAAAATGCTCAGTCATGGGTTGTTGACTATGAAGCAATTGAAGACACTGTTAAAGATATTCTGATTAGAACTGCCGAACTTGGTTTTGATACCGTATTAACCAGAACATCTATAATTACTACGGGTGATTTCAAGTCTCCGGGTTATAATTATACCTACGGATTTGCTCAACCCGCATACGGGACACTTGGATTTAGCTTCAATTACACTGCACAGCAAAGAGGCGGCGTTTACAGGCCTGATTCCTCTGCAATTTTTCCACCATTTGGTGGACGTCCAAGTCCAATCGTAAGAGGAGATATAAGAGTTCCGATTAACTTTATAACTGATATTAATAGTGATATAAATACTACTTTTGATTCAAGTATTGTATACAGAACTCAGGTAACAGGAATTGATATTTATGGCATGAAGTTATATACAAAGGATACAATAGGAATCCAACCTACTTTACGTTTATTACCTGAATATGGTGTAAATACTTATGGGAGTTTTAATAATGGTCCCGCAGAGTATTTAATTGAATTTAAGGCAGGAGGACAGGAAACACTGAATTTGAAATCAGAAGTTTTAGGAACATCAAAAGATTTTGTTTGTGATTATCTCTTGATGGATGTTAAGAATGTTGTTTCTTATAAGCGTCCCGGATTGAATGGTGATTCAGTACTTGTAACTTATCCTTTGCCAATAGAGCACATGGCAATTGATACTGGTCTTGGCTATCAATATCCTTATTTAGGAATGCTCGGACAAAGGAGCAATGAATTCATCGGAAAGTATAATTTATCAAGCTACGGATGGATTAATGGTTCTCAGGCTACTGCTTTTGTAGCAAATCAGAAGTACGCTGTACCTGGTAATTTGGACCCTAGTCGTTATAAACGTGGATTAAGAACATCAATTGGTACACAAGGAAGATTTTATCTGAATAGCAGGTCAACAGACGGAATTGACACGATTTACTTCGTGAATGCATTTTTAGCTTCAGGAGTTACATTTACATTTGATCTTGCAAAGAACTTTAGACTGAGCGGACCTTCAGCTCAATGGAAATTGGATTCTAATACGTTAAGAATGAACTTGGTAATGCCTAAACCGGGGGACCAGGTACTTCTCAAAACAAATGGCGGTGCTTTAGGATTTCCGATGCCCGGAGCTAAGATTAGGGTTTACATTGATTCGAATGTTGTACCCGAAGGACATTTTACAGATGATTTATTAGACCAAATCGGTGTAGTACCAAATCCATATTACATAACTCACGAAGGACAGTCATCGCCCTATGATGCTAAAATATATTTCACGAGATTGCCAAAAAGAGCAACAATTGACATATATACAATCACGGGTGATTTGGTGAGAACTTTGGAACACGATGAGTTTACAAGTCCCGAAAAAGATAAAGTCGGTGCCGAAGTATGGGATTTATTGACGAAGAACAGGCAAAGAGTTCAATCACAGACTTTTATTGCTGTGATTAAAACTCCTGACGGGGCTCAAACAGTAAAGAAATTCTCGGTTGTCGTTGGTGGTTTCAGATTAGTTCCTGAAGATGAATAGTATAAACAGCTAAAAAGGTAATAAATATGAAAAATAAAGAAAATATGGAGAAAATAAATATGAGAAAGATTTTACTTATATCAACTTTAGCATTACTAATGGTATTCATCAATATTTCCGTTCAAGCTAAGGACGATGTTTCAGGTTCTTCCGCAGGAGAATTTTTAAAGGTAGGTGCTGCCGGTTCTCAATTTCTGAAGATAGGTATTGGAGCAAGGGCTATGGGTATGGCAGGTGCTTATTCTTCCATAGCAAACGACCTGACTGCACTCTATTGGAATCCCGCAGGAGTAGCTGAAGTTAAGGGAATGAACGGTGAATTTCATTATACTCAATGGTTCGCAGGTTTTTCGCATAGCTTTGCGGCTGTATCAATGCCAATAAGCGAACAGTTTACTGCTTCGGCTCATTTGGTTTCCTTTACCAGCGATAAAATACCAATAACAACGATTGCTCAACCTGAGGGAACAGGGTCACATTATACCGTTAATGATATTGTTGCCGGAGTTTCGATAAGTGGCTTTCTGACCGACCAGTTTTCGTTTGGAGTAACGGGTAAAATGGTTCATAATGCATTCAGTTCGTTGAATAGTTCGGGCTTTGCATTCGATGTCGGTACTTTGTATGATACTGAAATACAGGGTATAAAACTTGGTTTTGCCATTTTCAATCTTGGTTCCGAAATGGAATATGAAGGACAGGATTTGAAAACAACCAAAAAGTACATTGAAGATTTAAAAGCCGCTCCCTGGGATGTAACTTTTTTAGCGAATCCATATACGATGCCATTGGTTTTTCGTGCAGGAATTTCTTCGGAAGTTGTGAATATGGAAGAGCATAAAGTTATTGTTGCCGGAGATTTTGTGACTTTATCCGATACTCCCGAGCAATTTGCTGTAGGAGCGGAATACACATGGAATGAACTCGTTTCAATCAGAGCCGGTTATAGATTTGGTCATGACCAGCTTGGTTTTTCCGGTGGTATTGGTTTCAGCTACATAACAGGAGGTGTTAAAGGACAAATTGATTATTCCATTACTCCAACTGCAGATATAGGACTGGTCAACAGATTAAGTGTTGCCGTCGGGCTGGATTAGTTGTAAATTGTAACAAACTACAAAACAATGAAATTAATAATTTTGCCGTCTTACTATACGTGGGACGGCAATTTTTAACTTAATAATTTAGATTTTCAAGTGAGTTGATGCTTAAAAAATCACATAGAATTATTGTAATCATCGGCATTTTGATTCTGTCAATAACTGAATTATTTGCGGCTAAGATTAACTTTAACATTGACGACGGATTGTTTTGGGAATCTGATGGAAAATCACGATGGGAATTTTATTATTCGTTTGAAGAAAATTCATTGAAATATAAAAAATCCGATAAAGGGCTATTAGGAGAGTTATTTATTCATGTTTCGATTTATTCCAATATTAAGCTTCAAAGTGAGAAGAAGTGGATTGTATCTCATCTAATTGATGAATCAAATTTAAATGTTAATAAAACAATGGTTGGCCAAAAAGATTTTATTTTACAACCGGGTCAGTATAAAATTAACGTCTTTATTCAGGATGTTAATGACTCTTCTTCAATTTTGGAATTAAATTTTGATTTGTTGGTTAGGCAGGGACAAAAAGATAAAATAAATGTTAGTAGTTTGCAAGTTTCACAGAATATTGAAAATGCTAATGAATCTAAAGATACCTGGCAAGAATCATTCAGAAAAAATGAATTTTTTGTTGTTCCCATACCATCCCTGATGTTTTTGGCAAATAATCAAAAACTCAATAGTTATATTGAAATAAGTAATCCGGATAAATTGGGTTGTGTTGATATAACAATTAAATATCGGCTATATGATATTTATGAAAATGAATTATTTGAAAATATCAAGTTTATTAAATCAGAAAAGAATTTTTTATTTGACACAAATTCAATGGAAATAAGTAATATTGAAACAGGGTCATATTATTTGAAGGCAACTATTATATATCCTGTAAGTGAAATAAAAGATTCTATTACTGTCGAAAAGAAAATTTATATACTTAATCCCGATAAAGTAAATACAGCAAAGCCACAATTTTTTGAGAGTTTGACCTTTGAAAGAAGTGAGTTTGCATCATTAACAGATGAACAGACAGAAATAGAGATTGCAAAAATTAAACCGATTTCCAGTTATCAGGAAATTGAACAATTTGATAAATTGACTACAAGCGATGCTAAAAAAAGATTGCTTTTCAGGTTTTGGTTAAACCGGGATACCGATACGAATACGGTATTTAATGAAGGATTATTTAAATATCGTGAATTAATTAAGTTTGCCGATAGATTTTTTTCTTTTAGTAAAACCAAAGGATGGCAAACCGACAGAGGAAGGATTTTGTTAAAATACGGTATGCCAGACGAACGGGAACAGCATCCTTTTTATGGAGAAACGCGCTCTTATGAATCTTGGTTTTATTCTGAAATACAGGGAGGTGTTTATTTTCATTTTGTTGATATGACAGGTTATGGTAGATATGAAATGGTACATTCGACAGCTCAAAATGAAATTCAATATGAAAATTGGTATAATGAATATGTTTTGAAGAGAAGAAGCGAAAATGACAATTCAAATGAATATTAAAGGTTTATACTTAAATGAGCTTAATGTGTTTGTGAGTTTGAAATGTTGAAAAGTTATCTGTTTATAGTTAATTGAAAAAATATGATTAATAAATTTGTTACATATTTACTTTTATTTTTAGGATTCATTTCTTCGAAATTATCTATTAAAAAAAGAAGTGAACTTGGCAGACTGATTGGTAATATTTTAAGGGTTCTTAGTACAAAACGGAAAAATATAACTTATACAAATCTTAAAAATGCTTTTCCTGAAAAGTCAGAAGAATTGATTAATGATATATTAATCAAATCTTATCAGAACTTGGGTATAGTGCTAATAGAAGTTCTGTCGCTAAAATATCTCGATGATGATGATATTAATAAATATGTCCATTATGAAAATCTTGATTTGATACTCGATGTTTATAACCGAGGTAATGGTTTGATATTACTTTCTGCTCATTTTGGGAATTGGGAGTTTGCCGCTTATGCTGTGGGATTATTTACCAAAATTCCTATCAAAATAATAGTTAAAGAACAACAGAACACAATTGCCGATAAGGTATTAAACGAATATAGAGCTAAGGCAGGTAATGAAGTTGTGTTTATGAATAAAGCAGCAAGAAAAATTATCAATGCTTTATTTAACAAAGAGTGTGTTGCCATCTTAGCTGACCAGAGAGCAACAAAGGATAAGGATGTCTATGTTGACTTCTTTGGTATGCCCGCCTCAACTTACGAAGCTCCTGCTTCATTGGCATTAAAATTTAAAGTACCTGTGATTTACGGTTTTGCTGTCAGAAATAAGGATGGTACATATACAGTAAAAGCTAAGGAACTTAAGACTGATGACCTTGAAAATAATGCTGATGATATTAAGATTTTAACTCAAAGACATGTAAATGTTCTTGAGGATGCAATCCGGGAACATCCGGAACTTTGGACATGGCAGCATAATAGGTGGAAGTATAAACTTCTTTAGTCGTTGGTCAATAGTCTTTTATCGTCAGTCAAAAGTCGTCAATCTATAGTTGATAGTTGTAACAACTGACTGAACGAAAAAAAAAACTTCTTGATAATCAAATCTTAAAAATTGGAAATCCCATTTGAATGATATATTTTGCAATTTAATTAATTTTGTAATTGTAAAAAACACAAATAGCAGGAAGTAATATCTGGTAAAACATCAGATAGCTGTTTAAATAATATTTTATGAATAAATTACCTGAGCTTCGACAATTTAAACGAATTGCTGTAATACAAACAGCATTCCTTGGTGATATCGCTTTAGCGTTATATTTGGCTGAAAGGATAAAGGAATTGCATCCTGATTGCGAGTTGACTTTTATAACAACACCACATGCAGCTGCTTTGGTAAGCTGTGCTAAAGCGGTTGATAATGTTATAACTTATGATAAAAGAGGGATGCATTCGGGATGGCAAGGAATAAAATTCATTTCAGGAATCCTTAAACAAAAAAATATTGATTGTATAATTGGTTTACAGAGGTCAATGAGGACAAGTCTTGTAAGCTATTTTGCAAAGCCCATTTATTCAGTTGGATTTGACAAAAGCACATTTTCTTTTTTATATAAAAAGCGCATTAAATATATACAAGGGATTCATGAAGTTGAACGGAATGAGGAATTATTGAATGCTTTCGTTAGTCACTGGTCTCAAGTTCTTAGTTGTAATTGGAAACTTGCGATTAATATGGACGATGATGATAAAAATTATATTGATAATTTGTTGAGTAATTTCAATATACTGAATAAAGATAACCTTGTTGCTATTGCTCCCGGTTCTGTTTGGGAGACTAAGCGGTGGTTACCGGAATATTTTGAAATATTAATTGATGAACTCATTAAATTAGAATATAAACCTGTTTTGATAGGTTCAAAAGATGATTTGAGACTGGCAGAGAGGATTATGAATAATACCGGATGTTTATCTATTGTTGGTGAAACAAGTATTCCGCAATTGTTGTATTTTTTTACTCAATGCAAATTGACAATAACAAATGACAGTTCACCTACTCATTTAGCCGGATTGGTTGGGTGTAGGACTTTAACAATATTTGGTGCTACAGTTCCTGAATTTGGTTTTTCCCCTTTAGGAAAAAAGGACAGAAGTATTGGTTTGGATGGTTTGAAATGCAGACCTTGTTCTATTCACGGTGGTAAAAATTGTCCTATAAAAACTTTTGATTGTATGGTTAAATTAAGTCCTGAGATTGTGAACAAAGAAGCTTTAAAAATCCTGGAGAGTAATGATTAACCAAGTTTTTTGTTTGGCAAAAAATATGCAGCCGAGAAACATTCTTAGGCAAATTCAAGATAATATGACTTTTGTAATTCGGTCATATCTTGGGAAAATTGGTTTTTTAGCTTTTATATCAATTCTCATAGTACCCAAGTCATTATCTCAAACTTTGATGAGTGTTGATTCAAGTTATTCCGATAACATAGGTAGCAATCTCATTGAATATGGTGTTGATAAAATAGTGAATACATACGCATTTAAAGGTAATGCCAATCTTTATATGAAATATGATTGGGGGAATATCTTTTTTAAACAGAATTATTTAGGTAAAGCGATCAGGTCCGGAAATAATTCCTTTTGGGATGACGAATTTTTTATATTTGGAATTGATAAAAAAGTTACTGAAAATTTATTTTTTACAGCGAAACAAAATGTGTCATATTATTCGTCCGATATAAAGACACAGGGTATAAGTAAAATTAGCCAGAGCAGAAGCACTGGAGGAGTAAAGTATATACAACCGAAAAATTTTTCAGTGGAAACAAATGCGGGTTATGAATTAAACGAGCAGGGAAGTATTAAAGGTGAAGGAGCTATATTTAATATAGGAAGTGATATAAATAATTATGAGCTTGAGAAATATTTTTTAAGTGCAAATGCGTTGGTAGAATATATAAGTTTGAATGACGGAAGAGAAAAAAGCATTCTGGATATAAAAGGGAATTTATCAAGGAAATTTGATGAGAGTAATAGCTTACGGATTGATGCAAGGTACAAATCTTTTTTATATCCGGTTGCATTGTCGGATGTAGGAGAAAACTCGATTAAAAACCGGTTGGAAAATAACTTGTATTTTAATTTATATTTCAATTTTGGTTTGAGTGAAAGTATTTTTGGTTCGATAGGTATAGTTGCAGATGACAAGGATGTTTCGCATTCCTATAATAAATATTATGAAGGATACGATAGAACTGCGGTTGAAACAAAGCGTAACGAATTGAACTTGAATTTCACAAGTGAATTATCTTATATATCCGATAATTTTTTTCAGTCTTTTGGGATGAGCTATCTGCCAAAAAATGAAAATAATTCGATTGAAAAAATATTTGAAATTGATGACGATGATTTTAATGATTTGCAAAGAGAGGAAAAAAAGCTGGATAATATATCTTCTACTACACAATTGAAAGGAAGAACAGTGTATTTGTTTGCCAACAAAGATTCATTGTCTGCTCATTTCTTAATTTCATTATACAGCTACGATACTCCGAGTGAGGAGATAAACGATGATAGGGATGAGTTAGCCAATTTGGTTGACATTAGGTATACTCATACATTCTCAAAGAGTTTATCGGTATCATTGGAAAGTGAAGTTCAGATGATACACTATGTTTATATCAAATCACAAAGGAGTGCAAATAACAATTGGTACCGTGCCTTTAAACTTAGTCCATCTGTAAGGATTAGCACTAAAAAATTAAATATGAATCCCGTATTTTATATTTCAGCTAATTATTATGCTTATGATTTTGAAGATTTATCACCGAACATTGATAGTTACAGCATAAGGGAGATTGGTTTTAGGGATTCGGTATTCATTTATTTGACGAGTGATATTAATTTACAGTTAAGATATAAAATTCGATACTATGAAGATGGGACTTTATTTTGGGATAATTTTTCCGAAACACCAAAGTCAAGTAATTATGAACATTTTGTTAAAATTTTATTTTTCTTTCAACCTTATGAAAACTTATCTTTAGGTTGCGGATTGAGATTTTTTGAACTCAGACAAAAGAATCTTGGGATATATGCGTTTAATAATAACGGTATTGAGCATAATTCATTCGCACCCGAATCGGTTATAAGTTACAAAGTAACTTCTGATATATATGTTGATTTAAGGGCGTGGTATGAATTTCAGAAAACGAATAGGGATATAAATTATAAAGAGATTCCTAATCTTTTAATGGTAACGAAAATAAATATTTGAATAAAATCGGTTTGTTTACTGCTGAAACAAGCTGTTAAACATTGAAATTGTGTTTGAGCATACTGCAGAACAAAGAGTTATATGAGTGAATATCAATTAAGAATACATAGAGAGTTGGATACTGAGAAGAATGCGGTGAAGAAAATTGAACCGTACCTTTTTGAGTTGAAGGAAAGTCTCGGTATTAAAGATGAGACATTTTATAATTTATTAATAGCAGTTTCGGAAGCTGTGAATAATGCTGTATTTCATGGTAATGAATGTAATCCGGATAAAAAAGTTATTGTTTTAATACAGGTTAACAACAGAGATATTGAGGTATCAGTCAGCGATGAAGGCAAGGGCTTTGATTTGAGCAAGCTCGAGGACCCCCGTGAACCGGAAAATTTATTAAAAGCAAGTGGCAGAGGGGTTTTTCTTATAAATGAACTTTCCCATAAAACAAATTATAAAATAGATAGTTCAGGTGTTACAGTACAAATGATTTTCCATGTATAAATAAAAAATTTGTATTATAAGATTTAATTTAATATTTTGCACTTCTAAAATTTTAAGAAATAATTAAAATACATTAATAAATTATGAGGTTATTATGAATTATCGAAATAATTTACTACTCTATATTATTCTGTTCTTGTCGGCAAATATTGTATTTGGGCAAGGTAATTTTTGGAATAAAATCGGTATTGATGAAAGTTCTTATGCAAATTCAATATATATTACTTCCGGAGGTAATATTTGGGTAGGTTCAGGAGCAACTTCAGATGGAGGAGCCGTTTTTTTATCAACAGATGATGGAAATAGTTGGTCAAGTCCTTATGATGAACCAACTCAACCCGGTGTTTCTGCCTTACTTGTAATTGATAATAATAATGTTTTAATCGGTACAGGTTCGGGAGTATCCGGTGTTGTGAAACGTACAACCAATGGAGGTACAGATTGGAGTACGGTACAGACAATGGGTATGTTTGAATTAGTTACTTCGTTTGTGAGTACTTCTGCGGGGATATTTGTAAGTACCGGAGTATATCAAAATACCAGCGGGAAAATTTACTTCTCGAATAATGGCGGAGCTACCTGGAGTGAAAAGACGAGCACTCTTGGAGCTGTTATGGCATTAGCCGCATCGAGTTCAGGTGTTTTGTTCGCAGGTAATCATTATGGTGATATTTATACTTCGAATGATGACGGCACAACGTGGACAAAAATACGTACAGGTAACGACAAGGATATCGGTACCATTAGCGTGAATTCCTCAGGGCATATTTATATTGGTGTAGAAAATGAAGGCATATATAAGACCACAAATAATGGAAATGTATGGACACAGCTTAACAACGGATTAGGCAACAAGCAGGTTTCGGCAATCTTACTTGTTAACGACAATTTATTTTTTGCAGGAACACCTGGTGACGGTGTTTTTCGTTCTATAAATGCCGGTGGAGTTTGGACCGATGTAACGAGAGGACTCGGATGGCATAATATCGGAAATGGAGCTTTAAAAATATACAATAATTATCTTTATTGTGGAGTGGGCGATGGTGTTTATAAAAGTGTAAGGGAGGCAACCGATATACCGGGACCTCCTTCACCTCCAAAAAATCTGAGTGCAACAAACGGTGCAAGAATTGTAACATTGAATTGGGGTGTGAGCGATTCTGCAGGAGCTAATGTCGTATATAAATTATACAGAAAGACTTCGCAAACGAGTTATTCTTTAAGGAAGGATAGCATTAACAGTTCATCCACACAATATGTTGATTCAGTCAGGAATGATGTGCAATATTACTATTACATGACATCTTATGACTTTGATAAAGCTTTGGGGAGTAGTTCCACGAATGAAGTCGGGGGTATGTCCACATTACACGACCCTGTTCCGCCGCCCGCACCAACAAATTTGAGTGGAACTCCCGGAAACGCCAGAGTTACGTTAAGATGGGAACAGGTTAACGGTCCTTTTAAATTCAGTGTTTTTAGGGGAACCTCTTCTAATGAATATGGAACAGCTATTGCTACTTCGGTTACAAGCAAGTCATATACAGATAATTCCGTAACTAATGAAACAAGGTATTATTATATAGTAAAAGCAGTAAACGATACTTCAGGATTGTCGAGTAATGCTTCAAATGAAATAAGTGTATTACCGGTTAAACCGAATCCCGAACCACCTTCGGATCCACAAGCTGAAGCTGATTATCCGAATATTAATGTTTGGTGGAGTGAAAGCGTAACAGGAGATGTTACTGAATACAGGATTTATCGAAGTACAACCCAAGGCGCTGGATATCAATTGGCAGGTACCGAAACAGCACCATCCAATACTTTTATAGATAATACCGTAAGTGAGGATGTAACTTATTATTATGTAATTAAAGCTTATGATGGAGTTCACGAGAGCAGTGCGACAAGCGAAGTATCTGCCATGATACAAAAATTGGCATTGAAAATTGAAGTAAATCCATCGTCGAGTCTCAGCGTAGACAGAATGGATTTGGTAGTATATAATATTACAACGAGAGACCAGGGTGATACAAGGATTTCTGCGGATATTAAAATTGAAAATGGAATTATCGGCAGTACTGACAATGTGCAAACCGATGAAAATGGAACTTTCAGGTATGAGTTTCAAATTCCTGTTGACCAGGAGTTTTCGGAATATTCGATGTCATTTACAGCTACAAAAGCCGGTTATGAAACTGCAATTACCGAAAGGATTGTTAATGTTACTCCCATTCCGAGAGTTTCGAATGATTGGGCGATTGTATATGCTGAAGAAGGAACAGCCAAGTTAATTTTTGCTATGGTTGACACAAATAATAAATGGTTTTCACCGGGAACTCCCGGAAAAGTTAGTAATGACGGGCATGATATTTATGTAAATAGTTATTTGCGTTTCTCGGGAGATTTTACGTTAGATACTAATAACCTTGAAATAGTTTCAACGGGTAAATGGTTCGTCTATTCTCCTGCTGAACCGCCAACCGAATATACTTTTTTAGATGGAGATGTGAACGGTTCCTATGGTTCGAGTACTGTTACACTCGATTATAATGAGTCCAATATGCAGAATTCTTCATCATTGTTTGGTGTTAAAATTTATCCCGATGATTTCGGTTTTGTAGGAGGACTGGTCGCATCTGGAGTAACTGTTGACGGATATTTTTATTTGCCGGGAATAAAAGCGGGCTGTGAAGGAAATCCCGTTGATGAAATACATTTTACAAATATGATTTTTGATGAAGATGGTATCAATTTGAATCAAATGACGCTATCACCATTGAGTCCCGACCCGAGTGCATGCTTTAGTAATTTGACGGCAATGTATGATGCAAGCCAGGATAAATTAACTTTATATGGTGATTTTTCAATTCCATGGCTGTCGGTTAAAGGTTGGGGAGAGGTACAGTTAGGTAATTTAAGTACTATAAATCTCTTTTCAGCACGAGGAGAAGTCGCTCTTATCGGAGAAACCGGGATGACAATCCGCAATGTCGGCGGAACAGTTTCGGGAGTTAACAATCCGCCAATGGAGATGACACTCGATGGTACTATTGTTTCAGCTTCACCTGATTATCTTGAAATTGATATAGGTGGCGTAGTTAGTTTCCCACAGAAAATAGATTTTATTGCTTCAGAGGTGAGAATAATTTTGGAACATACATACGAACAATGGCAAATTGTGGGACCTATGACAGGTATGATTAACGTTATTTCTCATGTTAACTTTGACGGAGATATCCGTGCAGGCAGTATAGAAGGGCAGTACTATGTCTTGGAAGGAACAGGCATTTTTAATTATCAGTGGTCGCCGGATGAAAAGCTTAGAGGAGGTTTCAAAGGAGATGTTACCGTTACGGATTTACCTGATGAATTTCCTTATGATGCTTTAGCAATGCTTTGGGATGATGAGTTTCCGGTTAAATTGAAAAACGCAGAACTATGGATTCAGGACAGAAAAGTTATGGGTAATCTGCATTTTGGAAATTTACTCGGTTCCTTAAACTTTACTTTGGACTTGGAAAAGGTTTACGGACAGGAAGGATTTATTACTGTAGGAACCGGTGCACAAAATCTAAACGGGATGTTGAGAAAAGATTGGGATAAAAAAGAAAAAGTTCAAAATTATGACCCATATAAATACGAAGGTCAAAGTTTGCCGATGCTTCAAAGGAAGAAGGAAGGAACGCAAGCCATAACAAACAATGACACATTAAATTTAACCGGTGGTATGGATAAGGTATTCATTAGGATTATGAGCGATACTCAAGTGCCGGGCTCTTCGTTATTTGACCCGAACGGGACAAAACATGATGCAAATGATGACCCACCAAAGGATACTAATGTCGTTTACAAGCAATCAACGAATGGAAAGAAAGGGTACTGGATTATTAAAGGTGACTTCCCGGCGGGGCAATGGATTGCCGGCTCAGACCCTGACGAAACAAAACCTGGTGATTACAGGGACGTTTTCGCGACATTCGACCAAAGGGATATTGAATTAATAGTAACTAAAAACCAAAATGATGTTACTGTTGAGTGGAACAACACTGCTGTTCCTGCCGGACCTTACTTAGAGTTCTATCTTGCTTTGGACACTAATGATGTTAACGGATTATTCGTTGGAACGGCTGACGAGAACACAGGGCAGTTTAATTATACTTTAGCAGATACATTACCTGAATGTCTTTATTATCTTTATGTATTAAGGTTCGAAGACGAGAAGGTTGACAAATATTACAGTACGGAAGAACTGTGGAATAATAAAGGAAACCTGATGCCGCCTGAAGTAGGAAGCCCGGTATATTATGGTACAACAAAGAAACTGTTAGTTTCCTGGACTGACCCTAATACTTCAGAAAATATTCAGGGCTATTTGATTAGGTTGACATACACTGACGGTACTGAAAAAATAATCGCAAGACCTTATGCAGGAGAAACGAATATTGAGATAGATATTGATATTGATTACGTTGCAAATCCAACTTTGGAAATTGCATTGGCGGCATATACTAAAGATGGTTACCAGAGTTGTTGGTCAACCATACAGGGAGTTGCCGTTGATGTTGAGGATTATCCTTTTGCAGGATTTGAAAATGAAGATGACAGATTATCAGTATTTCCGAATCCGGTATCGGATGCAACGAACATCAGGTTCAAGGTTGCTGATAACGGTAATATTAAAATCAGTGTTTATGATTTACTTGGAATAGAAGTTGGAGTTCTTGCTAATGATTACTATTCAGCAGGTATATACGATGTTAGTCTGAAATCGGATAAGTTGATTTCAGGTACATATTACATCAAGTATCAGGCAGGTGATTACACAAGAACAAAACTGATGATAATCAGCAAATAATCTATTGAGTCATACTGAGCTTGTCGAAGTATGAAGGAATGGAAAATGAAAAGGCAGAACTCTTAGATGGATTCTGCCTTTTTTTGAAATCATTTGTAGGAATTTTAAGGATGGATTCAAATATATATGAATTCGATATATCAAAGTTTCATAGTGGAGTATATCTCTATAATATATTAATTGATGGTATGTTAGTAAAAACAGGAAAATTAAATTTGATTAGGTAATTTAAAAATTATGAAAAAAATAGATTTATTAATATTGATAATAATAATTCTTACTTTCCAGTATAATTTAATCTGTGAATGGAAACAAATAGTTGGAAGTGATTTTGGTGATGTACAATCAATTAATTGCCCTGACAGCAATAATTGCTTTGCACTTGTAAATCATCCTTCGACACCTGTGTTATATAAATCTATTGACCAAGGTAACACTTGGCAGTTGATTTATGAGGATAGTATTCGTCGAAATCCGTCTGTAGAAGAAGGAGTGTCACCACATGCCAATTATTATTTTATAATAGATGATACTTATGCTATAATAAAAAAAAGTTCAGATGGAGGTTTGAATTTTAAAGAAATTCAACTTGAGCCCGGATATTATCATATATATCATTTCTCAATGTATGATACAAGCTATGGTTTTATTACAAGTAGATATAATTTCTACACAACCACAAACGGCTGGGAAACTTTTGAGAGGCATCCGAAACTGCACACGAACCAGACATACTATTCACCAATATTTTTAGATACTAATACTGTGGGTATGATTTATTCAAGTCCTTGGGCTAATGGTATGGGTTTAGGTGTTTCTTATATTAAATATTACATAGACGAAGATATATGGGATACTGTGTCATATTTTGGAAAAAAACCCGGAGTTGGTGTAGATTATATCTATGGTATTTATTTTGTAAATGATACTTTGGGCTTTGCTTGTGGAAGACAAAGTGACACATCTTTACCAAATAGTAATTATTTTGACTTGCTCTATAGGACTACTAATGGAGGTAATAATTGGTACGTAATCCATAAAGTTTATGTATACCCGCAGATAGGATTTATCAACAACATCGCTTTTGCAGACGAAAACAACGGAATAGCAGTCGGCTTTTATGGTAAAATAGCCATGACAAATGACGGCGGCGATACCTGGGTTTACGAGCCGACACCAAACGCAATGGATAATGCACGTAAAATGCTCGTTTGCTGGGCAGGGCGCACACCGCTTATTGGTACTTGGGATGCGGGGATATTTAGGTACGAAGGGGATTTTTTTAAGTTTCCGGTGGGAGTTGTAGACAGAGAAATTACGAATTACGAATTACGAATTACGCCGAATCCTGCGAGGGAGTATATTGAAATTAATTTTGGAGCAGACGGGGGTCGGGGATCGGGGGTCGGGGGTCGGGAAATTCAAATTTATAATGTTTATGGTGAATGTGTTACCAACCTCACATTAGATAAAAAGAACACACCCCTAACCCCTCTCGAGAGGGGAATAGGGAATGGAGAAAGGATTGATGTTTCGGCATTAAGTCCTGGGATTTATTTTGTGAAGATTACATTAAATGGTTTTGATTATCAGGTAATTCCAATTATAAAAATTTAACTAAAACTAAAAAATATAACTTAAAATTTAGAATTTAAAACTTAGAATTAAAAAAGGGATT
Organism: bacterium; assembly: GCA_043804925.1. Classification (GTDB taxonomy): domain Bacteria; phylum Bacteroidota; class Ignavibacteria; order Kapaibacteriales; family UBA2268; genus ChocPot-Mid. The sequence continues at coordinate 158,406 of JAZDIP010000069.1, read as the reverse complement.
ATTCAATTTCCACGCTTTCGCTTTCGGTTCTCGATTCGGGTATGGGCTTGCCGTCGTTTTCAAGCGTCTCGAGGTGTTGTTTTATGGCTTCCTTCACAAGTTGGAGGGTTACGTCTTTAGTCTTCGCTACGGTCATTAAACCGGGAATGTCCGGAACATAAGCACCGAAGCTGTATTTTCCTTTTTCGATTAGTATTGTATATTTCATAAAATCAAAAAATCTTCCATTTAATTAAACAAACGTAACATCAATTGGAAGTATTACAATTTTCGTGCCTAATATTAGCCGGCTTTAGAAAATAGAAGTCAGAATGTAGAATACAGAATGTAGAATGTGTAGAATGTAGAATGCAGAATGTAGAATGTAGAATGAATTGTATATATATGAAACTCATTAACAATTGACAATTGACAATTGACAATTAACAATTAACAATTTTAATAACTCCCTATCAAATTCTCTTATTTTTATTAAGTTTTCCTCATATTCAACTTCGGTTTTGCAACACAGGCAAATTGAATATATCTCGTATCTGATAAACTTCCTAATGATAAAATGTTTAGTAAACTAAATAAAGCTGATTTTACAGGATTAATCCCTTCAATTTTAATTAATTCATAGTCAAGAGCTTCAAATGTATCAATTATGCTGTTCATAGTAAAAAATCTTAGATGAGTTTTGTCTAAAATTCCTGCATCTTCGTAACGCCACTGCTTATCAATTAGTAATCTTTTCAGGTTTCCAATATACCTGACATTAGGCAAAGAGCAAACGACAACACCATTGGGTAAAAGCAATTTCTTGACCTTTTGCAAAAGAATATAAGGGTCTGCCAAATGCTCAAGAATATCGTTAAAAACTATGCAATCGAATTTATTATCCATAGATTCAATAATTTGCATTACATCACCTGCCAGAACATTATCGAGATTGTCTTTGGCAATCGTAGCAGAAGTATTATCCATCTCTATCCCCCAAACTTCACTCCCAAATTTTTCCCTTAAAAGCTTCCCAAATACACCCTGCCCGCAACCGACATCCAAAATTCGTTTTGAATCTTTAGGAATATACTTTAGCATTTCAGGTCTTGACAAAGCATAATAATCCTCCGGCTTGAAATTTAATTCATTCAAATTTTGTTCGTAATCCATATCAAATACTCAACCTCAGTCTTTAATTTTCTCTAAGCTTTATAGCAACACAAAGAACAAAGATAATATTAAATAGTTTAATAAAAAATAAGAATATTAATTTCTTAATCAAAATTTCTTAATTTTACATTATTGAGATTTTAATAAACTGGAGATTTTATGAGATTATTACTTTATATTTGTTTGAGCATTGTATTATTAACAGCCTGTGCTGAAAAAGAGCAATCTTTTGATATAAATAACAAGGAAATTATATTAATGAAAATTGTTCAAAACTTTGAAGGTGATTCAGTTACTGAAACAGAAATCTACGAATATACTTATGAACGACCCTCAGATAAATTTTGGAACAAAGCAAATTTGAAAGATGGTGCAGGTGAGGATATCAGCATTACAACAAGAAAACTGGACACAAGAACAAGAATGCCCATAGAGGAATATGTCGAGGAAATGGATGAAATAACAGAATCATACAAAGTTATTTATTCGGCAAATACAGGCGACCTTCTATTAAAAGAAGAATTCGAAGGCAATTTCAATAAGTCCAGGAAAATTAAATCAACAAAATATGATTATATCAATGGTGTATTGATTTCGCGGACTGTTGCTACATATTCGAATAATCCAAAATTTGTAAATAAAAACAATGCTAATTATAACAATATTCACAAACTAAGGTTCTTTACACCGATGAATACAAGACCTCCGGGTAATTTCGAATCCGACTATTACTTTGAATACCGTAATGAATATGAAGATAACAGCGACAGTTCTAACTATGGTAAAATAATATTTGGCGAAACAACAGAATTCGATAACAAGGGATTTCCAATTTTCCACTCAACTACTCAACCCGGTTGTGCACACGAGGGCTTTGCCGAATGGTTTGATTATAAGCTTGATAAAAAAGGCAGGATTATTTCTCTGAAAGCATACGATAATGAATTAAAGACAAAACGAAGTCAGCACAGCTCTCAAATTCTCTACACATACGATAAACACGGGTATATAAACACTATAACGGATAAAAAATATTCTCAGGATGAGGGAGAGTATACAAAATTTCATGACCTTCAGGTCATTGAATGGCTATTCGATAAAAATTCAAGATGTTATGATTTTAATTTTACAAATGAGCACTATTGCTTTACCGGACAGAGGCATTCACTATATGAGAAAAAGGTAAGCTTTGATGGTAAAATGAAAAAAGTTGTTTCAGAATACTATGATGCTTATTCCGGTGAATATAAAACTCAGGAACTGCATCCAAAGTTATTCAAAAAAACAACATATATTTATGCTCCTATTCAATAAGCAAATGATAAATTAAAAAAAGTCCGGTATTTCCCGGGCTTTTTTTATTAATTGATTTAAATCAAATTATTCATTAGAAATTACAAGATTACCATGATGCAAGACTGAAGCCGTCATTGCGAGGAGTGCAACGACGAAGCAATCAATAGTATCAAGGGGATTGCTTCACTGCGTTCGCAATGACTGTTGCACAGGTCTCATGAAAATTCAAAAAATATTTCTTTTATATAATGAAAAATTTGGATTTAATTATTATTTGTCAAAATGATGATTGTCCTTATATGAATTAAAATCGCCGCCCCATCTCCAGCCCCTTTTTAAAAATTCCTGAACAATAGGATGTTCTTTATAAAATGTTCCCGGTTTTTTGGGATTGTATTTAGCTTTTCCGGGAGAAGTACTGCCATCCTTGTGGATAACAGGATTATTAAAAGGATTGATGTCAATTGCTTTTCCAAAAGCATGATTTGATAATCTCGTAGTACCGGCAATAAATCTATAGCAAAAAGCAGATGTATTATTGTCTTCCATTGATGCATCATCCGACCAGTCATATTTGACAATAGGAATGACCTTATTAACCGGAAATTTCATTTTTAAAATCAAATTAAATATTTCACGTATATCTTGCTCTACATCTTTATGAACGACAATTTGCCCTTTATGAATATTATTATCAAAGGAGTAATATGTAACATCTAAAAGCACTAAATCATCAATTACTTCGGGTGGTGCTTTAGTATTTTGCAAAGCTTCATTCATAGTCATATCCGAATCAATAATCACATTGCTGTTAAGTATTGATGTGATTGTTAAAAACAAGAAAACAGTTATTAAAATTAAACTTAATACTGCAATCTTCCCCCTAAGAAAATTATTTAATATGAAAACTCCAATTTTCATTTTTTCTTTTTAATCATTGATTGCACAAAATATTTAGTATCGGAAAAAGCCCTGAAAATGGATTTAATTTTAAAATTATAATTTCTATTCATGTAAAACAATGCTATAGAAGAATTCACAAATATATACATGATAAGTCCAAGTGGAATGAGTGCCGTGCTTCCTTTTACAGCAACAATATACAAAGTTGCTATTGAGAAAATCACACTTACTATCGCTGAAAACAAAGCAATTTGTGGTTTTCCCAAAGCAGTGATAATAGAATATAACATTAAAAAAGGCATACCGATAGCGGCTATTAGTAATAAATTAAACTGTCCAACAGCTCCGTGATAAGATGCAGGTAAAAAAGAAGTAATGATGAATTCACTAAATCCTAATTCTAAGATTACTACAATGAAAATAAAAGCTAATAAAAGAAATGAAACAGCTTTAGTCATCAAATCGTTTAAAGCATTCATGTTTTTATTCTCAATTTGCTTTACAGCTGATGGATAAACCAATCCAAAAGAAGCATTCAATACCTCATCAAAAACCCTGAACAAATTTTTTGCTGAATAGTAAACACCGGTTGCTTCAGTCTTAAAAAAATACTGGACAATATATAAATCCAAAGTCCTTGGAAGATAATTAACAGCTGAATAAATTGTCCATGGTAAAGTAAATTTCACGATTTTTAAATATTTAATGTCTCCTTTAAAGTTGAACTTCAATTCATTTCTTAATAGAATGGATGCAAACAGGGAACTGGAACCTGCCCCTGAGAAATAAATCAATATCATATTATCGAATGACAAATAACCATTTTGTACAATAAAATAGATTGTTAGGAATGTCATTACTCCAAAAAAAGAAGCATCAATAAAAAACAATTTCCTGTAATCAAGACAACGATATACAATTTTAATCAGGAAAGTTCTTGGTACGGCGAGCAAAATCAATATTGGAAGTGAATACCCGATTTTGATAAATCCATCATCACCAAAAATCACTGCGAGTTCAAATCTGAAAACATATATTCCAAGAGAGAAAACAAATGCCATAATTAGCTGAGTCATCAAAGCAAAAGCATTAACCCTTTTTTTATTTGTCTCAGACATACCAAACTGAATTAAACCCTGTAATGCAAATGAATCAATTACAATATAAATCCAGGTATGAAGAGTGATCATAAGACCAAACAAACCCCATTCAGTTGTTGCCAATGCTCTCATTTGGAAAAGTGTAACCAATCCGTAGATGAAAAACAGAGATTTGTCGGCAAACGACCATGATATCTTGTCTAAATGTTCCTGTATTTGCATTTAAATTGCTTGTGCATATTATTCAAAAAGAATTTTCCAGTTTATTTTATTTTCATTGCTTGTAAGTATTATCTTCTTTGATACCAGTATTTCTCCGTATGCAGGAGAATAATAATAATCCTCAATCTTCATCTCTGAATTATCTGTGATTAACTCAATTTTTACATTTTTACATTTTAACTGAACTCTGTTATGTTCTGCCATTAACGGTTCAACATCTGGATTCAAATGAAAATTAACACGTTTTGTTCCCCAAGCATCACATAAATCTACACCATCAATATAATTATTATTAAAAGTAATTATCCTTTTATGTGGTTTTCCAAAACCATTATGTTCTCCAACGAATATCTTATTGGAGTAATCCAGAATTCTTGCTTTTGCTTTGTCCTTTTTAAACCAAAATAAATCGTCTTTACTTTTTGACTGCCATTCATTTTGTTCAGAACCGACAAGTTCGAGAGTGTTGTGCATACCGGTTGAACGATATAAATTTCTGATTTCAGGTAGTGGAGTATATATATATGTTCCGGGGTCAACGAAAATTAAATTTTCCTCAACCATCAGACAAATGCTAAGATTATCATTATGGCTATGTCCTCCTTTACCTCTTTGTCCAATTTCCCCACAGCGTATCATTGAAAAATATTTTTTTGATTTGTTCAAATAAATTCCAAAAGAATTGAATGAATCCGAACTTATTCCGGTATCATCAATATTCGAAATGAAATCATTTAATAAACCATGAATGCTCATTTTTTGAATTTCCGGAATTAAATTTCTCTCAACAGATTTTAAAAGGAAATATTCAAAGCATGAATGCTTTTCAATCCAATTTTGGAGGTTTTCATAATCAAATAAACCGGTAATTAATGATAATGAAGAAATATGTGAATATGAACTTCCAATCAAGTCTGGCGATAATTTTATAAACTTCCCGCTGTCATTATCACCAATTTGAAATGTATTACCTGAACTATCTAAAACAGATAGAGAAAAATTAATTATAGTCTCAAGTTTATTCCAAAATACCTCAGGTAAAATTATCTTTCCATCTGCATTAATTTTGAATTTCTGGTTTTCATAAGAAAAAATCTTTTTTGCAATTACATCATCTCTGTACTTCAGATTTTTCAATTTTTCAGTTTTATCTTTATTTAATGACAAAATAACAAATATTGAATACAATAGCATATCAAGTACAAAGAAATGATAGGGGAGAGACGCCTCAAAATTGCCTCCATCAGACAAAAACTGTTCATCAGTTTCATTGATTATTTCCTGTAAAGAAAAGGCTAGCCATGTATTTGTGATTTCATTAGTATTTAAGTACGCAGAAATGAAGAGTAATGAAACAATATTAGTGAAGTAATGATTTCCCCTCAAGCCGGACGACCACTCGAGATTTTGAGAAATATGCAAAGCATGCTCAAAAATTGATTCCGCAAAAATCTTTTCAAATTCACTATCGAATTCAGCTCCTGCACTTTTGAATAAATCATAAGCAACCAGCCAATTTACTGCTCTGATACCTACATCCATAGAACACATCCACTGCACACCGAATCTAGGAGGATTGGATGCAATAAAATCTAAAATCTCATTCCTGAATTCTTCCAAAAACTTTTTATTACCGGCTTTATTAAGAATGTGGTTCTCGTTGTCCGTTGTCCGTTCTCCGTTATCGTCTTTGTTTTCGGTATTTCCAAATTCCTCATTCCCGATTCCTAATTTGTATGAGTATGCCAGGTTAACCAAATGTTGCATTCTTCCCAATTCCCAAGGAACCTTGATGTCTGCACCTTTAACATCTCCATATTTACTATCATGCGACCATTCCGTCTCATTCCATCTGAAACCTGATTTGAAATCTAACTGCCAGTCAATCGGTATATAATCCGGGCTTATTAAAGAAGAAATTTCTAAACATTTATCTATATTCCTTGGACTTGTATTTCGTTTTAACCAATAATCCCATGACCTGAATTTTCTTTCAGATAAATATTTCAATCCTTCAAGACCTTTAACTTCACAACCATGACAGACATTAACAAAGCCGGAACCAAGCATATTGAAAATGTGATTTAAGGTATTTTCGGTAACTGAATATATTATATCTTTTTTTGATTCGATTACATACGTGTTTGGCAAATTGAAATATCCATATTCAATAGTGCAATCCTCTCTGATAATTTTCAGTTTGTCCGAATTAGAATTCTTTATGATGGGAGCATTAGCTTTTAACTTCGAAAAACGGTTCTTATTTTTTATCTCTTGCGAAATATCTGAAAAAAAGAAAGTTGTTTGCTCAATATCATCTAATCTTTTGCGGTTTTTCTTCAAAGCAGATATAATAATATCATATACCTTCCTGAAAGCTATTGCAGGGGAAATTCTAAAAACTCTTAAAAAAAAAGCGATTTTATAAAGCATTTTGCTTTTTCAATAATTAATAAAAAACAAATTTATATTCAAAATGATACAAAAACAAGGTTTAAGTAATTGTTTTTAGATAAAAAATAATTTATTTATTGTTAAGATTATTACTCTAAATAACTTAGCAATCAATATCTGCCAAATTGAAATGATAAAGCAAGACTATCTTGACACCAGTTGGGTTGATGTCCGCAAAGAACAATTTTTCTATACTCCCGGCGGTTTTATGAAAAAATTCCTTAAATTAGATATTCAATACATATTCCGGATTGAATAAATAAAAGGAAATAATATGAAAAAAATAAATTATTTACAGAAAAATAAAATAATTTTTATTATTTGAGATGAAAATGAAATTTAATATGATATTGAGAAGTATGTGTATGTTTTTATTCTTAGTCCTTATATCAAATAATATATTGTGTAATGAAAGTGATATAAGGAAAATTGAAGATTTTGATAAACTTTATGTTGATAAATATATTAAATTTTATCAAACTTACAAGATTGATTCAGCTAAGATATCTGATAGAGAGGGATATAAAAAACTAATTAAATATATTATTGGGATGAAATATGAAAAGTTTGATTATTTAAGAATTATTAATATTTTACATAATTATGCACTTATATCAAGTAAAAGTAATGTTAATTTTTATAATTATGATGTTACTTTTATTTTCAGGCAAAAAAAAGATAAAATTAAATTAGTTTTTTTAAGAGATGAAACTATAATAGACACAAATTTAGTTGTTCACGAAGATAGTGGTGATTATTTTGTTTTTGAACCAATGTTATCAGACAATATTTATAAAAGATTAAGCAGAAATATTTTTATAAGACATTCATTAAGCACTTTAAACGTTATTATTAACATTAAAACAAAAAATGTAAAGAAAAATATTGTTTTAGAGAGCTTCTGTCAACCAAGTAATAATTATAAGATTTATGAACGTTATCAATATTATAAAAATTTAAGTAGTGACGATATATTGTTTATGCATGGTGTTTTTCAATTAATAATTTACTTAGAGAGCAGAAACGTTTTTACTGATTTTTGGGAAAAATACTTAAAGTAACAACTTTTTTTGAGCAGTAACGATTATAAACCGTTCGGGGATACTTTGAACACGACATCAGGTAAAGAATTGAGATTAGGTTTCATCAGGTGTGAAAGAGACTACGAAAACAATTATTTCTCGTTTGGTGCAAGGAACTACGACAGCGAAACAGGGTGTTTTCCTTTTTGCTCTCACCCAAGTTGTTTACCGATACCTATCACAAGAGTAAATTGTGGGAATGCCATTTTCCACTGAACCAACACAATATGTTATAAAGAAAAACTTGAAATTTTTTTTTAAATATAGTATTTTATCTTAAGATTGAGAAAATTTCTTAACTATTCATTGTTCAATCTTTTTTACTTTTTTATTTTACTTCTAAGTGATTTCTGCAATTTTTTATATTTTACCCACTATTAATAATGAAGAACCATAATTTTGTTATAAACACAAATGAACCTTAATAAGTTTTTTTATCTTATCATTAATTCAAACACATCAAAAAGACTTTGTACATTTCCCTGAATTGCTTAAATTAGTTTTTATTAAATAAATATTTTGAATTAATCTATTATAAAAAATAATTAGAGATATGAAAAATGAACCTCGATGGTAAAACAAAAAACCAATTAATTCTTGAAATTGAAACATTAAGGAAAAGATGTCAAGAACTAGAATCCCAGTTGCAAATCCATAATAATGAAAATTCCCTTGCCCAGTATTTTTACGGTATAATAAATCATTCCATTGATGCTATAATCGGAAAGACTGTTGATGGAAAAATATTAACATGGAACAAGGGAGCTGAACAAATTTACGGATATCAATCCAATGAAGTTATTGGAAAGCATGTTTCATTCTTAGTTCCTCCGGGATATCAGGATGATTTACCCAACGTTTTAATAATGATTAAAGATGGAAAGCACGTTAACAGTTATATTACAAAACATAAAAGAAAAGACAATAAAATTATTGATGTTTTGCTATCCATTTCTATCATAAAGGACTTAACTGATAAAATTATTGGGGTTTCAATGATATCAAGGGATATATCGGCAATCATTAAATTTGAAAGCGAATTAACAGATAACCTGAAAAGATATCAAAATGCTTTCAATCAGTTAAATTTAATCATCGAGAATTTACCTGACCCGACTTTCGTATTAGATCAGAATAGAAAGGTTATTGCATGGAATAGGGAACTGGAAAAATTTACCGGAGTTTCAAAATCTGAAGTTATGGGAAAAAGCAATTACAGATATGGTGAAGTTTTCTATAATAAAGAACGTCCTGTAATAATAGATTTAATCTGGGAAGATAAACTAGAAGAATTGGGGCCCTATTATAAATATATAAATAAAAAAAATGATTTTATCTTTGCTGAAACATTTTTATCCTTAATGCCAAGAAAACGTGATGCTTATATTTTAATCAAAGCAGTACCTATGTATGATGATTCCGGCAAATTCATTGGAGCTATTGAGACTCTTAGAAATGTTTCAGAATGGAATATGATGGAAACTAAGCTGATGCAGGCAAATAAGATGGAAGCGATTGCACAGCTTTCTGTCGGAGTTGCACATGAGGTTAGAAATCCGTTAAACTCAATAATAGCACTTGTTGAAGTTTTAAATCAACAATATAAGCATAATGATGGGAATAATGTATTTATTGACCAGATAAATCTTCAGGTTGAGCGTTTAACCCATCTAATGAATGACCTTTTAGAACTTGGAAAAATATCGAAGAAAGAAGAATTTACATCAATATCACTAAAAGAAATCTGTAATATTGCAATTGGTTTATGGAATGATAATCCTTTGAGTAATGATTTTGAAATCGAATTTTTATCTAATAAAAACGAGGATATTGACGTTCTCGTTGATACCGGAAGATTCCAGCAAGTAATAATTAACATACTTGATAATGCCGCAAATCATAGTCCCAAGAAAAGCAAGATAATAATTAAGATTCAAAAAACTCACGATGATAAGGCAGCAATTTATTTCACAGATAAAGGCACAGGTATCCCGGAAGAATATCTTTTCAAAATTTTCGAACCTTTTTTTACGCTCCGCCAACGTGGAACCGGATTGGGTTTAAGTATTGTAGATAATATTATTAAAAACCATAGCGGTAGTATCAGAGCTTGGAATAATGACCCGCCGCCGGGCTGCACTTTTGAAATCATACTGCCTTTAAATGATAAAGGAATTTCATTATGAAACCGAACATTCTTTTAATTGATGACGACAAAGGAATAAGATTCAGTTTCGTGAAATACCTCGAAAGTGTCGGTTACAATATAGATTCATCAAAGAACTTAAAAGAAGCAAAAGAGAAACTTTCCGAAAAAGATTTCGACGTTGCTTTACTGGACATTAAACTTCCTGATGGCAATGGGCTTGAATTAGTATCAGAGTTGCGCGAAAAACATCCGAGCATATCAATTGTCGTTATAACGGGACATGGAAATATTTCGCTTGCGGTTGAAGCCATGAAAATGGGTGCTGATAATTTTCTGACAAAACCGGTTAATATGAATAACCTAAATATTTACTTACAAAAAAGCCTCGAAATTATGAATCTAAGGATGAGGCAAAGAATACAACAACGTTTAAAAATAAAATCTGAACCTTTTTTTGGTACTAATCCGGTTATGACCAGAATTAAAAAGTTGGCTGAAATCGCATGTAAAAATGATTCTTCAATATTACTTATTGGAGAGACCGGAACAGGAAAAGAAGTAATGGCAAAATGGATTCACAATAACAGCTTACGTAAAGATACGAGTTTTGTTGAAGTAAATTGTGCCGGATTAAAGGAAGAATTGCTTGCCAGTGAGCTTTTTGGGCATGTTAGAGGAGCTTTTACAACAGCACTTCAGGATAAAGTAGGATTAATTGAAGCTGCCAATGGAGGCACTATTTATCTTGACGAAATAGCAAGTATGAATTTAAATATACAAGCACAATTGTTAAAAGTGATAGAGGAAAAACAATTTCGCAGACTTGGAGAAACAAAAATCAGGAAAAGTGATTTCCGTCTTATATGCTCTACTAATAAAGACCTTTTGGAAGAAGTACAAAAGGAAAAATTCCGTAACGATCTGTATTACCGTATCAATGTATTTCCGATTGAGCTTCCACCTTTACGTGAAATTAAAGATAATCTCCCCAAATTAATTATGCATTTGCTTTGTGAATTGAAATTTACATACCCTGATGTTTCACCCGAAGTAATGAACATCCTAAATACTTATGAGTGGCCAGGCAATATCAGGGAAGTAAAGAATGTGCTTGAAAGAGCTTTGATACTTGCAGAAGGAAGACAACTTTCAGTTAATCACTTTCCGGGCTTAAATTCTGCTTCGATAAATCCTGTTTTATCCCTGCGGAAGTTAGATGATTTTGAAAAGGAATATGTTTTGCATGTAGTTAATCACTTTTGCAACGATACAAAAAAAGCTGCTGATGCATTGGGTGTTTCCAGAGCTTCTTTATACAGGAAATTGTCTAAAATCAAGAAAAAATAATTTCATAGGGATAACTTACAAACCGAGAAATTTTACCGAAATACCACACAAAATAATGGTTATGCCTGCTATCAGATGAATATACTTTTCAAGCTTATTCAACTGCAACAGATTTAAACCGTATAATCCGGCAAAAGTTAAAATTAGCATTGTTGCGATTGTTGTTATACCGAAAATCAAGGATACAATTATTACAAGAAAATAATTATGATTTGCCGCCGGATACATGACGATTGGAATAAGCGGTTCACAAGGTCCAAAAATAAAAATAATAAACAAAGCCCATGGAGTAATGTTGCTTTTCTCTGTTTCATCTTTGTGACTGTGCGAATCGCTGTGTGAATGCTTATGGCTATGAAAGATTCCTTCGGAATGGTAGTGAGGATGTTTATGGGGCTTCTTCTTTATAAATCTATTAATACCCCAAGCCGTATATACAATTCCAAATGCAATTAAAAGCCATCCTGCGATATCGCCCCGGACCGATTCGAAAGTTTCAACTGAATACAAAGCCCAACCTAAAATAATTCCCAACATTCCAATAACAACAGATGAAAGGATATGACCGATACCGCATAGAAGTGTAATTAAAGCTGTTTTTGATATATTCCATTGCCGGGCTTTTGCAATTGCTATAAACGGTACATAATGGTCGGGACCAAGGATTGTGTGAACAACACCTAAAAAGGCGGCAGAAGTTATTAAAACGTAAGATTCAGTCATCATTTTTTCTATAATTATTAATGTTCTTACAAATATCTTTCCGTAAACAATATCAATTATAATGAACAATATCATTATTAACATGCAAATATAATAAATTCAGCTAAATTATAACGGAGAAATAGCATTAAATTCCTTGATATTGAAAGATATATTTTGTAAATTTGATAAATTAATTATTTAATCAAAGGATAGGAATCATGCATGAGTTATCGGTTGCGGCAAACATCATCGAGATTGCCCGTCAGTATTTACCCGAAAATATTATTGACTGTAATATCATATTGAAAATCCAAGCCGGTGCTTTTAGAAATATCATGCCTGAATTACTTCTTTTCAGTTACAAAGTTCTAACAGAAAAAACGGAGCTTGAAGGTTCAGTTCTCGAGATTGAAAATATTCCACTAACAGTACTTTGCAATGGATGCGGCAGGATTTCCGAAATTGAACCGGCATTTTTCTTTTGTCCTTTTTGCTCATCCAACGAAGTGGAGATAAATACCGGTAATGAATTACAAGTCAAAGAAATTGAAATTATTGAAAATATAAAGGAGATGTCATGAGTCTTATTACTATTGAAAGAAAAGTTCTCGATATGAACGACAAAATCGCAAATGAGAACCGTCTAATGTTCAAAGAAAAAAAAATCTTTGCAGTTAATATTTTAAGTTCCCCCGGTGCCGGTAAAACGAGCTTAATCGAAAAGACGATTGAAGAGACGAGGAAAAAGTTTTCGACAGTTGTCATTGAAGGGGATATTGAAACTTCTATTGATGCTGAGAGAATAGGTGCATTAGAAGTCCCGGTTGTTCAGATTGTAACGAACGGCGCCTGCCACTTGGATGCCGACCTTGTAAAAGATGCTTTCAAGAATCTTGGTGACACTAAAGCACAGCTATTGATTATCGAAAATGTCGGGAATCTCGTTTGTCCTGCTGAGTTCGATATTGGTGAAAATATCAAGGTTGTTGTTTTGAGTGTTACTGAAGGCGAGGACAAACCGCATAAATATCCTTTGGTATTCAGAGAATCGGAAGCAATGCTAATCAATAAAACTGACTTGCTTCCACATCTTAAATTTTCAATTGAACAGTTAAAAAAGAATGCTTTGGGAATTAATCCAAAATTGAAAATATTTGAAACATCCTGTTATACCGGAGAAGGAATAGCTGAATGGTGCACTTGGCTGGAAAAAAGAATGTACAGTTGACAAATAACAATTGACAATTAAATGAAATGAATTAATATAGAGAGGTGAAAATGAGAACTTGTAAAATATCAATTATCTACATTATATCATTCATATTTTGCGTATCATTGGTTAAATCCCAAGAGCAATGGATACAATATACTCATGGTGAATATATATGGTGCCTTGCAGATGATGGTGATTTCATTTGGATATGTACTACCGGTGGATTAGTAAAAATGATAAAAAATACGGGTGAGATGTCCTTTTATAATAATGCAAACTCAGGATTACCACATAATAGAATTACTTCAATTGCAATTGATAATTTGGATAATAAGTGGTTCGGAGCTGAAAGAAACGGAGTTGCCAAATATGATGGAATTAATTGGACAGTTTTCAATTCCTTTAATTCCGAATTACCAAATGATATTGTGCTTTCAGTAGCAATAGATAAAGATGAAAATATATGGCTTGGGACCTTAGAAAACGGTGCATACAAGTTCGATGGAATGAATTGGATATCATTTAATACATCAAATTCCGGATTACCGGATGATGAAGTAATATCTATTTTCACAGATTCAAAAGGCAATATTTGGTTTGGAACCTATTGGGGAGGAATAGTAAAATATAATGGAACTAACTGGGATGTCTTTGATATTTCAAATACCGGAGCACCTTTATATTGTATAACCTCAATTGTTGAAGATTTATCCGGAAATTTATGGTTTGCTCTTTATAATAATGGTGTTGTTAAATATGACGGAGTTGAATGGACTTTATTCAATACCTCAAATTCGGAATTACCTAGTGATGAAGTTAATTCTATTGCTGTTGATTCAATAGAAAATATTTGGGTTGGAACTAATGGAGGGGGAATCGCAAAATTTGACAATAAAAAATGGATTGTTTACAATCCTTCCAATTCAGGATTGATTGACGACATGGTTAATTCAATTATTATTGATTCAGATGGAACTAAATGGATAGGTACTCATGGTAGCGGCTTGGTAAAGTTTGATGATGTTAATTGGATTGTCTACAATCCTTCGAATTCAGTACTTCAAAGTGACATTATTGAATCAATTTTCGTAGATAGAGAAGGGGTTAAATGGTTCGCTACACGAGGATTAGTAAAATATGACGACAAAAACTGGACATTATATAATAGTACAAATTCAGGATTGCCTTTTGATGATGTAACTTCGATAGCTATGGATTCTTCAGGTAATTATTGGATAGGAACTTCGTTCGGTTTAGTGAAATATGATGGTGCTAATTGGGAAGAATATAAAATCAACGATTCTGAATTTTTTCCTGACTGGATAACTTCAATTGCTGTTGATGCTGATGGTACCAAATGGTTTGGGACGTATAGTGATGGAGTAGCAAAATATGATGATAATAATTTTACAGTATTTAACACTTCAAATTCAGGGATACCTTCTGATGAGATAGATGTCATAGAAATTGACAAGGAGGGAAATAAATGGTTCGGTACCAGAGATAGTGGAGCTTCTAAATTTGATGGAAATAATTGGACGATATTTAACAAATCAAATTCCGGAATACAAGATAACGAAATAATGGCGATAGCTTCTGATGGAGAAGGAAATATATGGTTCGGTACCAGAGATAGTGGAGTTGCTAAATTTGATGGGATAAATTGGACGATATTTAATACTTCAAATTCCAAATTGCCAGATACTTATGTTCATGCTATCGCTTTTGATTCCGAAAACAATAAATGGTTCTGTACAGGCGATGGTGTAGTGAAATATGACAATAATAATTGGGTCGTTTATAATACTGCAAATTCCGGATTACCATATGATGAAGTAATTTCAATTGCAATTGATAAGAATGGTAATAAATGGTTCGGAACTTATGGAGGGATTGCCTTATTAATAGACAAAGTTAATTCAATCCAAGATGAACAAGAAAAAACAAAAAAAAATATATTAATTATCCCAGCACCATTTTCGGATAAAACAAAAGTATGTATAAATCTTGTTCATTCATCCGATACAAAAATTACAGTTTACAATTCCCTTGGATTATTAATATCTGTATTAACAGATAAATATTTAGGTGAAGGTTACTATGAATTCACTTTTGATGGTTCAAATCTTCCAAGTGGAACATATTACTGTGTTTTACAAACTGACAAGAAAGTGGAAACAGAGAAAATAGTTTTAATTAAATAAGATTGAAATAGAAATTATTGGAAAAAAGGGTACATATTGCTATAAAAGGAGCCGTTCAAGGTGTCGGATTCCGCCCTTTTATTTACCGTATTGCTATTGAGCTTGGGCTTAAGGGTTTTGTACGTAATTCATCCATTGGTGTTTTTATTGAAGCAGAAGGGGAAAAAAGATTATTAGATTTGTTCATACTTAAAATTGAAAAAGAAAAACCGTACCTTTCTTATATAACCAGTTTCGAGTATTCTTTTCTTGATGTGATAGGATTTACTTCATTTGAAATTCGTGAAAGTGAAAAAGAAGATGACATATCTGCAATTATACTACCAGATATAGCATCATGCCCGGATTGCCTTTCAGAAATGTTTGACCCATCGAACAGACGTTATTTATATCCTTTTATAAATTGCACGAATTGCGGTCCGCGTTTTTCGATAATTGAATCATTACCTTATGACAGACCAAATACATCAATGAAAAATTTTATCATGTGTGATGAGTGCAGGCAGGAATATACAAATCCCAATGACAGAAGATACCATGCACAACCAATTGCATGTCCTAAATGCGGTCCCCATATCGAATTATTTGATAATTTTGGTAAACTAATCTGCAAAAATCACGATGCAATATCTGAAACATGTGAACACGTACTCAGCGGTAAAATAGTAGCGGTGAAAGGTATCGGTGGATTCCAGCTTATTGCCAATGCCTGTGATGATGATATTGTCCTTCGGCTCAGGGACAAGAAGCAACGTGAAGAAAAACCCTTCGCCATAATGCTTCCGGATTTGGATTCGATAAAATCCATTTGTCAGGTTTCACCCATCGAGGAACGTCTCCTTCTGTCAGCGGAATCACCAATCGTGCTTTTGAAAAAGCGAAGTAAAATGGAAAAGGGAGAGAGTGGAATTTCGGAAATTGTAGCAACAGGAAATCCCTACTTGGGTGTTATGCTGCCTTATACACCTCAACACCATTTGTTAATGCAAGTCCTGAAAATTCCGGTTATAGCTACAAGCGGAAACATTTCAGAAGAACCGATGTGCATTGACAACCCGGAAGCATTGGAGAGATTAAATAATATCGCAGACTACTTTTTAGTACATGACAGACCGATTGTCAGGCATGTGGATGATTCAATAGTTCGTATTATCAATGGAAGGGAAATGGTTCTCAGAAGGGCAAGAGGATATGCACCTTTGCCGATTATAATTGACGAAGATTACAAAGACAATCCAAAAAATCATACTTTAATCGCTTTTGGCGGGCATTTAAAGAATACAATTGCTCTTCAGGTTCAAAATAATATTTTTATCAGCCAACATATTGGAGACCTAGAAACAGGAGAATCAAATAATGCTTTCAGAAAAGTGATAAAAGATTTTAAGAAACTCTATAATGCAGAACCATGGCAGGTTGCCTGCGATTTACATCCTGATTATAGTTCAACAAAATATGCTGTTATTCTGAATTTGAAAATACATTTTATTCAACATCATATTGCTCATATTGCTTCATGCAGAGCGGAAAACAGAATGCACGGGACCGCTCTCGGTGTTGCATGGGATGGTACAGGACTTGGATTTGACGGAACAATCTGGGGAGGAGAATTTTTTATTTCAAATGACAATTCAATCAAACATGTCGCTCAACTGCGTCAATTCCCGCTTCCGGGCGGTGACAATGCCGTTAGGGAGCCCAGACGTTCTGCTCTTGGTATTATGTATGAAATTTATGGAGATTCAATTTTTGAAAATACTTTTCCCGGATTACTAAAAGAATTCGATTCAAAGGAATTAATTATTTTAAGGAATATGTTAAACAATAAAATCAATTGTCCTTTAACTTCGAGTATCGGGAGATTGTTCGATGCAATTTCATCAATCACAGGAGTAGCTCAAAGGTCAAATTATGAAGGACAAGCAGCGATGAATCTTGAATTCGCTTCTGATGAGAAAGAGTCGGGAACTTATCATTTCAGTCTTACTAAACAAAAAATAGTGGTTATTGATTGGAAACAAATAATCGAAGAAGTATTAAATGATGTCTCCAATAAAATCCCTACATCTGTTATATCAGCAAGATTTCATAATACTCTTGTGGAAATAATTTTTGCAGTTGTAAATTATTTTTCTTTGAAAAAAGTGATTTTAAGCGGTGGCTGCTTCCAAAATGCAATATTAACGGAAAAATCTATAAAAAAATTAGAAGAAAATGAAATCAAGGTTTATTGGCACCAAAGGGTTCCTCCAAATGATGGTGGCATTGCTTTAGGTCAGATAGCAGCGGTGCATTACGGCTATTAAAAATATTTAGTAATATTAGGATTAATGTAGTAATTTTATATAACAATATTTAAGTAATGATAGGATAATAAATGTGTCTTGCAATACCTGGACAAATAATATCGATAGATGAAAGTATAGACGGTTCAACTATGGCTATAACAAGCTTTGGAGGAATTAAAAAATCCGTTTGCGTTGACCTTGTACCAGAAGTTAAAATCGGCGATTATGTTCTTGTGCATGTTGGATTTGCACTTAATATTATTGATGAGAAGGAAGCAGAAGAAACCATTGAATTAATAAATGAAATAATGGAAGCAGCTGATAATGGTTAATGGTCAATTGTTAATTGTTAATGGATAGAAAATAGTAAAAAGAGAATTAGGAATTGAAATGAAATTTATTGATGAATATAGGGATTCAAAAACAATTCAAGTCATTTCTGATAATATCAGGAATGTCTGTAAAGGAAACTGGAAAATAATGGAAATTTGCGGTGGGCAAACTCATACCATCCTTAAATATAATCTCGAACATTTTTTACCAAAAGAAATTACATTAATCCACGGACCCGGCTGTCCCGTTTGCGTTACCCCTCTTGAAAAAATTGATAAGGCAATTCAACTTGCTTTAAATAAAGACGTAATTTTAACATCATTCGGCGATATGCTCAGGGTTCCCGGTTCAAAGCATGACCTGTTAAGTGTAAAAGCAATGGGTAGAGATGTGCGTATGGTTTATTCACCACTCGATGCAGTCAAAATAGCCCAAAATAATCCGTACAAAAAAGTTGTTTTCTTCGCAGTTGGCTTTGAGACTACCGCTCCTGCAAACGCTATGTCAGTTATTCAGGCAAAAAAACTTGGACTAAAAAATTATTCAATCTTATGTTCGCATGTGCTTGTTCCACCTGCTATTGAAGCATTGCTTTCATCGGGTAAATCTGGCATACAAGCTTTATTGGCGGCAGGTCATGTTTGTACAGTCATGGGATACGAAGAATATATCCCTATATCTGAAAAATATAAAATTCCAATTGTAGTTACAGGTTTTGAACCTGCCGATATATTGAACGGAATTTACAAGACAGTGTTCCAACTCGAAGAAAAAAAGTATAATGTCGAAAATCAGTATAAAAGAGCGGTAACTAAAGAAGGCAATCTGCAAGCCATGTCTATCCTGAAAGAAGTATTCGAAAAAGTTGACAGGGACTGGAGAGGCATTGGTACTATCCCAATGAGTGGTTATAAACTGAAAGAAAAATATTCGATGTACGATGCCGAAGTGATTTTCGAACTCCCCGGTAACGGGCAAAAGGAATCTGCTCTATGCATTGCCGGGGAAATATTGCAGGGAATCAAAAAGCCGTTGGAGTGTCCTGCTTTCGGAAACGAATGTACTCCCGAACACCCTTTAGGAGCACCCATGGTTTCATCCGAAGGAGCTTGTGCAGCATATTTCCATTATGAAAAAGTTTAAAATATTAATGAGGAAAAAAATGATTGACGAAGCAACTAATAATGGTTTTTCCTGTCCTATGCCGATAAGCAACTACGACCATATCTTACTTGCACATGGCGGCGGAGGGCGGCTTTCCCGTCGCTTGATACAGGAATTTTTTATTGAACAATTCGATAATCCATGTCTTAATGCCCAACATGACGGAGCGGTTTTTAATATCGAAGGAACGAAACTGGCTTTCACCACTGATTCTTATGTAGTGCAACCGATTTTCTTTCCGGGAGGAAATATAGGCGACCTTGCAGTGAATGGTACTATTAATGACCTGGCAATGTGTGGTGCTAAACCATTATATATCTCTGCCGGTTTAATCATTGAAGAAGGGCTTCCAACTGAGAACCTATGGAAAATAGTTCAATCTATGAAGAGAGCCGCAGATACTGCCGGAGTACAGATTGTAACAGGCGATACCAAAGTTGTCGAGCATGGGAAGGGCGATAAAATTTTTATCAATACTTCGGGAATTGGCATCATTGATAAAGATATTGATATTTCTCCAATGCGTTGTCAGGTTGGCGATAATATTATTATTAATGGCAGAATTGCAGAGCATGGAATTGCAATTCTTTCAGCAAGAGAAAATTTTGAATTTGAATCCAATATCCAAAGTGACACTGCTCCATTAAACGGATTGGTGCATGATATCTTAACAGCATCGAAAAATATTCATGTTATGCGGGACCCAACCCGTGGTGGTTTGGCAAGCAGTTTGAATGAAATTGCAATGTCTTCAAATACAGGAATTATAATCGAAGAAAACAAAATCCCCATAACAGAAGAAGTAAAGGGAGTTTGCGAGATATTAGGATTCGACCCTCTTTATATCGCCAACGAAGGCAAAGTACTTGTATTCGTACCACCCGAAGATACCGATAAGGTTTTGAAAGCCATGCTTGCTCATCCTCTCGGCAAAGAATCAGCAGTTATTGGAAAAGTAACAAGCGAAAATCCGGGGATGGTCATAATGAAAACATCAATTGGCAGCACGCGTATTGTTGATATGATAACGGGAGAGCAGTTGCCGAGGATATGTTAGTAATTCACAATTAACAATTCACAATTAACAATTAAAATATGTTATGAAAATAAATTTTTATTTGTTAAATTAGTTTCATTGATTGTTGAGAAAAAAAATTTTTATTGATTTATAATTTATTGTCAGGTGCTGTCATGAAGAAACAAATAATACTATTGTTGGTAAGTCTTTTCTATTATATATCATCTTCTCAAATTAGTAATGCTCAGTGGGAGCAGATTGGTCCAAACTGTGGAGTAATCAGATCTATTGTTATTTTGGATAATGCAATTTTTGCAGGAACAAGTGAAAATGGTATATATAGATCAACAAATAATGGAGATAGTTGGGAAGAAAAAAACAATGGTATATCTGATTATAATATTTATGGAATAGTCGTAAAAGATTCGAATATTTTTGCCTGTGCTTATGGTGGGGGAGTTTATCTTAGTACAAATAAAGGTGAAAGTTGGGAGGAAAAAAACAATGGATTACCAAGTTTATTGACTTCAACAATAGCAATATATGATTCCAATATTTTTGTAGGTGATTATGGGGGAGGTGTTTTTTTATCAACAGATAATGGTAATAATTGGATTGAAAAGAAAACAACAACGATAACAATTTGGAATACAGTTCGGTCAATTTTAAACTTCGATTCGAATATTTTTATTGGTGGCTATCGGGCAAATGAATTTCAATTGTTACATTATTCTTCAGATTTTGGTGAAACCTGGGTTACAAGAAATAACGGATTATTATATTCATGTAGTGAGGTTTGGAATTTAGTCAAAAGTGGACAATATATTTTTGCTTGTACAGATGCCGGACTGTATAAGACATCAAATTATGGTGAAGATTGGTTAAAAAATTCAAATACCTCCAACTTAATTGTGAAATCAATGACAATTGTTGACTCAAATATTTTTTTGGGAACTACAAACGACGGTATTTATTTTTCATCAGATAATGGAGAAACATGGATTGAAAAAAATAATGGATTATCAGCTACAAATATTTCGACAATTGCAGTAAAAGGAAAAAACATTTTCGCTGGCTCGTTAGAAGACGGATTATTCTATTCTCATGATTATGCTGATAGTTGGATTGAAAAAAATAATGGATTTAATACGTTAACAGTATATGAAGTTTCTATATCAAACAAAAAAATATTTTTAGGAACTGATGTTGGTATTTTTCTTTCTGAAAATTTAGGAAATACTTGGGAAAAAAAGAGTCAAGGTCCTTGTAACTCAATAGCAATTAAAGATTCTATGGTTCTTGCAGGTATGTTTTCTTTTGGACCATATTTATCAACTGATTATGGAGAAAATTGGAAATTGAAAATTAATGGAATAACTGATGCATATAATATTTCATGTATCATATTTAAAGATACAGTTTTATTTTTAGGAAGAGAAAATGTATATAGATCAACTAATTTTGGTGATTATTGGGAGGAATTATATGTCAGAAATAATTATGGGGTTGTTTCCTCAATTGCTTTAGAAAAAGATAATATCTATATTGGATTCATTAGCTTAGAAAAATATATAATTGGATTTTATCTATCTAAAGATAACGGTGAGACTTGGATTAGAAAGAGTAATGGGTTAAATAATGCTTCTATCAGAACCATTGCTGTTAAAGACTCAGATATTTATATAGGAACAGAATCAGATGGTATTTTTCATTCTTCAAATAACGGTGAATTATGGATTGCAAAAAATAATGGATTAAATATATTAGATATACAGACAATATGTATAAATGGAACGAATATATTTGCTGGTACTAATGGGGGAGGAATTTATTTTTCGAATAATAATGGGGAAACTTGGAAGCAAAGAAATAATGGATTAACCAAACTAAATATAAAAAAATTGGCTGTTTGTGAGAATTACATTTTTGCAGGAACAGCTGGTGGTGGTGCTTTACGAGCAAAATTATCTGAAATCACCGATGTAGAATCAGAAAAAACAGTAAATGAGACTTTTCTTATCTACCCAAATCCTTCTTCCAATATTTTGAATTTGAATTTTGATAATATCTTATCAACCGATATTTCTCAAATAAAAATATACTCCGGTCTTGGAACTGAAATTGATTTACCAAATCCTGTTGTCAATGGAAACACTATTCAATTTGATGTTTCTTCGCTTCCGCAGGGGGTGTATTATGTTTGTGTTTTTAGTGAAGGGAAGGTTGAGAGAGCAAGGTTTATAAAAATGGATAGTTGATAATTGCCAATTGTTAATGTTTAAGTAAAATTCAAATTCCAATCTTTTCCAAAAAATATATATATAATTTTGTTATATGTAAAATATTACGTACTATTGCACGTATTATTAAACGGATAATTATATTAGAGAGTGAATTATGACTTCATATACAAAAGATGAGATAATATCATCTACCATATTAGGTAGAAATATTGGAACTGTCCTATCAAGACTTAGAGACAAAAAACTAAGAAAGGTAGCAGTAATAAGGAACAATGAATTAGAAGCAGTTATGCTTCCCATTGAAGAATATGAAAGGATTACCGACTTATCAGAACATATTGAAATTGCGAATATTATAAGGCAGCGTGAGAAAACCCCATTAAACGAATCCATCGGTTTTGAAAAAATTCTGAAAGAGCAAGGTTTAAATGAAGCAGACTTATAATATTATATTTCATCCTGAAGCTAAGAAGGAATTAGAGGGATTGGATGGAAGTGTAAGGTTCAAGGTCTTGAAGCAAATAAAAAAACTAAAGGAAAAACCGGAACTTGGAGATAAATTAGGAAATAAAGCAGGTATTGACCTTAGCGGTTACAGAAAAATGTATGCCGATAATAAAAGAGTAAGGATTGTATATAAAATCCTCAAAGAGAAAATATTTGTTTATATCATTTCGATAGCTAAACGCGAAGATATGTTAGTTTATACCAAAGCAAAAAGCAGGTTAATAAAATAATTGTTAACTGTTAATTGTTAATTGTTAACTTCTAATTCATCCAGTCCTGTATTAATTTCTTTGCATTGAGGACGATATTGGGCAATAATTTTTGCAATTCCGAACTTAAGCCCTCACGGACTTCATATTGAGCTTCGGTTTCGATAGCAAGAATTTTCATTTCTTTTGGGAATGGTATATCCAATTCGGCACTCAGTCTCAATACATCAGGCAATCCCATATAGTGCGGCGAACCGGAAATAGCATTTGATAAATCACTTAAGGACAATTCACGTATTGTCCCCAGTGGAAAGTCACCAGTAACGATAGAATCTATGATAATGGCTCTTTCTTTTCCTTCTAAAATATCGAGTAATTCAAGCCCTCCGCCGAATACAGATTCAACTTCGAGCTTATCCTGATATTCTTTTTTTAAAATATCTGCGACCTCAATAGCTATGCCGTCATCTCCTAAAATATCGTTTCCAAGAGCCAGTAGGAAGACTTTATTTGAGTATGTAAAGTTCATAAAGTTTATAAAGTTCATAAAATTTAAAATTTGAAAAGTTGTAAGCTGAATTTATTTTACTTTCAAACTTTCAAACTTTCTACTATATTATCTTAATAAACTCTTCCGTTAATGTAATCCCTGAGATATTTATTCTCATGCTGCACATTTTCAGTTAAACTTTTTACAATGTCACCTATCGAAATTAATCCGACCAATCTGTTGTCTTTGACTACAGGCAAATGCCTGATAAATTCTCCTGTCATTACCATTTCTACATACTCTACATCATCATCCGGTTCGACAATTATGGTTTGTTTACTTATAACATCTTTTATAATAAAATCGTGAATCCCGTCAGGATTTCGAAAACTTAAATGTAATATTTCCTTTTCGGTAATTAAACCGGAAATTTGTCCTGAACTATTCAATACTACTAATGACCCAATGTTGTTTTTGGACATGATTTCCAAAGCTTTTCCCAATTTGAAATCTTCATCAATGGTAAAAGTATGAGAACCTTTTACCTTAAGAATATCCTGAACTTTCATGGCTTATCTCCTTAAATATTTTACAGTAATTATCTCAAAATTTCCTTTACTAAATTATTCGAATTATCATAGATTCTTGCAACCAAGGGCATCTGTCCCGGCAGAGAATGGGTAGCACATCCATGACAGGGGTCATAAGCCCGAAACGCCATTTCAATCATATTCAATAATCCGTCAGAAGCGATACCATTATGAATAAGAGCTTTTGCACTTTTCTCGACGCTCATTGCTATACGTGAAGCATTGTTTTGCGTTGCAACAATTAAATTTGCTTTCCTGATGAGCCCTTTTTCATCAGTTTCATAGTGATGAAATAAAGTTCCTCTTGGAGCTTCAACTGCAGCAATACCGACAGACGGAATATTTTGGGGAATCACGCGCAGTTCTTTACTTGTAATATCAGGTTCGTTTACAAGTTCATTAATTCTTTCTGCAGCTTGTATCATTTCCACAATCCTTGCCCAATGGTTAGCCAGAGTATGATGAACGGGACTGCCACCTAAAGTATTAAAAAACTCTTCATAAGCTTTTTGAGCTTGAGGAGTAGCCATACCTGATGCGGCATTGAGTCTTGCCAGTGGGGCGACAGCATAAACACTTGTTTCAGGCCCATCCGTGAAGCCGC
The DNA here is from genome assembly GCA_043804925.1 of bacterium. Taxonomy (GTDB): domain Bacteria; phylum Bacteroidota; class Ignavibacteria; order Kapaibacteriales; family UBA2268; genus ChocPot-Mid. The sequence goes on along the minus strand of JAZDIP010000069.1, from coordinate 133,133 downwards.
GCCATCCCAGAGGTTTTAAGAAATTGAATTTAATATAGCTCCACGGTTCGACATGTTCTCCGACATAATCAAGATATTGGTTTGCTGCAAATTTTGCATATTCTTTTCCGGCAGGGTCAACTACGCGCAACTTACCGTCATAAAAATTGACATTGTTGTTTTCATCAACCATACCCATATAATATGTCTGATGAGTATAAGCATCTGATGTTATAAGTTTTACATATTCATCATTTTTCAAAACGATATCTTTGAATACCTGCAAAGTGAATAATGCAAAATCAAGTCCTTCTTTAGCAGCGTCCTTGAATTTTTGAAGGTCCTCAACAGCAATGCCCTTGGCAACTCCACCTGGCAAGCCAAGAACGGGATGAATGACTTTGCCTCCAAGATATGTTATTAATTCCCTGAGCATTTTTCTTGTACCTATAACGCGTTTGCCAATATCAATGCCAACCTTCTGTATAACACCAATGATATTCCTTAGTTCCTTTGGAGCTTGCGGACCTACTATAAAATCAGGACCTCCAAGCACATACACATGCAGAGCATGGTCTTCAAGCATGAAGATATTATAAACAAGTTCTCTGATTTTTTTGGCTGTAGGAGGAGGTTCGACTTTGTATAAGTCGTCGAGTGCTTTTGTAGCTGCCATATGATGGGCTGTAGGACATACACCACATATACGGCTTGTTATCTGGGGCATATCTTCAGCAGGACGTCCAATACTGAATACTTCAAAGCCGCGAAGTTCAGGCACCTGGAAATATGCCCGTTCCACGTCGCCTTGAGCATCAAGGAAAATATCAATCTTACCATGCCCTTCCAGACGTGTTATCGGATCGACAATAATCCTTCTGGTTTTCATATAATTGCCATCAGCAACCGATTGTGCTTTATTCCAGTCTTTTTTAATTTCTTCTTTCATATGCATAATTCCCTTTTCGTTATTCACTTTTTAGTCTTTATACCATCAATTTTCTTTTTAATAATGACCCTGCAAGACCATATCTGTAAAAAGTTCCGACAGGGTCAGGTATTCCGGAAAGAATATTATCAATTTCTTTTTCGGTATCTGCTTTAACCGATGAGCAAATTGAAGAAAGTATTTTTGCCCCTTGGTCTTTGACCCTGGAAGTAGGACCAAAACAGCCCGTGCAAGGCATATTGCCTTTTAAGCACAATGCTTCGCACCCTCCGCGTGTTGCCGGACCCATGCAGATAACACCTTGCGAAAGCAGGCATTTTTCGGGGTCTATATCAGTCCAATGCGGACGTTTAAATTCAGTAAATTGTAAATCTGTTGGCTTTGTCTCTTTTCTTGGACATTCGTTGCAAAGAGCTATGTCTGGAGCCAATACTGTTCCTTTTGGCGGCAGTTTACCTGTCAGAAGTGCTACAACAGCTTCCTTTAAAAGTTTAGGAGTAGGAGGACACCCGGGAATATAGTAGTCAACATCAATAACTTGGTCTAAAGCCCTTACTACATTCCATAATTCCGGAAGATGAGTTTGCCTGCCGTTATCATTAAATAAAATTTGCGGACGGGTCTTTGTTTCATTAACAACCGTCGGAGAGTCTTCGTAAACGTATTTAAGGATTTGTTCACGTTCAAACTGGTTGGCAAGCCCGGGGATTCCACCGTAATTGGCACATGCACCGTAGGATATAACAACCTGACTCTTCTTCCTTAGCATGCGTACCATTTCTTCCTGCTCCGATGTACGTATAGCTCCATTAATAAGCGAAGCCGTTATGGAACCGTCAGCCATTGCTTCAATGTCAGACCTCTTAAAATCCAATCCCACAGGCCATAAAACTATATCGACATTATCCACAACAAATAAAATGTCTTCTGCTAAGTCAACTACCGATTCTTCACAGCCGCCGCAAGCAGCGCACCAGTATAATGCTATTTTTGGTTTATCAGGCATGTTCAACTACCTCCTTCTCTTCTATTTCATGTGAAAATATTTCCATTTCCTGCTCCCATTCCTTAAAGTGTTTTGGTAATCCCAGAGGACCAAGAGCTTTGACTTTGGCAACCATGTCATTGACAACTATTCTTACTTTATCACCTTCAGATGCCGAAATCCATTCCAAACGAAGCCGGTCACCATCGATTCCCATATCTACAACCATTCTTTTAAGAAGTTGAAAACGGCGAAGACATTTATAGTTCCCTTCCTGATAATGGCAGTCACCGGGATGGCATCCGCCGATTAATACTCCGTCGGCTCCTTTGGCAAAAGCATCGAGGATAAATTGCGGGTCAACCCGTCCTGAACACATTACACGGATTACACGTATATTAGGAGCATGTTTTATTCTCGATACTCCCGCCAGGTCTGCAGCAGTGTAAGTACACCAATTGCAGAAAAAAGCAACAATTTTTGGCTGCCAATTACTATCTGTTTCTATATTAAACATAAGCTGCCTCCTCCTTAACATTGATAGGTGAAAAACCTTCAAAATTTAAAATTCCACTAATCTCACTAAATATTTCTTCATCTTCAAAAAGGTTCTGAACAATCGAACCCGAAGGACAAGCCGCTACACATGTCCCGCATCCTTTGCATAATGCTTCGTTGATGAATGCTTTTTCTTTTTCTTCATCAAATGATATTGCACTGTAAGGACATAAAGGTACGCATGATTTACATCCCGAACATTCTTCTTCAAGTATATAAGCCGTATTTGGTTCAAGTTCAATATAACCTGTATCTATCAGGGCAAGAGCTTCCGCGGCTGCTGCTCCTGCCTGTGCGACAGTATCGGGAATGTCTTTAGGACCTTGGCAGCATCCTGCAAGAAATATACCATCGGTAAATGTATTTACAGGAGCTAACTTCGGATGACGTTCCGTAAAAAATCCTTCCGTTGAGCATGTTATATTGAACATTCTCCGAACATCTTGTGCGTCTGCTCTCGGTTCCAAACCGACTGAAAGAACGACCATATCTACAGGTATTTTTAAAATCTCCGAAATCAATGTGTCTTCAGCTTTAACTATTAATCTTCTGTGATCCTCGTCTGCCGGGTCAGGATAAATATCCGCTACCCGTCCGCGAATGAATTTCATCCCTTCTTCCGATATCCTGTTATAAAATTCCTCCATTAACTTTCCGGGAGTTCGCATATCAATATAGAAATTATAAATTTGAGCTCCGGAATGTTCCTTGATTAAATGTGCCAATTTAACGGAATAAAGACAGCAAACACGTGAACACCATTTATTAGTATTTTTATCCCTCGAGCCAACGCAATGAATGATTGCAACAGATTTGGGATGGCTTCCATCCCGCAAAATGACATCTCCACCGGTTGGTCCTGATGCATTAATTAGTCTTTCAACTTCGAGAGATGTATAAACGTTTGGGAATTTCCCATAACCATAGTATGGTATTTTTTTTGCATCTACCGGTTGGAAACCTGTTGCTATAATAATCGTCCCCACATCAATCTCGCTGAATCTGTCTTTCTGCTCGAGGTCAATCGCTTTGCGTTCGCAAACATCTATGCAGGTTTTTTTACATTTTTTACTTTTAAAATCAATGCAGGTCTCAGGGTCAATTACAACTAAAAGAGGTGTTGCCTGTGGAAAAGGTATATATACAGGTTTACGTTTAGAAAGACCCTGGTTAAATTCATCATAAAAACGCGGCTCTTTATATATGCAAGCATCTATGCAATCGAGGCACCCTACACATAAATCTTCAATAATATATCTTGGCTTATGTCTTACTTTTATCTTAAAATTACCTACAAATCCGCTGACCTCTGCTATTTCCGCATAAGTCCATAAAGTTATATTAGGATGATTTTTTACAGCCGACATTTTAGGAGTAAGAATGCAGGCTGCACAATCAAGAGTTGGAAATGTTTTGTCGAACATAGCCATGTGACCTCCGATGGTCGGTTCTCTTTCCACAAGATAAACTTTTTTCCCGGCATTTGCCATTGTTAAAGAGGCATGGATACCTGCAATTCCTCCTCCGACTATTAACACATCAGGATGGATAGAGACTTTTTTCTGTTCCAATGGCTTATGATGAACTACCCGATAAATCGCAGAACGAACTAGGTCAATTGCTTTTTCTGTGGAAGCCAAAGGGTCGAGATGAACCCAGGCATTGTGTTCACGGGTATTGACCATTTGAAAATAAAATTGATTAATACCTCCTTGCAATGTAGCATTCCGAAAAGTATGTTCATGTAATAATGGCGAACATGCTGCTACTACTATACGATTAAGGTTTAGCTCTTTAATATCCTTTTGAATCAATTCCTGTCCCGGGTCGGAACACATATATTTATAATTTCTTGCTATAACCACTCCATGCAGTGTGGCGGCAAAATCAGTTACTTTCTGTACATCTACAGTTGAAGCTATATTCGTTCCGCAATGGCATATATAAAAACCAATTCTAACCTGACCATTTCCTTCTTGCGGATTCTGACTTCTGACTTCTGACTTCTTATCCATATTATTTTTCCTCCATAGATTCTAATAATAGCTCGGTAATATCTTTCACGACCATCTTTTTATCATAGCCGGCAACTTTCAAAGCATCTTCGAACCTTGGAATTTCGTAAGGGCATGCTACTGCAAGAATATCCGCTCCGGTTTCGATGGCTTCTTTAATTCTAATGTCTGATAATCTTTCCATCCCTTTTGCTTTAAAATAAGCATCCAGCCAATTTCCTCCACCGCCACCACCGCAACATATTGCATTCTCACGATTATGTATCATCTCTATAAGATGGATTCCGGGTATTGCCTTTAAAAGTTCCCTCGGTTCATCGAATACATTATTATGTCTGCCAAGACAACAGGAATCATGATATGTTACGGAATAATGCAACTCGCGTGTAAGCATTGGTTTCAATTTTTCAAAATGTTCAAAAATAAATGGTATCACATGACTTGTCTCAAATTCGAAACCATACATCTTATACCTGAAATTCAAAGCATCCAAAGCGTGAGGGTCTGAAGTTATAAGACGGTTAAATTTGTATTTCCCCATTATTGCAAGGTTATGGTCTATTAATGACTCATTAAGTCCCGGCTCCCATGAGAGAAGCCCGCATTCTCCCGCACTTCTTTCATCATTTCCCAAAATAGCAAAGTCTATTTCAAGTGTCTGTAATAACTTCGCTATAGCTTTCGCAGTTTCCTGGCACCTTGGGTAATAAGCAGGATAGCTTTCAACAAACCACAGGATATCTACAGGTTCAGGATTTTGGCTTAATATACGAACCGGCTTTTCCAAATCCTGTGTCCAGTTTATTCTTTTTCGTCCTGATTCTCCCAAAGGATTTCCATATCGAAACGTATTCTCAAGTGCCTTTTGCAATTCAGCCGGAACATTTGTCAATCTTGAAAAGGTCTGTTCTTTCACCAATTGCAATAAAACTTCCGTCAGATGAATATTTCTCGGACATTTAACCATACAGGCATAACAGTTTACACAGTTCATCATGCTGTCCGAATTAAAAACTTTTTCTATTTGCCCCAACTGAAGCAATTTTATTATTCTTCGAGGAGTGTAGTCCATGTATTCTCCGTAAGGACATGCTCCCGAGCAAGTACCGCATTGTATACATGTCGAGATTAGTTTACCCTCCGGAAAATCATACCAATTCTCCAGGTTCATTGTCTTTAAAGACTCAAGTTCCTCTATCATTACTCTTTTCCTCCGGTTTATTATTTTCGATTGATTCATAAATTAGTTCGGATATATCTTTTATTGATATTTGTCCCTCGCACCCGCTTGTTTTGACAGCATCCTGAAACATTACGATATCTTTTGGACATGCAACGACAAAAGTCTGAACGCTCTTTAGTGCGACTGCTTCCCTTATCCTGTTTTCCGAAGAGCGTTCAGGCACTGGAGTTTTATCTTCCATCCATATCCTTCCTCCGCCTGCCCCGCAACAATAGCTCTTTGAACGGTTTCTCGGCATTTCAATAAATTTTGTACCTATAGCTTTCAATATTCTTCGCGGTGGTTCATAAACTCCATTATATCTGCCCAAATAACAGGGGTCATGATAAGTAACATTAATATCCAATTTTTTATTTATTAGCAGCTTCTTGTTTTTTATCAACTCATCTATAACTTCAGTATAGTGTAAAACCTCTATGGGGGTACCGTTTCCAATTCCGTTTTCCTTGAAATCGTATTCATTTTTCAAAGTATTATAAGTATGAGGGTCTATTGTAACTATCTTCTTGAATTTTACTTTAGCAAACGCCTGCATATTTTTATCCCTTAATATCTCGAATAATCCTTCCTCACCAATCCTTCTTATATCGTTTCCTGAATTTCTCTCAGAATCATATAATATTCCAAAGTCAAGCCCCGCTTTTTGAAATATTTTAGCTGTAAATTTCGTTATGTTTTGAACTCTTGGGTCAAAAGAAGCATAATCACCTGTAAATAACAGGTACTCCGCTTCCTCTTTGCGAATATCCTTTATTTTAGGTTCTATACCTATAGTCCATTTTGCACGGTTCCTGTCCGATTGACCGAATGAATTACCATATCGAGCCATTTTTTGAAGCATATCTTGTACATTTTGGTCAAATTCACCTTTATTAACAAGAAATCTTCGCATTGGTACTATCAAATTTAGATGTTCGTTTAATACCGGGCATCTTTCCATGCATGACATACATGTAGTGCATTGCCATATTTCGTCCTCGGAAATTAATCCTCCTATCAACTGGTCATCACCGGTTTTGCCAGCAAAATAACTTTTATAAATATGTTCTTTTACTTCGTGAAGAATTACCCTCGGTGCAAGTTTATAACCCGAGTTTAACGCCGGACATACGCGGTCACATCTGCCGCATTCAGCGCAAGAAAAGACGTTAAGCAGGTCTTTCCATGTAAATTCCTCCCATTTCGATGAACCTCCAGTAACATCCTCTATACCACCTTTCTTGCTTAAATCCCCGGGCTTTTGTTCATTACTAAAAAAAACATTGAATGGTGCAACCAACAAATGCATATGTTTTGAATATGGTATATAAGCAAGAAAAACAAGCACAGTAATAATATGAATCCACCACATAATATAATAAAGAGATTCTGCTTTTTGCTGTTCTAAACCTGAAAACCATGATGCAATAATAGTACCTGCAGGACTCCATGCAGAAGGTTCAAATGTATCTTTGAATCCTTGCCCCAATAATAAAGTTATCATCAAAATGGCAATTAAAGAAATAATAATTGAAGCATCGAATGTTCTTTGCAAGTGAGGCGGTGGAAAGAAAATCCTTCTTATTACTGCAATAATTATTGAGATAATGACTAAAACACCGAATATTTCCAATAATAGACCTATAATACCTACTTCATCAGCATAGGGTATCGGTAAATCAGGTATTATTCCTCTAATTAGATTCCACCAAAAAGAACCTGCATAAAAAACAAAACCCCAGAAAAACAAAAAATGAGGTAAACCGATGCTTTTCTCATTAAATAACCGTTTTTGTCCCAAAACAAAAATGCTAAAGTTTTTTATTCTGGTAATAATCCTATCAGTACGTTTTTCAGGTTTCGACATCCGTAGCAATTTAACAAGTTTATACACTCTTATCCCAAAAAACGAAAATGATACTGCAGTTAAAATCCATAAATAGATATAACCTTGCAATCCGAAAATATTTATTTGTACTGGGTCCATAAATCTTAGTCCCCGATATATTTAAAATAAATTATTCTAAAAAAATGCTATCCTTCAAAGCACAACAACATTAAGTCTTTAACCATATCTTTATGATTTTCGCTTTTTTAATTCTTCAACAACCGATGGAACAATATCATTCAAATCGGCACAAATTCCATAGTGCGCATAGTTGAAAATGGGTGCAGCAGGGTCTTTATTTATTGCTATTATCAGACCTGAATCCTTCATGCCCTCGACATGTTCGGGTGCACCGCTAATTCCTAAAGCAAAATAAAGTTTAGGTTTCACTATCATACCTGATTTTCCGACTTGGCGGCTTAAGGGAAGCCATCCCTGGTCAATAACAGGACGGGAAGCACAAATGGCACCGCCAAGCGAAGAAATCAATTCTTCAGCCAAGCTGATATTATCGCTGTTTTCGATTCCCCTTCCAACCGAGATTAGAATATTCTCTTTTGTTATATCAATATCACCCGCTTCAGGTTCAATATAATTTTTAAACATTGTTCCGGATTCCGTAACTTGAATATCAATGTCTTCAACCATGGGTATTTTGTCGCTTTTACCTGCATCAACAGGAAAGGAACCGGGATAAATGCTAATAACACCTTTGTTATCCGGCAAGATAACTTCAGAAAATATTTTACCTCCAAAAAGCTGGCTTGTTACAATTAATGTGTTGTCTTCAATTACAATGTTCTTGCAAAAATTAAGAAAATGTAAATTTAGTTTATGAGACAGTATAGGACCTACCCCTGAAGAAACATTTGTACTGCCAATCAAAACAATGGAACCGCTTTTCTGTTCTATTAACGATTTCAGCAGATTGGCAGTTTTGGCAGGGCATGGCATTTCCATTTTTTCGTTATCTATTAGAATAACCGAGTCGGCTGTTCCCAATTCTGTGGACAGGGAACTTATATTATTCCCAATGATGACAGCATTTAACTGTAAACCTAATTGATCTGCAATTTTTCGTCCTATACCCAGCATTTCAAAACTAATATCGGCGATATTGCCTTTCATGTGTTCTACTAATACAAATATATTATCCATTGTTTTACTCCTTAAAATATTCCTTTTTCAGACAAAATATCTACAATACGAGTCGAGATTTCCACCGACGAACCCTCAAGCATTTCAGCCCTTCCCGATACTTCAGGTTCTAGAAGTTTATTAATTGTAATACCTTTGCTCAAATCACCAAGTGGCATTTCAATTTCATCAATCCTGGTAGTTTTCATAACTGCCCTTATTTTGGCTATCGGTACGTAACGTGGCGGATTTTCAGCCGTCTGCACTCCAATTACTGCAGGTAATGGGACTTCAAATTCCCCACGTAAACCACCCGAAAATTCTTTGATATATGTCAACCTGTTCTCATCAACTTTTATTCCCGTTACTACACTGTTGCCCGGTAGATTCAGTTCCTCTGCAAGGTAATATATCGTTTCTCCCTCCAAATCATCTATGGCTTGTGAACCCGTCAGTATTAAAGTCTGATTGTCAATATAACCTTCAGTAGAAAGAAAATTCGAGAACAGTTTCGAAATTGAAGGAGAACCATAATTTTTCCAGTCACCTACGATTTTAACAACACGGTCAGCTCCTTTAGCTATAGCGGTAAAAAGGGCATCGTCAAGTTCTGCCGCTTCAAGAGCTGCTACAGTTACTGTTCCACCATATCGCTCCTTTAGAATTATCGCTTCTTCGAGGGCATGTTCATCAGATTCGCTGACTTTCAGTCTCAACCATTCTTCATCCAGCGTTACACCATCACCTGCTATGGTAAGTTCCTCGACAACATCGGGTACCATTTTTAACAAAACAATAATATTCATAATCCTATCCTTCTTATATTTTTAATCATTGATTTCTTCTGATGAAATTATTTATTAATAATGTCATATAAACAAACTTGTAATTCTTAATTTTCATAGTCAATAGTTTTAACTCCTTTAAGCGATGAAAGAACACTGCTTATCAAAATTTCAGATTTATCTGCGTCCATAGTCGAACTCAATCCGCTGACAACTATTCTCTCCTTTGAAGAATCGGCTGTAATATCAACCTCATAACCCCTCGTTTTCGGAGATAGGTATAAATAGAGTTTTGCTTTCGCAACAAGGTTAAGGTCTTTTAGTTTCGACATACTGCCGGGTGTTGAGTTATAAATGGGTAATTGTACTGCAGAACTGACAACCTTTACTGCCGAATCAATTCCCATATTTTCAAGATTAACTACAAAATCATAATATCTTGGATCTTCAATATTGATACCATACAGAAATTCAGACCAATGCCGTCTTCTCTCATCAACCAACTTAATATAAATCCGGGCTTGGTCGAAACTAAGCTTCTTTAAATTCATATGACTTTTAATTCGTTTTTCTTCTGATTGAATTATCCTGGTTCTAAGTACAAAAGGAATATCCGTCAGTAAATACTGTCCAAGATGACCTTCATAGATACAACTTCCCTGCAAAGCTAAATCAATCAAAGCGGTTTGGAAGGCAAGCAGATAATGCTTTCGTCTGTAATACTGCCTTTCCCAAACACTTGGAGCTCTGTCGATAAATGAAATATCTGAAAATCCTGTCTCTCGTATCGAATATTTATCCGCTTCCTCAAATACCTGCTCTCTTCGAATTAGGGGTATTCCAAGCTCGGAAGATAGTCGTTCTGAGAACATTTGTGAAAACGTTAGTGATCCCCTCGAAACTGTTATTATATTCATTTATACCTCCAAGATAATTTAATGTTAATGTCATAGTTAATAAACCTTTTTATTTCCGGCATAATTTCTATTTTCCTGATTTCTCTCATTAAAATGATTTTTCTTTAAATTATAATTTTTTATGTTCTCTTCTTTTGCTTTTTTGGGAATACTTTGATTATATATACCTGAATTTTCTAATATTGATAAAATGATTTTTATCGAGACCGGCTTTTCAAAGTAATAATCCGCACCAAATGATAAAGCTTCTTCCTTTATATTATTATTGCCATAAGCAGTAATCATAATCTTTATTGCTTTAGGATATAAATCTTTTACTCTTTTAATTATTAGCATTCCTTCCTTTTTTTTATCTTTGCTTAATTCAAGGTCAGTAATTACTGCATCATATTTTTTTCTCAATAACATCATTTCCGCAGTTTCATTATTATCAGCGACATCGACATTCAAATAATCGTTTTTAAATAATTGCCGGTAAGCAATTAATATTGACTGCTCGTCATCAACTATAAGTAAATTATTTTTTGTTTTCTTTTCCATAAAACAAAACATAATAAACTCTGTGCCACAATCGAATAAATGCTGAAATGTTGAGCAGTCCTTGATTTCTAAAATTTGAAATGATTCTAAATTCTCATAATCATAAATAGCTTTATCATTATTGTAAATTTGATGTTGGTAAACTAATATAAGAGATTGGAAGTTTTCTGATTTGGAAAATTAATAAATTTATCTTCGGTTAAACAGGTTAACTATAATGTCGAACAATATGATAAAATGAAATTTTAAAAGAAATTACATAAAACGATATTTTTGCTAAAAGTAAAATATATAAACTATTGTAATATCTTATTATTAACACGGTGAAGCAATGGTTTCAAATAGTTTTATTCGTTATGAATAAATTAAAATAAGCATAATCCTGAAAGTTTTACAGCACCTCTGTGATAGCCATCAGGAAATAGACGACTGAACTCGTCAAAATCAATATTATTATCCTCACAAGTTTCATAAATTGTAGGAATTTTCTTTGTTGATTCAAACTTCTCTCTTAAATATAAAATAATCTTCCAATGATTCCCGTTTAAAGCAGACATTTTCAATTCACTTGCTTTTAAAACTACAAAATTTTTATCCCATTCGTTCGGATTAATAAGAAAGCCATACTTATCAATTGTATAAGTTTTATCATCTTTTACAGAGGCAACTGTTGATTGATGGCTGTCGGAAAGATTATATCGTAAGAATCCTTCGCGATATGTAATACCTGCAATTCTGCATGCTCCACGCTGATAACCTGCAGGGAAAAGTTCTTTCAATTCGTATAAAGTCAGATTGTTGTTCTTACACGTTTCATAGACAACCGGACATATATTTGTTTTCTTATAAATATCTCGTATGTAGTTAATTATTTTCCAGTGTTCAACTTTAAGACCACCCTGAATATTTAACTCCAGGGCTATACCTGCAGCAAAATTTTCATCCCATGCTGATGAATTAACAAGAAAACCGTACGAATCAACTTCGTAGCTCTTATTATTATAAAAAAACATGTCCATAACTTTCTCCAATTCAATAATTAACTTATATGCTCAAATAACAATTAATTTCTCTTTTCAATAATTATTTTAATATTTTCACTTATATAGACTAATTAAAACTTTTGATATCTCTAGCAAAAAACTTACCATCTTTTTAAACTACTAAATATAGAAAAAAAAACTATTTTAAAATTACACCTGATTTATGCTTTAAAATAACAACGAATTTTACAAAGTAAAATTTTTTATTTTTTTACAACTAAAATCAATATAACAGTATAAAATTATCTATTATCTTTTTATCAAAGAAATCTACCGGCTATATCGGTAGTAAACCTTTTTGGCTATGCCCCTAAAAAATGTTATTTTAGGGAATGAGCAAATATAAGAAATTATCACATACAATATACTATTGTGTTTACCATATATTATGAATACCCAAATATTGATATAAGGTATTGGAGGGAGCATAACAGAATACTTAGAAGTAGAAATAAGAAGATTAAGTGAGTATAAGGATATGGAAGTAATAGAGTTGAACATCCAGAAAGACCACATACACATTTGGTATCAATACAACCAAAGTTATCAGTATCGGAGTATATGGGATACCTGAAAGGTAAAACGGATATAAAGTTATTTCAGAGAAAGGGAGAACTAAGAACGAAACCATATTGGGGAGGACATATTTGGGCAAGAGGATATTTTGCAAGCACAGTAGGATTAGATGAGGAAGTGATCAGAAAATATGTGAAGTATCAAGAAGATGAGCAAAAAAGGTAGACACTCTTACAGAGAAAGACAACTGAGGTACAGAAATATTAATGTACAATGGAAAACATATAATGGAAAATTTTGAACCGATAACGGAAAACGGAAAACTGACAACGAATAATTGTCCACTGTCAATTATCCTCATTTATCAAAGTGGGCCCGGAGGGACTTGAACCCCCGGCCGACGGATTATGAGTCCGTTGCTCTAACCAACTGAGCTACAGGCCCGGTTTTAGAAAATAGAAAATAGAAAATAGAAAATAGAAAGAAAGAATCAAGAAAATTCTAAAAATTTAGCTTACAAAAATGCATAAAATTTCCCTTTTATGCAAATATTTCTCGATTATCCTACTACCTAAAAGTCTAAACTCCTAAAAGACTAACTGCCTATACTCCCAAACTCCTAAACTCTAAACTCTAAACTCTTAGGTACTAATAATTAAAAATCCCCAGAATAATCCCAAACTGAAAGGTTAAACCATTAGAATTTATTCCAGTCGGGACGTTTTTTACATTAGAATCTTCATTACTATTTATATTCCATGTACCCGGGAATGACATTGTATAACCGACACTCGCCCTAAATAATGACAGAAAAGTAGGCGAATATTCAAAACTGAGCATTGGTGCTACATGCCAATATGAGGACTCAAGCTTCATGTAGTAGTTTAAATTGTCTGTTTCGGGTTTTATATCGGTAAACTCGATTTCTTTTTGTGTCTGATAGTTTTCAATATTGATCGTTCCCCATCCCAAAGTAACACCAGGTACGATTGCGAACTTGAAACCGGTGAATGGTACCCATGCATAATCAATATTTATTCCGGTATAACCAAGAGAATAATCAAAATACCTGCTGTATTGTATATTATTAATTGTTGTATCCATCGGATTTTCGGGAGACTTGCTTCCTCCTAATCCAAGAACACCAATCCTGATATTCGGAATTAATCCGACACTTATCATGCCCTGTGCACCAAATTGGTAGAAATTTCCGTCAAGATTAACATCTGTATTTCCTTTAAAAAATTTATTTATTAAACTGGAATTGATATCGTCGAAATTAAGAAACATCATATTCATAACCGGTCCACCTCCTATAACAAAATATGGAGTTGATTCCTCAACAAATTGTTCGTAATTTTGTTCTTCAAAGGACAATTCGTCAAGTTGGTCATCTTGTGCATTTATAACACAATGTGACAACAAAAAAATTGCGAGTAATACTAATTTATCTTTCATTTTTAACCTTAGTTATTAATTAATTTAATGCAAAATTAAGAATATAAAATTAAAATGCAACTTAGAAAAATAAAAAGCATTTATAACATCAATAAAATCAGTGAAGAATTCAATTTTTTTAAAATATTCTGCAATTTATCTGATGAAATTTCGTTATTCATCTCAAAATTTAGGTTAAACTAATAATCTTATTAAAAATGAAAAAAATTATCTTATTACTTTTAATATATACTCTAAATATTCATTTTCTTCTCGGACAAGAAGATAATAATAATACTGAAATGAAGGGAATTATAACCGGTTCAGTTGTTAGCAAATCAACTCAACAACCCTTGCAAAGCATTACTGTTCGTGTGTTAAATACCAATTTTGGTACCTTTACCAACAGTAAAGGAAAATTCCAAATCGAAAATGTTCCAAATGGAGTATATTCTGTGCAGTTTTCAGGAGTAGGATTCGAAAAATACGTTCAGACTGATGTTGCTGTTAATTCAGGAATGCCAAGACCAATTGAAGTTGAATTAATTGATAAAATCATAGAATTGCAGGGTGCTGAGGTTCGAGCAAGTTTTTTTGTCAAAAATGCCGAAACCGTTACAAGTACACAAACTCTTAGCTATGAAGATATTCGCCGGTCTCCCGGCGCTCAGGAAGATGTTATCAGGGCTACGGCATTATTACCCGGAGTTGCCGTTACTTCTGCCGGAAGAAATGATTTGATTGTTCGCGGAGGTGCCCCTTTTGAAAATTTGTTTGTTGTAGATAATATTGAAATACCAAATATCAATCACTTTGGTTCTCAGGGAGCTACCGGTGGTCCCTTGTCAATTATCAACATTGACTTTGTACGGGATGTTACTTTTTCTTCAGGCGGCTTTGGTTCAAAATATGGAAATAAAGTATCTTCTATTACAAATATTATGCTTAGAAACGGTAATGAAGATAAATTGGGAGGAAAAGTCAATCTTTCGGCAACAGGATTTGGGGTCGGATTTGAAGGACCAATAGGTGATGGTGGTTCATTTCTTTTCAGTGCAAGAAGAAGCTATTTGGATTTGATTTTTAAAGCGGCAGGATTTTCATTTATTCCGGAATACTGGGACTTTCAAACAAAAATCCATTATGATATTAATCAAAAAAATTCAATCTCTTTTCTGGGTATTGGTGCATTAAACACAGTTTCATTAAATAATCAAACAGATGATGATAAGTATGGAAACAGCCGGATACAGGTTCCTAATCAAAATCAATACTTTTCTGGTTTTACATGGCAGACTCTTTTCAAAGATGGCTTTGGTCGTTTTACCTTAGGAAGAACATTTACGACATTCAATACAGCCCAGAGAGATTCAAACTTAGTGGAGATATTCAAAAATCTCTCGGATGAAGGTGAAACGAGTTTAAAAACTGATTTTGAATTCAAATTAAATCAGAAAATGGACCTGATGTTTGGCAATCAAATTAAATATGCATCTAAACTTACTTATGATGTAAATATTCCGGGTTATATCAGAACGGATAACGAAGGGATTCCCCAGGAATTGAAGATTGATACTTCCTTCACTTCTTTTAAAAATTCAAGTTATGTCAGTTTAACTACTGCGATTGGGAGGCATAAAATAACTTTAGGCGGGAGAATGGATTATTATGAGATAAGCGAACCAAAATTATATTTCTCTCCAAGATTGTCGGTTATATGTCAATTAAATGATGTCTCTGCAATAACATTTAGTGGAGGAAGATACTATCAGGCACCTTCCTTCATTTGGCTTGTTGGCGGTTCAACCGAACCATTGAAAGCAATTCAGGCAGACCAGATTGTCCTTGGTTACGACCACACACCAATGGAGGATTTAAAAGTACAGCTTGAAGTATATTACAAATGGTATTCTAATTATCCCGGCAGGGTTTGGAGACCTCAGGCAGTTCTTGCTCCATCAGGATTTGATGATATATACAATGATATTCCTTATGGATTGGAACCATTGTCAATGATTGGAAAAGGCTTTTCGAGGGGTGCAGAACTTTTTATTCAAAAGAAAATGAGTGATATTCCTATCTTCGGATTATTGAGCTTGACTTACAGTGAAACAAATTTCACTTCATTGGATGGAATAGAAAAACCCGGTGCATTTGACTCCCGAATAATATTTAATTTTTCATTAGGATACCGCATTAATAAAGATTGGGAAATTGCCGGAAAATTCAGAGCTTCCACAGGATTGCCCACAACACCATATTTGCCTGACGGCAGACTCGATTATTCCCAATACAACGAAGGAGAAAGACTGCCTCTTTACCATGCTCTGGATTTGAGGATAGACAAAAAGTGGGACTTTTCAAATATGGCTTTGACTACATATATTGATGTTCAAAATGTTTATGGAAGGGAAAATGTTTCTCAAATTCGTTGGAATCCAAGAACAGGTCAAGCTGAATTCGGAACAAATTTAGGAATACTGCCAAGTATAGGCATTAATTTAGAGTTTTAAAAGGTAACTAAGTTTTATAAGGATAATTTGATTGAATAGTCTCAATTAAAAACCTTATTTAATCATTTCAACCTTAGTAACATTTTAATACCCTCTTGATACAGACCTTATTACCTTATTTCCATAAAATTATGATGATTTATCCCGACAGGGATTATATATTAGTAACACAGAAAGATATGGAGCATTCCTTATCCCAACGGGATTAAACTATGGTAACACTGCAATACACAAGCGGTCTTTATCCCGGCGGGATTAAACTATGGTAAAAATGTGAACCGCATTATTTTTTTCCGCTGGGAATAAACTATTTTACGCAAAGCTGCAAGGAAAGCAAAGCCGCAAATGTCTGAACCACTGATTTAATTGATTAAAATGATTTGACAGAATTTTTCTTTATCCCTGCGGGATATATTTTCGGTTCTCAGTTTTCGGTTCACGGTTCACAAAATCCCTTCTCCCTTTTCCCTTTTCCCTTCTTCCTTTTCCCTATTTCTGTTCATTGCTATCTAACTATTACAATTTTCAATGAGAAAAATGTTAATTTTTGCTATATTGCATTTTTAAAAAACAATTTATTAGCAATTTTTATAGGAGTGTGTTTATGGCAAATAACAAACATTACAAAATCGGCTGGTTACCCGGTGACGGCATAGGTATAGAAGTACTTGAAGCAGTAAAAATCGTACTTGACAAATTAAATCTGGATGCAGAATATATACATGGTGATATTGGCTGGGACTTCTGGTGCACGGAAGGCGATGCATTCCCTCAAAGAACAATTGATTTGCTAAACAATGTTGATGCGGCAATGTTCGGTGCGATTACTTCCAAACCTGTTAAAGCGGCAGAAGCTGAATTGATTCCAGAATTAAAAGGTACAGGACTCGTATATCGTTCACCAATAGTCAGGATGAGACAGGTTTTTGACTTATATACATGTCTGAGACCAACAAAGGCATATCCCGGAAATCCATTAAATTTCAGGGATGATATTGATATTGTAATGTTTCGTGAAAATACCGAAGATTTATACTCAGGTGTTGAATTCAACACTGTTCCAAAAGAACTTTCTGATGTACTTACTAAGCTATCTCCTCCATTCACAAAATTCAAGGAACTGAATGGTGAGGATTATTCCATATCCTGCAAGATTAATACTAAAGTTGGATGTGAGAGAATAATCAGGGCTGCGTTCGATTTTGCAGTTAAACACAACCGTAAAAAAGTTACTGTTGTTCATAAGGCAAATGTTGTGAGAGCTACTGACGGTCTTTTCTTCGAAACTTACAAGGAAGTCGCAAAGGATTATCCTACAATTCAAACTGACGATGCTAATGTTGATGCAATGACAATGTGGCTTTTAAAGAATCCAATGAATTATGATGTTTTGGTAGCTCCAAATCTTTATGGTGATATTGTTTCCGATTTATGTGCTCAAATGGTCGGCGGTTTGGGCTTTGGTTGTTCAGGTAACATAGGGGAGAATCTTGCAGTATTCGAACCGACACACGGTTCAGCTCCAAAGTATTTCGGTCAATATAAAGTAAATCCGATTGCAACAATTTTAGCCGCAAAGATGATGCTCGATTGGCTTGGTGAAAACGAAATGGCTGAACGTTTGGAAAAAGCAACTGCCGAAGTTATCAAAGAAGGCAAAGTCAGGACCTATGACATGGGTGGTTCGAACAAAACCTATGAAATCGCACAGGCGATTGCAGATAAATTATAGTTTAATAAGTTTAATTAAGTTAAAAATCGTACGTTTTTTTATAAAATTAAAGATAATGAAAACGAAAATTATTTATTAAATAAAATATTAAACACAATTTTATTTCAATATTTCGTTTAGATATTGTAATTTTGCTTAACTATAACTATTGAGGGAAAATATGTTACCTATGTATATAAATAGGAAAATCATAAGTGAACAGCTTATCATTGACCTACCAAATTCGATGTTGAATAGGGAGGTTGATATTTTTATTATTCCTAAGAGAGAAATATCAGAGCAAAAACCATTAAATGCAAAAGATTTTGTAGGAAAATTATCACACTTGGATATTAATGATTTCCTTGAAAATATCGAAAGTCAAAGACTCGAATGGCAAACAAATTCTTAATTGACACGAATATTCTTATTTACTTTTTAGCTAATGCTTTCAAAGGTAAAATCAAAACCTATGTGCAAAAAGTAATAAATGTATCTTTCAATATTTCGCTAATAACAAAAATTGAACTGTTGTCATATCCGAAACTTACAAAAAATGATGAGAACATGTTAAGGGATTTTCTATCCCTTGCCCATGTTTTACCTGTAAATGATGAAATAATTGAAGCAATCATACAAATCAAGAAGGTATATCAAGTTAAAATTCCCGATGCCATATTAGCTGCTACAGCCATTGAGAATAATTTTACATTATTGACAAGAAACGAAAAAGATTTTACTAAAATCAAAAAACTTAAGTTAATCAATCCTTTTAATATTTAAGGGATATATCATGAAAACAAAACTTTTTCTTACGGCTCTCTTCCTGCTCGCCCTCGCAGGGCTGGAGCGGGCGAAAGCAAACGACATTGACACCGTTTGGATGCGCTGGACACATAATGTCAAGCATATTGACATTTCATCTGATTCAAAGTATATCGTTACAAATGATGACGGCAATGCTATAGTACGTGATTTAATAACCGGCGATGAATTGTATAGCATTAATTCTATAATAGCATCTAAATTTAGTCCTGACGGTAAATTTATTTTTGGTTTGTACAATAATCAAATCGTAGTATTTGATATCGAATCGAAGCAAAAAAGAACAGATATTGAGTTTAGTGAGTATGATATTGGACAAATTTCATTTAGTAAAGATGGCAACAAGTTATTAGCATCTTACGCAAACAAGGCAGGTGTAGGTATTTGGGATATAGAAACCGGGGAAAAGATAGACGAAATATTAGTAACAGACGGATTGGAAGGATGGGAAAGATTCTTTACTGGAAAATCATATTTCATTGAAAATGATGGTCAGATTCTTTTTACTTATTCAAAATATAAAAACGTAGGCAGACCCGACCAAATTTTATCAATCCATATTCTAAAAGTTGATATATTAACAAAAAATATCTTATTTAATCAAAATTTTCATAATAATCAGACAATTCTATCGAATGACAGGACAAAATTCTTTGCATATCCGAATTCTGATAATAAATTAGAGTTTTATTCAGTAAATGATTTGACTAAATTATTTGATATTCCATGCACATATACTGACCAACATGACATCGCCTTTTCACCTGACGATAATTATTTAGCTGTTACATATAGGAGTTTAGGGAAAATTATTATTTATAGTTTAGAAACAAAAGAAGAAGTTTATTTTTACAACATGGGCACTTATCATACTGTGGCATTTTCACCAAATGGTAAATATGTTGCAGGTAGTGTAGGACCAGTATTAGTTTTGCACTTTACATACAATTGGTATAATTCTGTTCCTGAAAACATAATTCAAACAACAATAACTTACCCAAATCCTACCATGGATTCTTTTAATCTTGAGTTCGATTTAATTCAAAATAACAATACTATGATTGATATAGTTGATTTATTGGGTAATGTTGTTAAAACTATTGATAATCAATATTTATCGGTAGGTCATCATCTATACAATGTTAATATAGAAGATATCCCTATTGGAACTTATACATTACGTATTATATCAGGCAATTTTTCCTTCAATGCGAAAATTGTTAAAATATAGTGACACATTGCAATTTTTTAAACACTCAAAATGTTGTAATTTCGTATAATATAAAAAAATAATTTGGGATAATTCAATGAATCGTAAAGAAATAACATATTGGCAAGACACTAACTTTTGGCTGGGTTATATTAACGAATACCCTGAATATGTAACGCAAGGTTCTAATATTGATGAGTTGATTGAGAACCTTAAAGATATATATCATGATATTTTAAATGAAAAAATTCCAGGTTTACGTAAAAGCATGACGCTTGAACTTACATGAAAAGGAAAGATTTAATAAAAATCCTTAATACTTTGGGTTGTGTATTAATCAGGCACGGTGGCAAACATGATTGGTATCAAAACAAGCATTCAGGTGTGTGCCAACCGATTCCCAGACATAATGAAATAAATGAAAATCTTGCAAAATCAATAATTAAGAAATTGTCGTAGGTATCTGAAAATGAAAAATTTATTTGTACTGTTATTACTTCCATCAATCTTTTTCTTCTCCTGCTCCGATTCTACGGAAGAAGACAAAGCAAAGATTATAGACTTACTCTATCACAATGCCGAATGTTACCGCAGTAAAAATCTCGATTGCATTATGAGCACATACCTTAACGATTCATCGGTTATTGCTTTGGGTACTGAACGGAACTTTATCGGTAGGGGGTGGGATGCTATCAGAAACATATACAAAAGCGACCTAAGCCAGAACTGGACAATGATTAAATATGAATACCGCAATCCCATTATTAACATTCATCAGGATGTTTCCTGGCTCTCAGCTGATGTTTACAGCAAAATCGAGGTAAGTTTACCTGACGAATATAATGAAATGCAGGAAATAGAATTGGAACTTGACTCGAGGTTAACAGCCGTTTGCAAAAAAGTTGATGGTGAATGGAAGTTTGTTCTTACTAATTTCCAGCATTTTAAAAATCCTGCGGAAGTTTTAGTTGAAAGCAAATAGTTATCAATTAATTTTTTTAATTAGTTTCAGGACATTTTGCGAACCGTTTTGTTTTGAGGGATAGTATTCGATTTCGTCCATTACTGACCGCATAAGATGAATGCCCAAACCACCTCTTTTTAATTCCTTGAAATAGATATCCATATTAGGCTTTTCGACATCGAGCGGATTAAATGGAGAGGAATCATCAAAGATACTTACAATCATTTTATCACCTGATTTTTCTGTAGAGATACATATTTCCCTATTTTTATCATGGTGAAATGCATGCTCGATTAAATTAGTACATGCCTCATCAACAGCTAAGGCAACCTGACCTGCAGATTTTTCGCTTAATCCGTATTCCAAAGCTTTTTTTTCGATAAAGTTCCTGATTTTTTGCAACTCTACCAATTCACAGCTTGCACCAATATATTC
The DNA here is from genome assembly GCA_043804925.1 of bacterium. Taxonomy (GTDB): domain Bacteria; phylum Bacteroidota; class Ignavibacteria; order Kapaibacteriales; family UBA2268; genus ChocPot-Mid. Next base: position 111,504 of record JAZDIP010000069.1, on the reverse strand, counting down.
CGTGTCAATCATTTTTTTTCAAATCACCATTTCTGAATTTTTCCAAAACCTGTTCATCTGTGTCGAGAATATCAAAAAGTATGGGAAAACCTAAGAGGTCAAAAACCTGAAATACTTTTGGAGTCATTTCACATAGTTTTATATCTCCGTTATTATCCCTTATTTCTTCGACGAAAGCCATAAAGACACCAAGTCCTGCACTACTGATATAATCGAGATTTTTAAAATTAACGAGTATATAAATCTTTCCTTCGCCGATAATTTGGCTAATGGCGGTTTCGAGTTGTGTTGCAGTATGTGCATCGAGATAGCCGCTGAGGTAAAGCTTAACAACGCCGTTGTCTGCTTTTACTATTATTCCGAATTTGTTTGTATCGTTCATTTTAATTTCCCTCTCAATATTTCTTATTCGTTCATGATGATATTTATAAGTTCAAAAATAGTAAATTTTTTAATATGTTACTTTTCCCTGACTATTGCTACAATCGTCATATCATCATGTGCCGAAAGAACACCCAAATATTTCAATACACTTTCCTTTAAATCCTTAACCAAATCCTCAGCTCTTATATTATATACTGATTTTTTGAGAATTTGTTTCAAAGAATCATAGCCAAACTCTTCATTTAGCTCATTTCTCAATTCGTTAATGCCGTCTGTGAAGAGGACACATATATCCCCGGATTCAAGTTTTAAAGTAATTTCTTCAAGCCATTTATCGAAGATTTTTTTATTTGCGAGAGATATTCCTATTCCGTTTGGTCTAAGGAGCACTATTTCATTTTTTCCTGTTTCGGGATTATCAGAATGAATAAATCTTTTTATTAGCAACGGCATGTGTCCTGCCCTTGCGAATGTAACCGTTCCTGATTCATCGTCTATGACAAAAGCCGAAAGAGTAATATACATCTGTTTTTCAATTTTACCGATAAATGTTTGATTTATCCTGCAAAGCAAATCTGACGCACCTGTTGATTCAGGAGCTAAAGCTAAAACAACTCCCTTTAGTTGAGCCATATAAAACGCAGAACTCATCCCTTTGCCGGAAACATCACCAATAAGAATGCAATTTTTCCCATTTTTTATTTTTACTATATCGTAATAATCTCCTCCGACTTCCTTTGCAGGTATCGTAAAAGCAGCAAGAGAGTATCCGGGAATTTCAGGTAATTTATTTGGTAAAAGTTTTTCCTCCATTTCCCTTGCTAAAACAAGTTCTCTTCTGTATTTTTCCTTTTCAAGAGAATCCTTTATCAGTTTGGCATTTTCAAGGGCTAAGTTGATATTATCCCCGAAAGCTTCCATAATACGTAAATCATCTTCTTCCAAACCGTATTCCTCGGGATGTAAGACAAGTAATGTTCCGACCCTTTCTTCTCCTGCAAATAATGGAACAGTGATAATAGATTTTGTTAAAGGCAATGCTTTCCAGTTAAGTAACGCATAAACCTTATGTTCTTCGACGGATTGTACCAATTCCGCTCTCTTCAAAGTCTGTAAGTACACATGTAAATTGTTATTTAAGTCAAGTGATTTGATATTGTCTCCCGAAAGATATTGGGTTGATGCAATTTGTATTTCTCCATTTGGCAGGTAAATTTCAGTCCAGGAACCGATTCCCCTGCAAGTTTGAATTGCAAGTTCAGTTAATGTATCAATAAGTTTATCAAAATCCATAGTCTTGGCAACAACCCGGTTCAAATAAGTCAGAGAACTAAGTTCGGTAGTAGTCCTTTCGACTAATGAAGTAGTCGGCAAAGCGGCAATTGTCGAAAACATTAATTTTAAAAAATAAGGAATTAAACAATAATAGGAAAGAAATAGCAAAGTATCAGTACCAAAAGTAAACTGGACAGCCATTGAAAACTTTCCTTCTCCATCGGATTCCATTGACGAAAACATAAATATAATTGATAGAATTATTCCAATAAAATATAGTACAAAAAGTTTCAGCTTTTTCCTTTTGGGTAAAATCGCTATCCAATTATTTTTTTTTGTAGTTAAGAAGATAACTAATAGTATGGAAATTACAATTAATAACGATATCAGAATCAATAGTGAATTTCCTGCAAGTTCTTCAGTAGAAATATGATAGTAATGAAAAGGTGCTTCGAGTATAATTAAAATGAATAGTGAATAAATCAATATTTTCAAATACAGTTTAGTCCTTTTATGTTTTCTGAACCAAAGCCATTTCAACAGGAAACTAAAAGCTATAAGACCGGTTATTGTTGAAAATATGGACACAATTTCGATATACAGCAAACTCCATAAGTTGGGAACAGGTCCGTAATTCTTTATTTCTTCCGGGAGGAAATAATTAAGTATTAACATACCTAATGTCAAATAAATTATACGTGTTATTTCCTTGAAATAAGTAATTGTACTTGTTTGTTCGATGTCATCGGAAGAATCCATGTAGTTTTTAATAAACAGCAAAATTAAAGAGATTATTAGTGCTATTGATAATACAATTCTCCATGATATGGCAAAGTCGGAATAAACATCGCTTAGAGTAAAAAATATAAAATCTCCGGCAATTTTTACCACTACAATAACAATGGTTACCAGAAATAGAATGGTACTATTTAATTCATTTTTAATAAATTCTTTGTATTTTTGTTCAAATTTATAAATCATTTTTTATATACGTTTTATTATTAAAAAAGTTACCATACAAATAATATGGATTTTCTGAAAAAAATTTAAAAAATATTAACGTTAAAAAAATGCAAAATATTTTTTCTGAATTTAACAAATTTAGTTGATAGTATTGAAATTATTGTGTAATATGATATGGAAATATAAATATGCGACATGTTTTAACTGTTGAACAAATGAGAGCTGCCGATAAAATGGCTATCAAGGAATTTAATATTCCCGGTGCTATTTTGATGGAAAATGCTGCAAGGTCATCGGCTGAATATATCATTGAAATCATGGATGAGTTGGGTTTTAACAATCAAAATCCATGTAATGACCCATTGATTGATATTATTTGCGGTAGCGGCAACAATGGTGGCGATGGTTTTGCACTTGCCCGTCATTTACATGAACTATTTAGGTTAAGAATTTTTTGGATTGGTGAAAAGTCAAAAATGTCTCCTGAAACATTAAGTAATTTTAAATCAGTTGGTAAACTTCCTGTTGAGATAACTCATATAGATACGCTCACTGATTTGAAAAGTATTGAATTTTCAAAAGATTGTATTATTGATTCAATGATTGGTGTTGGAGGTTCTGAAAATATTAAGGGGATTGCTCTTGATATTTTAAAGAAAATAAAAAATACTACGGCTTTAAAAATTGCAATTGATTCTCCGACAGGACTAAATACAGACTCAGGTATAGCGAATTCATATTGTTTTAATGCTGATTTCACCATTTCTATGTTCGCTGAAAAAATTGGTATGCTGGTAAATGATGGACCTGATGTATGTGGAACAATACTAATAGCTTACCTTGGTGCACCTGAGACAATAATCGAGCATTATTCAAATACTCACATCCTTGAAAATTATGATATAGGTTCACTAATCCCTGCTAGAAAAAGGATTAGTTCGAAATTTGATTTTGGTAGGGTCTTTATGTTAGCAGGTTCAAAAAAATACCCCGGTGCAGGTGCATTATGTGCAAATTCGGCTATTGTTGCAGGTGCCGGGCTTGTTTATCTGCATTCTACAAAAATCCATCACTCACTTTTACCTGAAATTATTCCTTTGGAATTGCCACAAACCAATACCGGTTCTATATCCAAACTTGTCGAAAAAGAATTACGATACGAAGCAAATAAGTCGGATGCTATTGCTTTGGGACCCGGATTAAGTGATGATAATTGGACTACAAGTCTTATTGTGAGACTATTGCAGGAATTATCTTCGGAGAAAAGAGTAGTAATAGATGCAGATGGATTAAGAGCAATTAATAAAAAATCGAAATTGAATAAAAATACAATCCTAACTCCTCATACAGGAGAATTTTCAAGAATAACCGGAATTCCGAGAGATGAAATTGAAAAGAGAACATTTGAATTATCAATCGAATGGTCAAACCAATTAAACTGCATCTTAGTGTTAAAGCATGTTCCTGTCATTATAACGGATGGTAAACAGACATTTATAAATGAAGGTGGAAATCCCGGAATGGCAAGCGGTGGCAGTGGTGATGTTCTTACCGGATTAATTGCCGGATTACTAGCTCAGGGCATTGAACCTTTGCATTCAGCAGCTTTAGGAACATTCATTCATGCAAAAGCTGCTGATTTATATACAGGGCAGTATTCTCAGGAAACTTTAACGGCTTCTGCTTTATTGGACTATATACCAGAGGTGATGTCTAACAAATTATGAAAATTGAAAACAATGAATTATTTGGTTTTAAACATAAAATTGGATTAAGGATAATATTTTCGTTACCTGTATTTATTATTGCAATTGTAATTTTTTTACTTTCCCATACTCCACATCCGGAATTCCCTAAAATTGGAATTGTTTGGGAAGATAAAATTGCTCATTTAATTGCTTATTTTATATTCGGTGGAACAATTATTCTATTTATATTGTCAAATTCCAAAAAACTAAATTTCAAGTATATTGCAATAGTTTCCATCATTATTGGTTCTTTCTATGGTTTAAGTGATGAGTTTCATCAGTATTTTATTGCCGGTAGAGATGCAGAATTCTTTGACTGGGTAGCCGATATTGCCGGTATTTCTTTGTCATTACTTTTAATTAAAACATTGAAAAATAAATTGATTAAACAATATGTCTGAAAATAATGTATTTCATATTACTAAGAATTCGGAGGAATCAAAAGCAAGGGCAGGATATATAATAACCGGCAATGGTGTAATAGAGACTCCTGTCTTTATGCCGGTAGGTACACAGGGTACTGTTAAAGCAATAGAGCAAAGGGAACTTGAGGAATTGAATACGAGAATAATTTTAGGTAATACTTATCATCTATATCTTCGACCAGGTGATGAAGTTATTAATCATTTTGGGGGACTTCACAGATTTATTAATTGGGACAGGCCAATTCTAACTGACAGTGGTGGTTATCAGGTTTTTTCTCTGCAGGACTTAAGAAAACTTACAGAAGATGGAGTGGAATTTAAATCGCACATTGACGGTTCCAAACACTTTTTTTCTCCGGAAAAAGTTGTTGATATACAAAGAAATCTTGGTTCGGACATTATGATGGTACTTGATGAATGCACACAATATCCTGCAACAAAGCAAGATGCTTTAAAATCAATGGAAATTTCGGAGAAATGGGCGAGCAGAACAAAAAAACAATTTGAAAATACACAAGAGCTTTATGGTCATAAACAATTACTGTTTTCTATCGGTCAAGGCAGTATGTATAAGGATTTGAGGCAGGATTATATACAAAAAATGCTCGATATTGAATTTGACGGTTATGCTATTGGTGGTCTTTCTGTGGGAGAACCAGCCGAAATGATGTATGAGATGACAGATATATCAACAGACATCTTGCCTTCAGATAAACCAAGATATCTCATGGGTGTTGGAACACCCGAAAATATTTTGGAATCAATATCACTGGGAATTGACATGTTTGATTGTGTTCTTCCAACCCGGAACGCAAGGAATGGACAGCTTTTCACATCGAGAGGTAAAATAAATATTAGAAATTCAAAATATAAATTATCGGATGAAGCCATTGATGAAAACATCGATTCTTATGCATCTAAGAAATTTTCATTGGGTTATTTACGTCATTTATTCATTGCAAACGAGATATTAGGTCTTCAATTGGCAACAATTCATAATATTGCATTTTATTTATGGTTGGTCGAAAAAGCAAGGTTTGAATTGATTCATGGCGACTTTACGATTTGGAAAAAAGAAATGATTCAAGCATTAAATCGTAGTGATGAATAATATAAATTGGAAAATCCTAAATATGTTAATATTTTTGTAGTTTATATAAATGTTCAATTTAAAAAGAATTAAAGGAAAAAATTATGTTTAATACTTTTGCAGCTATGTTTGCAATGGCTCCGGGTGGTCAGGGAGGTACGGGTTCTTTGGTTTCCACACTGATAATGTTTGGGGCTGTAATTTTGATTATGTATTTTCTAATGATACGTCCGCAACAAAAAAGACAGAAAGAACATCAGAAAATGCTTGAAAGCATAAAAAAAGGTGATAAGGTTATCACATCCGCAGGTATGCACGGTACTGTTGTTGATATTGACGGAAGCAATTATGTCATACAGGTTGCCGATAATGTTAAGATTACATTTGAGAAATCATCAATAGCAACAAAGAAGAGCTAAGCATCTTTTTCTGTACACCTTTGGTTATGAACTATTTTTTGGATTGGGATATCAAGAAAAAGGTTGATGTAAGCAAATTAAAATTTTCAATTTGAAGTTTATTATTTTTCGTGAAAAGAATTTTTAAAACTTAGGATTCAAATCCGGTTTGCAAAATAAACACGATTAAGCAAGATGTAAAGCGTCAGCAATGATTAATAATATTTGTAATTTTTGAGGATTAATTAAATTAATCCTCTATATTTTTTATAACGGGATGGAAAGATGAATACAATAGAAGAAGCTCTGGAAGACCTGGTTTCCGGTAAAATGATTATTGTCATGGACGATGAAGACAGGGAAAACGAAGGTGATTTATTAGCCGCAGGAGAACTATGCACTCCACAAACTATTAACTTTATGTCGAGCTTGGCTAAGGGATTGATATGTGTTGCAATAACTGAGCAAAGAGCTGAGGAATTGCAATTAAACAAGATGGTTGACAATAGCTCTGCAGTTCATGGGACTAATTTTACGGTATCGGTTGACTATGTTCATGGAACAACAACCGGTATATCTGCTTTTGATAGAACCGCAACCGTCAGAGCATTGGCTAACAAAGACACCAAACCTGAGGACTTAGGCAGACCCGGACATATTTTTCCTCTTATGGCTGTCAAGGAAGGGGTTCTTCGACGTGCCGGTCATACTGAAGCTACCGTTGATTTAATGAGATTAGCAGGATTAAAGCCAATCGGTGTTCTTTGCGAGATTATTAATGAAGATGGCACTATGGCAAGAAAGCCCGATTTAATGAAATTTTCGAAAAAACATAAACTAAAAATAATAACAGTTAAAGACCTGATTGCATATAGATTAAAATCCGAATGTCTTGTTCAGTGCAAAGCTACTGCAAAACTTCCTTCTGAATTTGGCGGACAATTTGATTTTAAAGTTTATGCCAATATATATGATGGCATGGAACATGTTGCCTTGATTATGGGTAAATGGAAAAAAGATGAATCCGTTTTGGTTCGTGTTCATTCAGAATGTTTAACCGGTGATGTCTTTGGTTCTCAAAGGTGCGATTGCGGACCTCAGTTGCACAAAGCTATGGAGATGATAGGAAAAGAGGGTAAGGGTGTTTTACTTTATATGAGGCAGGAGGGACGTGGAATAGGACTTATAAATAAGGTACGTGCTTATGCTTTGCAGGAAAAAGGTATGGATACCGTTGAAGCAAATGAAGAATTGGGTTTTAAACCGGACCCTCGTGATTATGGAATTGGTGCTCAAATTCTCGTTGATTTAGGTATCAGAAAGATGCGTTTGATTACTAATAATCCGACAAAAAGAGTAGGTCTTCAAAGTTATGGCTTGGAAATAACTGAAAGAGTTCCAATTGAGATTAAACCAAATAATGTTAATAAAAAGTATCTTTTAACAAAGAAATTAAAAATGGGGCATAAACTGCACCTTTAAGAATTTAGTGAATAATGAATAATGAAAAGTGAAGATTAAAATAGCCATTTGAACGTTAGACTGTCAGCATAATAGACCAGAATAATTATGAATTACGGAAAACAGATAACTGACAGCGGATAACGGAAAACGGATAACGGAAAACGGATAACTTTATACCTTTTAAACTTTTTACTTTATTCATGAAAAGTATTAAAAAAATTAGAATTGGAGTGAATTATGACTTCGGATGTGGTATATATCACAAAGGAAAGAGCAAAAGAGATAGAAGAAGCTATTTTTGGATTAAAAACCAAAGATAGAAAAAATATTGCTCAAAAGATTGCTGATGCACGTTCTCACGGCGATTTATCTGAAAATGCGGAGTATGATGCTGCAAAAGAAGAACAAGGAATGTTGGAAATGAAAATTTCCAAACTTGAAACAATGCTTGCTAAAGCACAGATAATTGACCCAAGCGAATTGCCGAATGATAAGGTTTATATCTTATCCAAGGTTAAGCTGTTAAATAAAAATAGTAATATCGAAGTCGAATTTACAATGGTTTCCGATAGTGAAGCTGATTTTTACAATCGGAAAATTTCGGTATCATCTCCTTTGGGTAAGTCATTAATGGGAAAGAAAATAGGGGAGACTGCCGAACTTAATGCTCCTGCCGGAAAGATTTTGTATGAGATTCTGGATATAACAAGATAAATATAATCCGAAAATTTTTAATTAATATGAAACTATTATCAAATATTGGTTTATTTCTGTATTTAGTTACTGCTTTAATTTCCAAACCAAGCGATAGCTTGGATTTTGTTGCACCTGACACCGTTTGTTATAAATTAAAACTTAATCCTAATGACACAATGGTTTATCACGTAATGTCGTTTGATAGCGTTATAATTGATTTTGGCGAACCATTACTTAAGACAAGATATGAAAGAGTCCGGTTTGTTTGTGATTCGGTAAAGAGCCAAAAATTTTATTTGAGTGCAACTCTTCTTCATTATCTGGGATTTGAGAGTAGTGGGGATGTAAGGAATGTCGAAAGAACTGAAAACCCCTGGCTCGGTCGAAAAGTATGGTTTGTGATTGATTCTGTTGGGAACAGGTATGCTTTGGGATATGACGACAGCACAAAAGCTGCATTAGCTCCGGGAGGTGCTTTTCAACCACAATTATTTTTCCCGTTTAAAGAATCTTGTAAACAAATTGACAAAACATGGTTTGTCGAATCCCTCGATGAATTGGTCGAAAATGGATTACCTTTACCTTTAGTAAAACAGTCTTCATTGTTTAGGGCGGAAAAACCGGTTGATACTCTGGATGAGCATTGTAATCGTTTGAATTATATTAAAACGGCACAGGGAAGCTACAAAGTCGAATCAGAAATGGATACTTTTAGGATTACAAACATAATAACAGGTTATGGTGTATATGATTTAAGCATCGAAAAACAAATACCTATTCATTACTTTGCAACGGTTGAGCAAAAGCTTACTATATCGGTAGGAAATGAAGAACCAAAACCGGGTATGCACTATATCGGCACTTATTATACTTTAGAATCTTATAAGCAGGGTAAAAAGAATTCAAGGAAAAAATAGCTTTAAATTTGGATAAAACAAAAAATTGTCATAATTTTGTTTTCTATATAAATTTATATTTTTAAAGAGGTAAGAAATGTCGAGGATATGTGAGTTAACAGGTACAAAACCATTAGTTGGGAATAACGTTTCGCATGCACACAACAAAACGAAACGCCGCTTTCTTCCTAATCTTCAGAAGAAGAAGATTTGGATACCTGAAGAAAAACGTTGGGTTACTATGAAAATTACTGCAAAGGCATTGAAAACCCTTGACAAAAAGGGGTATAAAGCAATGAAAAAGGATTTGGCATCCTGCTAATTTGAATTGAAAAAAATAAACTATAAATAGTTTAGAATAGAATTTTGGAACACACGAATTAAATCGTGTGTTTTTTTTTATTTCGCAAATTTCTCCATCAATTCTTCAACTGTTGGTGTTTTTCGGTAATCGCTAATTGACATTTTCATGAATAATGCAAGTTCGACGAGTAGTTGCAACTCGTCATTACTCATTTTTGAACTCAATACATCCCCGGAAGCATAAGCAATGAACATACCAATTGCAAGCAATGACTTTTTGAAGAGCATTGCTTGTTCGGCACTCAAATTGTTGTCAATGATATCGGCAATTTCACGTAATCCGGTTTTAATACTTCTATGGTCAACAGTAAAATAATCCGCAATAGTATCAAGGTCAAAGTGGAAAGAAGGGATAAGTTCCTTAAGTAAATCACAATCGAACTTCTCCGACTTTTCTTTAAGCACAGCGAGTGCTTTTAATTCGTCAGTATCAATATTTTTATCTGCTCCGGCAACTGCCTGAAACATCCAGATAATCGAAAACTCTAAGGTTTTCCATTCCTCTTCGGAAAATAATTCTTTGTATGCCATAGTTTTTCTCCTATTGATAAACTCACATATATATTAAATAGGGAGAAAGCCATCTTTCAACTTCTCTCACACTCATTCCCTTTCGCTTGGCATAATCAAAAACTTGTTCTTGGCTTATCTTACCAACAGGGAAATAAGTTGCTTTATCATTAGCAAAAAGTAAGCCACAAACAGAAGCAGCTGGTTTCATCATTAAAGATTCGGTTAGTTTTATACTTGAATTATTTTCTACATCGAGTAATTTGAAAATTTCAATTTTTTCCGTATGGTCGGGTGATGAGGGATAACCCGGGGCAGGTCTGATACCTGAATACTTCTCCTTTAATAGCTCTTCAGTTGATAAATTCTCATTATTTTGATAGCCCCAATACTTTGTTCTGACAAGTAAATGCAAATGCTCCGCAAAAGCTTCTGCTAAACGGTCAGCGAGTATTTTGAGCATGATTGATGAGTAGTCATCATTGTTACTTTTAAATTTCTCAGATAAGTTTTCAACACCAATCCCTGTAGTAACTGCAAATGCTCCGATATAGTCGGCAATACCGGAATCTTTTGGAGCAATATAATCAGATAAAGCCAAATTTATACCTGTTTCTTTTTTGGCTTGTTGACGTAATGTATGGAGAACACCTAAGAGTGTTGAGTGTTGAGTGTTGAGTGTTGAGTGTTTAATATTTTTTAACGAATAAATTTCAATATCGTCTCCGACTGAATTGGCAGGGAATAAACCAAAAACAGCATTAGCTGTTATCAGTTTTTCAGAGATAATTTTATCGAGCATTTGATTTGCTTCTTCAAAAAGTTTTTTTGCTTCTGCACCTTTTTCTGGATGTTCAAAGATAAGAGGATATCTGCCTTTCATTTCCCATGCAAGGAAGAACTCTGTCCAGTTAATATATTGCCTTAAAGTTTCAATAGGGTAATTATTTAAAACTGTAACACCCAAATTGTTTGGCTTCACTATTTTTTCCCGATTCCAATCTAATGACAACTTGTTTTTTCTTGCTTGGCTGAGTGAAATCAGGTTTTTCTCCTTCATTGATGCAAAATGTTTTTCCCTTATTTGAGTATAATCCATTTTGATATTTTCAGTAAAAGACGTTTTATTTGCATCATTCAATAAATTGCTAACTACAGGCACAGCCTTTGAGGCATCAAGTACATGAATGACCGGCTGACTATAATTTGGAGCTATTTTTACAGCAGTATGAACTCTTGATGTAGTTGCTCCTCCTATAAGCAATGGTATTTTGAAATTATTTCTTTCGAGTTCTTCGGCTATGTGAACCATTTCATCAAGAGAGGGAGTGATCAATCCACTCAGCCCGATAATATCTACTTTTTGTTTTATTGCTTCCTCAAGAATTTTTGAGTATGGAACCATGACACCGAGGTCAATCACTTCATAGTTATTGCATGACAGAACAACACCTACTATGTTCTTTCCAATATCATGAACATCACCTTTGACGGTAGCCATCAAAATTTTTCCAACTGCTTTTTGAGAATTGGATTTTTTCAGTGCTTCTTCAATGTATGGTATTAAAATCGCAACTGACTTTTTCATAACTCTTGCACTTTTGACTACCTGTGGTAAAAACATTTTGCCTGAGCCAAATAGATCACCGACAACATTCATACCATCCATTAAAGGACCTTCAATGATTTCTATTGGATTTTCAAATTTTTCACGTGCTTCGTTTGTGTCAACATCTATGAATTCGACTATTCCTTTTATTAAAGCATGTTTCAATCTTTCTTCGACAGTACCATGCCGCCATTCATCTTCTTTCTTGATTTCTTCACTTGATTGACTCTTGAATTTTTCAGCTAACTCAATCAACCTATCAGTTGCATCTTGGCGTCTGTTGAATATTACGTCCTCAATTCTTGTCAGCAATTCGTTGTCAATTGATTCATAAACTTCAAGTTGACCGGCATTGACAATACCCATATCAAGACCGGCTTTAACAGCATGATAAAGGAATGCCGAGTGCATTGCCTCACGAACTTTGTTGTTACCTCTGAACGAAAATGAAAGATTGCTTATACCACCGCTGACATAAGTCCCCGGTAGATTTTTCTTAATCCACTTCGTTGCTTCCATGAAATTTACTGCATAATCATTATGCTCTTCCATACCCGTTGCTATAGTTAAAATATTCGGGTCGAAAATAATATCCTGAGGCAGGAAGCCAAAATCATTGACGAGAATATCGTATGAACGTTTAGCAATCTCAACTTTTCGCTCAACGCTTGTTGCCTGTCCCTGCTCATCGAATGCCATGACTACGACTGCAGCACCGTATCTTTTTATTATTTGTGTATGTTCTTTGAAAACATCTTCGCCTTCTTTTAATGAGATAGAATTTACAATTCCTTTTCCTTGCAAACACTTTAAACCTGCTTCGATAACTGTCCATTTTGATGAATCAATCATAACAGGAACTTTTGATATATCCGGTTCGGAAGCTATCAGATTTAAAAACTTTGTCATGGATTCTTCAGCATTTAGCATTGCATCATCCATATTGATATCAATTATCTGGGCTCCGTTTTCAACTTGCTGTTTTGCTATTGAAAGTGCCTCCTCGTACTGATTATTCATTATCATCTTCTTGAAGTTAATCGAACCGGCAACATTTGTTCTTTCGCCAATATTAATAAAATTAGAATCAGGCCTTACAATCAGTGGCTCCAATCCACTCAACTTCAAATATTTACCATTCTCTGTCATCCTGAGCTTGTCGTTCTCTGTCATCCTGAGCTTGTCGAAGGATGTCCCCCCCTGACTGTCATTCGTAATTCGTAATTCGTAATTCGTAATTGTTCTTCTTGGTCTGTGTTTAACTACAACATCTGCCATTTCTTTGATATGCTCAGGTGTTGTTCCGCAACAGCCACCGACGATATTTAGGAAGCCGGATTTTGCATAATCTTCAAGAACAGTTGACATGTCAGTTGGAGTTTCATCATACCCGCCAAATTCATTAGGCAAACCAGCATTTGGGTACAGAGAAATGAATTTATCAGATTTATCTGAAAGTTCCTGAATGAAAGGTCTCATTTGCTTTGGACCTAATGAGCAATTCAAGCCGACACTTATTAAATTCTCACAATGTGAAATTGAAATTAAAAATGCTTCGGTAGTTTGACCGGACAAAGTTCTTCCACTAAGGTCAACAATGGTACCGGAAATCATCACTGGTGGGTAAAGTCCTGTTTGTTGGTTGAATTCTGAAATTGCATAAATAACAGCTTTGCAATTCAATGTATCAAAAACTGTTTCGATAAGAAGAATATCTGCACCTCCATCAATCAAACCCTTAATTTGAACAGTATATGCTTGTACCAAATCATCAAATGTTACTTTTCTAAATCCGGGATTATTAACATCCGGAGATAAGGAAGCAGTTGCATTAGACGGACCAATGGCTCCTGCCACAAATCTCGGTTTGACATTCTGACTTCTGACTTCAGACTTCTGACTTCTGATTAAATCAACCGCTTCCCTTGCCAAAGTAGCCGCCTGCAAGTTTATCTCATAAGTTAAATCCTGAGTTCCATAATCCGATTGTGATATGGGATTGGCGTTGAATGTATTAGTCTCGATTATATCCGAACCGGCAAGAAGGTATTCTTTATGAATGTTCCTGATAATATCAGGTTGAGTCAGGCAAAGTAAATCATTATTTCCCTGCAAATCATTCGGAAAATCCTTGAATCTTTCACCGCGAAAGTCTTTTTCTGTGAGTTTATGCTTTTGAATCATAGTCCCCATAGCCCCGTCGAGAACCAAAATTCTTTCCCGAAGTAACGAGTTCAATTGTTTAGTTATATCTTTATATTTATTTATCATTATTTTCAATTAATTGTAATAAAATCAATTACAAAAATAAGATAATAAAATCATTCATTGGAATGTAATATTGAAATAATTTTTGAATAAAATTATTATTCGTCTACGGGAAAAGCTTTATTTTGTAATTTTAAAATTATTTTTCTAAAAATCGTCAATTAAAATAAGTTAAATATTTTAATAAAAATATTATGGCATATAATAATTACAAAATATTACTAAGAGCTGAACCGGAAGGTGGTTTTACAGTGATTGTTCCTGCTTAACCCGGGTGCATTACTTACGGTTCGACATTGACAGAAGCTAAAGAAATGGCTAAAGAGGCAATCGAACTATATCTTGAAAGCTCGTCCTGCTAATTTAACAAATTCAAATCAAATTAACTGAAAAAGTCACGCATTTTACTACCTATTTCACAACTACCATCTTCTCAGTTCGAACTAAATCACCTGTTTTCAAAGTCAGAAAATATACTCCTGTCAACAAATCCTTTGTATCAAATTCAATATTTTGTTCCCCTGTTTCATAGAATTTATTTTCAATTATCTCAACGACAATATTACCAAGCATATCTGAAATTTGCATTGAAACATAAGTAGGATTTTCCAATTCGAATGATATTGTTGTTTTGTTTTGAATTGGATTTGGGGAGATGGATAAACTATTTTTCAAAGATTTATTTTGTTCAGGAACATCAATAATTCCAAAATCAGAAAGATTTGCACGAAATACAGAATTGCCATAAGTACCTGCATAAATATATTGATAATCGGTCGCTAAACATCTTACTATTAAATTTGATAAACCTGAATTAATTTCTTTCCAAGATTTTCCATTATTCGTACTTATATAAATACCGTCTCCCCAAGAACTTGCAAATATTTTGTCTTCTATAATTAAAAAAGATTTTATTGTAATCCACTCTGGTAAACCATTATTAATGTCAGTCCAACTATCGCCGTTATTAGTACTCAGAACAATGCTGCCATTTGCTCCGATAAAGATATCATCATTATGAATAACTATTGCGTCAGATCCATTTGTTCTTTTTCCTTGGTAAACTTGCTCCCATATATTTCCATTATAAGTGCTTCGAAAAACACCATCAAAAAAAGATCCAACAAAAATATAATTGTTATAAAAGGCTATAGCAACTACATCGCTAAACGCTGTATCTGCATTCATGTGAGTCCATAGCATTCCGTTATTGGAACTAACATAAATGCCATCATAAGTACCTGCATAGATTTTATCATCATTAATTGCTAATTCACAAATATGTCTATCATTTATTCCATTATTAATTATTTCCCAACTGGTACCATAATCAGTACTTAACAATACACCCTGATCTGCTGTCCCAACAAAAATACTTTCTTCTTTAATTGCCAATGCCCGTGCATAACGATCAATAGTAAAATGACCAAAAATATTCCAATTGTTTCCAGTGTCAGTACTTAAGAAAACTCCTAAAATATCACTTCCTACAAAAATCTCATTGTCTCTAATAAATATTTTTGTGATATCAATGGCGGCTAATCCATTGTTAGTTTCAGTCCATGTGTCTCCATAATTCGTACTTCTAAAAACTCCTTTGGACGATGTACCGGCAAACATAATACTATCACTTATTGTTAATGAATTTATATTTGAATAGTATAATCCAGCAGTAAGAATAGCAATTTTGCTCCATTCATCTCCACTGTTTGTACTCTTAAAAATATTACCTTTATTAGAACAAGCAAAAATATTTTCGTCATTCAGAATTAATAATGTTATAGTAGTATCTGTTAATCCATTATTTATTTGAACCCAGTTTGTACCATTATTAGTGCTTCGAAAAATACCGGCTCTATAAGTCCCCGCAAATATATATTTTTTACTAATTGCTAATGATAAAACAAGCGTATCAATTAAACCGTTATTAACCATTGTCCATTCATTACCATTATTTGTACTTAAAAAAACACCATGATCAGTACCGGCGAACATATTCTTACCCCTAAAGGCTAATGAATTTATCCATGAGAAGTTTCTTTCATAAGGAAAAGTAGCAATTTTAAACCACTCGTTTCCATTATTCGTACTTTCAAAAATATGGCCATATAAAGTACACGCATAAATATTTTCTTTTTCAACAAATAATGAATGAACAAATGTTTCCGATAATCCATTATTAACCGGTTCCCAATCGCTTCCATTATTCGAACTTCTGAAAACACCATCAGACGTACCGGCAAATATATTTTCTTCATTTAAAACGAATGAATATACATTTTCAGAAAGTTTAAAATTAAATATATTCCTCCATTCTTTTCCATTATTTGTACTGCAAAAAATTCCACCTCTATAAGTACCAGCGAAAATTTTATCATTTTTTATTGCTATATCAAACACCCCTCCTCCATAAGGACCACACTGCTCCCACTGCGACAACATCGTATATGAATTAAGAATAAAAAAAATGCAGATTATTTTCAAAAAAGCAGATATTTTTCTCATAATGTCTCCAAGCTTTAATTATTTTTTTATTAAATTAATCAAATTCTCAGATTATACAAAATCATTTCTTGAATTAGAATAACATTCACATTACATTATTCTTACTCGGCATTTTAAAAATAAATGGTAATCCTACTAATGATAATATGGCACTTGCTATGTATGTCATATCCAAATCTATTGAATCACCTAAAAAACCGATAAATAATGCTACAATCGAACCGACTCCGAAATTCAAAGCCATAAATATACTGTTTGCTGTTGCCGGATATTCCTTTTCATTTTCGAGAACATAAGCCATAACCACAGGGCTGACAGCAAAAACGAGCAATCCCATGATAACTAGAATCGGGAATAAAATCCATCCTGAGGAATATACAAAAATCAACATGAATACGGGAGCAAGTAGAGTTGTAAACAACAGCATATTTCTCCTGCCGATTTTGTCCGACAGAGAACCCGATAGGAATGTTCCCGCAGCACCAGCCAGCTCTATTACTGATAATGCGGCACCTGCCAGCCAAATACTTGAACCTTTTGTTGTCATGTAAGTTGGTAAAAAAGAAGTAAGTGTGAGTATCATAAATGATTTTGACAATACCAATGCACCCGATATGATAAATACATCTTTTTGCTTTTTCAATACCAGCATCAATGTTGGAGGTTTTTGATTCTTATTTGAATTCTCTCTTACAGGTATGTTTCTGATTTGAATGAAAAGTAAAATTGTTGCTGCTAAACCTATGAAGATTACCCTGAATGAACCTTCCAAACCCCAAATAGATACAGCCGTAAGAATTATTAAAGGTCCAAGTGTTCTTGCCAACTCACCTCCTACCATATAAAAACTCATACCGGTCCCAACTTTATTTCCGGATAAATTTCTTATCATTACAGGTGATGGAACATGGTAAAAAGCAGAACTTAACCCGGCTAATAATAATATGATGCACAGGATTAGATACGATGGAGCGTTACCTACGAAACTCATTGCTATTGCTGTTACAGCAGGTGCGAAAATAACAAAATATCTTGTACTCATTCTTTCGGCATATAATCCTATCAAAGGACTTATAATAGCAGGTATTCTTAATATTAGGATTAAAAAGCCCGCCATAGAATAGCTCATACTCAGTTTATCTATCAATAATGGGAGTATTGGTGCTAAGAAAGCAGTATAGATATCATGAACCAAATGGCTGAATGATATTAATGATACCTTGCCTAATTTAAATGTCTTTTCAGGCGTATTTTCGAATTTATTTTCTACCAAAATCTTTACTTCTTCAAATATAATTTATTACAATAGTGAAAAGAACAAAAATAAGAACTTTATCGCTATTTTTTTAACTAAACAACACAAGTGAGCATTTTCCGTCAATGTTTTTTGAGTTTAGAGTTTTAGAGTTTTGAGTTTTATAAGTTTGATGATAAAAGAAAACATAATATATTCGATAATTTTCTTATTATTTTTTACCATATTCAACCTGCAGGGGCAAGGGGATAGCAGGCAAAAGTTTGAGTATGCGAAGACATTTGAGCAATCCGGTGATTTTGAAACAGCAGCAAGAATATATAAAGAACTATTTGAAAGCAATCAAAAGAATGAAGATTATTTTAATGGTTATGTAAGAACAAGCAAAGCATTGAATAAATTTTCAGAAGTTTTACCTGTTGTTGAAAGTTTTATGAAGAATAAGAAATCAGTAGCTCTTTATGTTTTATATGCTGAATTACTTTGGAGGACAGGTTCTAATGATTTGGCAAATGAGAACTGGAAAAAGGCGATTAACCTCGAACCTATTAATCAGGAAACTTATAAGCAAATATCCAAATCTCAAATTGAACTTTTACAATACGGTAAAGCCGCTACAACTCTCGAAGAAGGACGAAAAGCATTAAACAACAGTAAAATATATGCCGATGAGCTTTGCCAGTTGTATATTGCTACAGGTGATTTTAAAAAAGGGACAGAAGAAGCACTGATTATTTTGAATGATACAAAAAACATTGCCCTTGCTCAGGGCAGGATAACCGCTTTGTTAACAATTCCTGCAGCTAAAGCTCACGTTCAGGAAGTTTTGGAGGATGCTGTGTCAGGTAATAGGGAGAACTATCTTAACTTAAAAGTTTATTCCTGGTTTTTACGATATATAGGAAATCTCGAAAAAGCCTTCGAAGTTATCAAGCGTATGGATGAAGCCACTAATGCACAGGGAAGGGATATTATCGGATTTGCCAATGATTCAAAAAATGACGGACAGTATGATATTGCTCTAAAGGCATTTGAACATATTATCAAGATGGGAAATAAAAGTAAATTCTTAAGTTCCGCTTTATATGGGTATCCAAGAACTTTGGAACAAAAACTTTTGACAGATTCGAGTATCTCAATTGAATCAGCTAAAAGTATCATTGAATCCTACCGTGAAATCATCAAGCAATTTCCAAAGGATATGGCTTCCGCTGAGGCAAGATTTAGAATTGCCCTGATTTCTTACGAACAACTGAGTGATGAAGAGACGGCAAAAAATGAAATCGAAAATATTAACAGACAATTTTCAAGACAGAAAGTAACGGCTTCAGCACTTAATTTGCTTGCAAAGATTCATCTGTTAAAAGAGGAAAATGATACAGCTTCCAAAATATATGACAATGTTATCAGGAACTTTGAAAAAATTGCACCTGAGGAAGTACTCTTTGCAAAATATAATTTAGCAGAAATGAAATTTTTTGTCGGAGATATTGATACGGCAAAGATTTTGTTTAGTGAATTGTCGGTTCAGACAAATAAAGATTTAGCCAATGATGCTTTGGGAAGAGTGATTTTAATCGAGCAAAACAAAGAGATGGTAAGAGGTTTAGGGCTTTATGCAAAAGCAATCTATCTTGAAAAACAAAAGAAATATAATGAAGCGATTAATAAATTGTTGGAAACGGAAAAAGTTTCCAAAGGTACAAATCTTGCCGAAAGAAGTCTTATTAATGCGGCTGAAATCAGTTTGAAAATTGCTCTTTACGACAGTTCTTTAGCAATCGCAAATCAATTAATTTTAAACTATCCAAAATCAATTTACATTGACCATGCACTGATTCTCAACGGTAATTGTTATGAGAAAAAAGGGGAAAGGGACAAAGCAATTGAATCCTACAGACAACTTATTACCGATTTTCCTCGTTCAGTTTACTTGCAGGAAGCAAGGAATAAGATTAGGATTTTGAGGGAAGGAAATAATCTCTAAAAATTGATAATATAGAATTTAAAGTAAATATTAAGCATCACATCGAAAGAGTAAACAAACGAAAAATTTTAATTAAATTATTTACTTTTATTTTAATAAATAGAAACTCATATAAACTACTTATATATTGTAATTTCTTTATTTTTATCCGGTAGTCCGGCTCCTATACATGGCGGAAAAACATGTGCCATTCGTGAACAGTATTCACGATATCCGTTTCCAAGATTAGTTGTTAACATCCTGAATGAGTTAAATCTCGAAATTCTTAGTTCCGGTTTGTTAAAGTATGATTTAACTTCCTCGATAAATTCTGAGCTTAAAGACTCACCACTTAAAAAGCAAAATTGAATTTTTTCAGCTAATAATTCTTCGGCTTTTTCAAATTCATTAAGAAGATTACTTAGAAGATTTGAATTGTCTTTATCTTTGAGTTGAGAAAAATATAAAAGATTTTCCTGAGAACATACTGTAAATTCGGTTGAATTAACGCCAAAAGAAATAATAGCAGAAATTTTTGTATAAACTTCCGGATAATTATAAAAGAATGATGTCATTGAAGGGAGTACGGGAGTCCTGATTTTTTCAATTGGCAGATTTAAATCCGATAAAGATAATTTACAATTATCGAGAATTGTATTATGTATAAACACCATCAATAAATATTTATATTCTTTGATATTATTATCTAGTGGAATAGCAGTTACAGAAAAATCTTCGTAAGCATTATTTGGGAAATTCAGGCGAATTTCGAGTTCGCATAATTTTCTTAAATTTTGCTCATTGTTCTTTTCAGGTTGTGGAATCAAAGAATAATGAGCTATATCGGATGGTATTATTACATTTAATCCATGTATATCAGTACCCAGTTCATCGGATATTTTTTTGAAACAGGGTTCTAATGATATATCTGTAAATTCATTATCTTTCAAATTAGGAGTATATTTGTCATACTGAACATATTTTAACTCAAAACCCTTTTTGCATGGTTCGACAATCGCAAAATATGTTCGTTGAATCCCCAAAAACACTGATAGTAATTTCTTCATTTTTTATTCCGTAATTTAGCAATAAGGCAATTTAGGTAAAATATCAAAATTAAGAAAGAAAACAATCGTATTATTTATTTTGAATAATCGAGGAATTCGTGTGTCTCCGGTTGAAAAATAATAACATATTCTATGAATCTTTTTATTGGTTTTGTTTCATTGAGACAAGAGTTAAAATTGCCGAAGCAGCTGTTTCAGTTCTTAATCTCCTGTTACCTAAATTCCAACATTTTGAATTTCCTAATCCTTTAAGAAACTCGATTTCATCTGAATCAAATCCTCCTTCAGGTCCGACAAAGCATATAGTTGATTTTAAAGACTTTGTCATTTCAGGACTATTACCTGTCTCCTCAGCAAGGATTATTGTGTCATAATCCGGTACAATATTTTCAAAATCGTTCAAGCAAACCGGTTGATGAACATGTATTAAACACGACCTTTTACTTTGTTCCATTGCGGCAATTGACTTGCTTTGAAGTCGGCTGAAGTTAATTTTTCTCTTTTCGGAGTATCTTGTTATTATTGGATAAAAGTCAGTAGCACCCATTTCAACAGCTTTTTCAAGTGCAAATTCCATTCGGTTACGGTCTGACAGAATACCGAGTGCAATTCCCAATTTATATGGTAACTCTCCGTGATTTTTTAAAAATGTTTTTACCTTGAAATGGTATTTTATTTTAGTATTTGACAACAAAATACACACAGAACAAAGTCCCTTTCCATTAGTAAAAATGATTTGGTCGTTAGTCTGTAACCGCAATGCTTTCAAATGATTAATGCGTTCATTTGATATTATTATTTCATTTGAACTTTCATTTAATTCAGGTACAAAAATACATTCCATAAATTTTTCTCTAATTAAAGAACAGAGTTGTTTTAACAGTCATCTTTGCGTCTTTGCGTCTTTGCCCCTTTGCGTTTTCGCGTGAAATCATTTATTCCCTTCGGGGAAAACACAGGCTTGCGGTTTACTTAGTTACCATAGTTCAATCCCGCTGGGATAAAGAAAAATCTGCGAAATCAGATTAATCAGTTTCAATAAGCGGTTCAGACATTTGCTTTTTTACTTCTTCAACGCCTCTGCACCACTTACGATTTCGAGCATTTCTTTAGTGATAGCGGCTTGCCTTGCCTTGTTATAAACAAGTTGAAGGTGTTTAATGAGGTCATTGGCATTCTTGGTTGCATTTTCCATCGCCATCATACGTGCTGCCTGCTCTGCGGCAAAAGACTCAAGTAATGTCCTCCAAAGTTGAATATCGACATGCTTAGGCAGTAATTCGTCAAGTATTGATTTTTGCTCAGGTTCAAATATATAATCAAGATTTGCCAGGGCTTTTTCATTCTCTTTCTTTACTTCTTTTTCATGCGTTGCTTCAATAGGTAATAACTGAATCAATTTTGGTTTTTGTACAATAACATTTTTAAACTCATTGAATGCAATAATAACCTTATCAACTTTTCCTGCTATATATTCAGATTTAACTATATTAACAATATCCTTTGCAACTGTGAAATTTAGATTAGAGAATATACCTGAATAATCCTTTATTAATTCGATATTTTGTTTTTTAAAGAACTGACCTGTACGTTTTCCAACCGTTAAAAGATTAATCTTTGCATTCGGGTATTCCTTGGATAAATCATTATTTGTATAATTAAGAACAAACCTAAAAAGATTGTTGTTGAAACTTCCGCACAAACCTCTGTCTGAAGCGATTGTGATTATAGTAATACCTTTCACCTCTTTGCGTTTGTCAATGAGAGGATGATTATAATCTTCACCTACTGCTTCCACTAAGTTTCCCAAAATGTCTGCTAATTTCAAAACATATGGCCTTGCAGATTCAATATTATTTTGTGCACGTTTTAATTGTGCAGCAGATATCATTCTCATCGCCTGAGTGATTTTTGCAGTATTTTGTACGGCAACTATTCTTCTTCCTATTGCTCTTAATGTTGGCATCTTAATATCCCTATATTATTATTCCTTTTTAAAATAGTATCCTCAATTTAAAATTCGTAATATAAAATTCTAAAAATATTACCTATATAATTTTTAAAAAACCATAAAAATTGTTAATTGTCAATTGTCAATTAATTATAAGTATTTCCATTCTTTAATCAGATAATTCTTTACATAGTCTTCAATATTATTTTCCAGAGAATCAAATTTAAACTTTGCTTTACTTCTGTTCAATTTCTTCATATCAGCTTGAGTAAAGTTCTGGTATTGATTTGACAATGATTCAGGCATATCTATATATTCAATTTTCGGTTCTTTTCCTAATGCATGAAAAACTGAATCAACCAAATCGTTCCAAGTCCTTGCATTACCGGTTCCCAAATTATAAATTCCGGAAAATTTATTTATCGTCAATATTTTCCAAAGAACTTCAACAGCATCTTTAACGTAGATGAAATCCCTTTTTTGTTCACCATCCTTAAAGTCAGGGCTATTTGATTTAAATAAATGAACTTTACCGAGGTTTTCTATCTGTGAAAATGACTTATAAATCATGCTTGCCATCTCACCTTTATGATACTCATTAGGTCCAAATACATTGAAGAATTTCAGTCCTGTAAATGTTGATTCCAATTCATGGTCAATCACCCATCTATCGAAAAAATGTTTTGACAAACCGTAAACATTCATTGGTCTCAATTCTTCGGAATTAGCTTCTGAATAACCGTGAGAACCATCTCCATAAGTTGCGGCACTACTGGCATAAATAAACCTAATGTTGTTTTCAGCGGCATAAGTCGCAAGTTCAATACTGTAGTTCAGATTATTTTCAAAGATATAATCCGCATCCCTTTCGGTAGTAGTTGAGCAGGCACCTAAATGAATAATTGCCTCTAAAGATTCATCCAAAGCACTATCAAAGAGCTGTTCTAAAAAATTATCCTTATGAATAAACCTTGCAAATTTCTTTCCCACAAGATTTTTCCATTTGTCAGCTTCACCAAGCCGGTCAACGACGATTATTTCACTAATACCTTCGTCGTTCAGCTTTTTCAGTAAGCATGAACCAATGAATCCAGCTCCACCTGTTAATACTAACATATTATTCTTTAATTAATTAAAGTATCAATTGCCAATTTTAATTGTCAATTATCTACATGTTTTTTTTGAAATTATCTACAAATGGCTTAACAGATTTTTCAAGATTTGCAACCAATTCATTTGTCATTTCCTTTTTGCGAATAATCTCATCGAGTAATTCAGGACATGAATTATCCAAAAATTCATATAATTCTTTCTCAAATCTCGAGAGTGATTCAACTTTCAAATCATCGAGATAACCCATAGTTGCCGTCCAAATCAAAACAATCTGTTTTTCGACAGGTATTGGTGCAAATTGCAACTGTTTTAATATTTCAGTTAATCTTGCACCTCTTCTCAATTGTTGTTGAGTTGCTTTGTCAAGGTCTGAACCGAACTTAGCAAATGCTTCAAGTTCCCTGTATTGAGCCAAACCCAGTTTCAACGGACCGGCTATTTTTTTCATGGCTTTTATCTGGGCATTGCCACCAACACGGGATACCGAAATTCCAACGTTTATAGCCGGTCTGATACCTGCGTTAAACAAGTTTGGTTCCAGATAAATCTGGCCATCGGTAATAGAAATTACGTTTGTCGGGATATAAGCCGCTACGTCACCTGCCTGAGTTTCAATAACGGGTAATGCAGTTAACGAACCTCCGCCATTAGCATCGGAATACTTAGCGGCACGCTCTAAAAGTCTGCTATGCAAGTAGAAAATGTCACCCGGATATGCTTCACGTCCCGGTGGCCTTCTTAACAATAACGAAACCTGGCGGTAAGCAGCTGCCTGTTTTGATAAGTCATCATATATCAACAAGGAGTGCATACCATTATCACGGAAATATTCACCCATGGAACATCCGCAATAAGGAGCAATAAATTGCAAAGGTGCCGGATCTGATGCGTTTGCTGCTACTATTATCGTGTAGTCCATTGCACCAAACTCTTCAAGGAAGCTAACCACTTGAGCTACTGTCGAACCTTTCTGGCCGATTGCAACATAGATACAATAAACCGGGTCAATTCCAAGTTTTTTTGCTTCTTCCGTATGCGTAAACTTTTGATTAATAATAGTATCTAAAGCAACAGCCGTTTTACCTGTCTGACGGTCACCTATAATTAATTCTCTTTGACCTCTGCCTATTGGTATCAAAGCATCAATAAATTTTATACCGGTTTGCATCGCTTCCTTAACGGGTTGCCGCGGCAATACTCCTGGTGCTTTTCTTTCCATAGGAAGTATTTGAGTAGTATTGATGGGACCTTTACCGTCAATTGGTAGCCCGAGAGGATTTACTACTCGTCCCAATAATTCTTTACCTACAGGAACAGATGCAATTTTTCCTGTTCTTTTTACCGTATCTCCCTCTTTAACCAAGCTGTCTTCACCAAAAAGCATAACACCTACGTTATCTTCTTCAAGGTTCAATACCATACCGAAAACATCATTTGGAAATTCCACTAATTCCGATGCCATCACTTTTGTTAAACCATAAACTCGTGCTACACCGTCACCAACCTGAAGTACTGTTCCAACTTCATAAATATCGGCTTCTTTTTCAAAACCTGAAAGCTGTCGCCGTAATATCGCAGAAATTTCTTCCGGACGAACATCAACCATAATTTTACCTTTTCATTATTACTTTATAATATTAAATATTTTTTTTCTAACTTTACAAACTTGTAAACTTTCTAACTTTTTACTGAACTTAGTTTCCCTCGATTAATTGACGCCTAAGGTTCTTTAATTGATTTTTTATCGAAGCATCAAATACCCAGTCTTCGATTCTTACTAAAATCCCGCCTTTCAAATCCTCGTTTAATCCATATTCAGGAATAATTTCCATCCTCATTCTGTCGGTCACTTTTTTAATAACATGGTCTTTTATTTTATCATCAAGTTCAACAGCCGATTCTACTTTAATCGGCAGCCGGTTGTTTAAGATATTATATTGATGGTCGAATTCGTCAATAATACTTAAAATAAGATTACCCCGGCGCTTTTCAATAAGAAGTATTAAAAATTCCATTGTCAATTTACTGATTTTTTCTTCGAGAAATATCTCGTTAAAAACTTTTTTCTTACGCCAAAGTTGGATAACAGGACTACCTGCAAAATGCCGTAGTTCTTTTGACATTAAAAAGGTCATTTTAATTGATTCAAAATCTTTACTGATAATATCAACGACACCTCCTTTTTTTGCCGAATCAAGAAGTGCTTTTGCATAACGATGAGATACTTTGTATTCTTTCATATCCTAACTTATAATTAATTATTTGGAAGCTTTTCTATATATTGTTCAATCATTTTATAGTGTTTTGCTTTATCCAAATTTTCGTCAAGGATTTTTTCGGTCGCCATAACAACCAAATCAGCTACTTCACTTCTCAATTGTTTAATTGCATTTTCCTTGCTTTTCTCGATTTCATTTTTTGCATCTTCAACTTTTTGTCTTTTTACTGTTTCAGATTCGTCAGATGCTTTTTGTAATATCTTTTCAGCTTGTTCTCTACCTTTGGCTATGATTTCATTCATTTCTTTCTGAGCCTGGCTGAGTTTTGTTTCAGTTTCAAGAAGTAATTTTTGAGCATCGGATTTAGCTTTTTCTGCTGCATCTATTGAATCGTTAATCTTGTTTTCTCTTGCCTTCAAGCCGTTTAAAATTGGTTTTGTGCCTAATTTTAAAATTAAAAAAAGGAATATACCAAAGTTTACCAGAGTCCACACAATCAGACCCGGGTCAATATTCATTATACTTTCCATTACTTGTCCTGTTTTGTTTTAAAACGAAAAATTATTATTATTAATCCGCATTTGTTCAAAGTTATATATCTAAGAGTATCGTCATTCTGAACGTAGTGAAGAATCCAGTCGTCTAACTGATTTGTGGATTCTTCGCTATATTAATTTACGTTCAGAATGACAATTTTTAGAACAATCCGTAATGAATTATTTCATAACAACTAATAACATACAAATAACGCATGAAAACAAAGCAACACCTTCGATAAGAGCTGCTGCAATAATCATAGTTGTTCTTGCATCACCAGCGGCTTCCGGTTGACGTGCCCCGGCTTCTAAAGCGGCGGCTGCTAAACGTCCAATACCAAGTCCGGCACCTATTACTGTTATCCCTGCGCCTAAACCTGCTCCAAGAGTTCCTAAATCCATTATTCCTCCAAAAAAAAATTGAATAAAAATTATATATTATTAAAGAACATTTATTATTTATTTATAAATATCATACTATGTACAGACAGGTCTAAGACCTGTCTGTATCAATGTTGATGCACTGTTTCATGTGCATGTTCACCAATAGCTAATCCTACAAAAACTGCCGTTAAAATCGTGAATATATATGCCTGCAACAAGGCAACAAGTAATTCAAGGCAATACATAAATACGGAAAAAGCTACTGAAATTGGGGCTATTGCCAAACCAACACCTGTTCCAATCGAAATCTTGAAAAAGAATATCAAACCCACTAACGATAGTAATACAACGTGTCCTGCAGTCATATTTGCAAAAAGACGTATTGTCAGTGCGAATGGCTTCACAAACATCGAAATTATTTCAATCGGTATCATAATAGGTGAGAGCCAAATCGGCGCTCCACCCAATAAATGATGTAGCCATGCCCCGATTCCTGATTCCCTTATAGCTGTAATGTTAATTACAAAATATGCTACTATTGCCAATGCCCCTGTTACTGCTAAAGCACCGGTGGCGGTATGTCCCCCGGGAAGTAAACCAAGTAAATTCATAAAGAAAATAAAGAAAAACAAACCAACAAAATATGGCAATAAACCTTTAGCCGCTCGTGGAGAACCGCAATTCGGAATTACGATATCATCACGTATAAACTCTACAATCCACTCGATAACATTTTGGATACCTTTTGGAGCAGCTGTCGGATTCTTCTTATATCTTCTGCCGGCTATGCCAAATAAAGTCAGAACAATTAACATTGCAATCCATTGGAATACCATCAAAGATGTTACGGATAAATCAAGTGTTACTGCGTCTGCAGTAAAATCATGATTATCTTTAGAGGGCTGAATTGTAGAGGTTTTGACTATCGGAGCTTTCCAGTGCATGGCATGTCCGGGATTAAGGTCAGATTTTTCTGCAAATTTATAGCCGTGATTTTCACCGTGTATTTTCATAGTAAATTGTCCGTCTTGGACCATTGAACTGCTTGAAGAATAAATATGAAGTCCCTCTTGTTTGTCATAAACTATGACGGGTAACTCACAAATGTGAATTCCAAGCCATGAAAATTCCCTATGGTCTCCTAAATTGTTGCCAAGTAATGTTGGAAATACTTGGTCGGGTGTCATCTCACTATGTCCTGATGAATGTCCGGTATTATCGTGTTGTGCATCAGTTGATGTATGCTTGGAATCAACAACGGCTGCCCCTCCATCATTCTTATCTTTTAATATTTCATCTGCCATAAATTAACCTTAAATCTTATAATTTTTTACTGAAAACTTTATTACATCCTGTCCATTTTTTTTCAGACAGTAAGTTCAATATTCATAAAAATTAAATATCCACAAATTTAACTCAATATCTATCAATTAATCATCTATCACTAATCAAACCAATAATCTCTTCTCTTAATTTTTTAACATTTATTGTCATAAAATTTTTTATTCATCTTTTACCGGATTTGTATTTGTGTATCATCATAATTTCTCCCATCAGAAGAAAAAATGTTGATACTAAAAAAGTCAAAGAAAAAGCTAATTTGTGTAATTCCAAATAACTAACACAAAACCAAACCAATCCGGCTGTTAAGAAATATTTAATAGCCATCGAGCCAAATATCAATTTGTTAAAACTCTTCCAATCTTTATTCATTGCGATTCTATCAATGATGAAAGATGAAAGTGCATTCAAAAATGTCAAAGAAATTGCAATTATTATAGCTTTAGTCATAAAATTTATCTTCCCAGCCCTCATTCCAAGTGTCAAGTGACAAAGTCAACAGATAACTATTTTTTTCGCTTGGTTACGGTTCTTATGAAATTAACCATTCCGGCAATTGCCCCAAAAAAAGTCAAAACAATCAGGAACCATGGTTCCGTATCATATTTACCATCAATCCACCATCCGGCATATGCTCCGATTACAATTGTTATTACTAACTGCATACCCAATGACGCATAAGGAGCTAATTCCATCATTATATTAGTTTTAGGTTTCTTCACTCTGTCATTCTGGTAGTTTTTTAAACCATCTCCATGAAAATTTTGAATCAAACCTTTTTCATTTTTTTTTATTTTTGCCATTTCAAAGAATAAAGTACAAAATTAATTTTTTTTGTTCTATAAACACAAATAAAAACAACAGAATCCTACCGAAAATCAATTTTTGTACATTATCTGTGTTGTGAACAAAATGTTCAAATTTTTTTTCAATAATCCCAAAGACCGGTTACCGGACTGCTTAATAATCCCAAACTATTACTTACAACTGACAACTGACAACCGGTAACTCAAAATCCATACTCCGACAATGACTTAACAATATACTCCTTGTAAATATTTTTGGCTGAACCAAACCATTGATTAGTAGGCACTAACAGCAAAGTTCCGTAAGTAGCCGGGTCTGTCTTGTCAAATGCGGATGTAGCTATCTCAGTTTCCTCTTCAGGCCTAAATTGATTATCAATATCATGGACTACGACAGTACAGCCAAATTCTGTGGATTCAGGTTTGTCAGGCACTGGTGCCTTGTATCCCAATAAAAGAAACGGAATCTTAATTTTTAAAACGTATCCCTTTTCCCGCAAAGAAGAAACGACCTTAATATTGTTAACTTCTTCTCTTTGGAAATTATAAAGGTTGTCGGTCGTACTGATATCTTTGACGTAAGGTCTTATTGTCCTGAAATTACCGGGATAAATTTTGAATGATATAATTCCCGCTTCAACCTTTTTCCTGAATTTCAGGTTATCACCTTTGCGTTCAACAAAGCGGTCTCCTTTTTTGGCTTCCTGGCTTACGTCGAACCATAGTTCAACATTATCCCCGCAACATGTATCGCATCTGGGATTAATGGTTTCTTCATCCTTGACTTCAATCGTAAAATACAAAAACTTATCATCATAGGCAGAACTTACGTGAAAAGAACAATCATCATCCCCGTACCAGTAATAGGCGCCTGTTTGAACGTAATCTATGTAATTGCAAAATGTTTTGTCCTGATACCCTTTGTAAATCAATCTACTTCTAAAAAAAGAAGGAATGATTAAATGGTCGGTCGAATATACCGTGGAACTATTATTTGTAACAATATACCTTTCCTTGGTTCTCAATGTTTGAAAGTCAATCGTGCTTTCATGTGTATATTTCCCGATTTTTTCGGTCTCGAAGTTATCCTGCTGGATTAAAACACCATTGTCAAATTTATATCCCCGTATTATCCAGTTAAAACGTTCCCGCTTTTTGGTAACATTACATATCCCGTACCGGATAACAACACCAATTTCCAAAGGCATTTCAACATAATCGAAAGGTAGTTCCGAGACCTTTGTTAAATAGCCGTCCAAATCAACGAACAAAAAGACATAATTAGTTTTCTTTTTGTCGCCGGATAATTTGACTGACAAAGCCAAATCATTATAGCTGTCCCCGGAAAAATCACCAACATCCCATCCCCAAATACGGTAATCCGTTCCCTGGGGAAGTTGAGATTTAATATCATTAATCAAAGGTTCTGCGAAATACTGTTCTATTCTTTTAGTTAATTCCTCAAATCTCATACCTGCCTGAGAAAACAAGGATGAGACAGATAACATTAAAAAAATCGCAACTAAACCAAAATTTATTTTAAATTTCATATTATTATATTTTCATCATGAAAGCATTTTTTCATTTTCAATTGACAACTATCAATTAATTACAAAGATATTCTTTTTTTTTGAAATAGAGAAACGAATTGCAATTTTCAATTTTGCAATTTTCGATTTTCAATCAATTTGTTTTTAATGAATTAATTATCTATTTTTGCTAATGGAATTATTAAGTTTATTAGATTTATGAATGGAGTCATCAATTAGCTTTTAATATTTATTTGAGTAGAAAATGTTTTATATTTTAATAAAAAAAGTTAAGCTATTAACAAAATTATTACTATTCATAATTTTTCAACTCTTTTTTTTCAAAATCATATTTCCACAAGAAAAAGATTTATTAATTGACGTTCCCTATCATAGTTATGGTCTTTATTCACATTATATTTTGTACTACCAAGATGTTGAATTTAGAAAACTTCCTGGAATACCCAATTGTTGCCCTGTTTTCCAAAATGGTTACGGTTTTGGGTATAGATTTGGTTTGTTTTATAATTATCCTTTATCTTACCAACAAAACATTTCATTCCGGCTTGGGTTTCAATCTGATGATACTGAATTAAATAAAACAGAAAAAATTCTGATACTGCTTCAAGGAGAACCAATAACCGGAGAATTTGAGCATGTTATTAATGCTAAATTTAACTCACTAACCATCGAACCTCTTTATGCTATTAAATTTCTTGATGCTATATCAATTAAAGCAGGTTGTCGTGCCGGTTTACTACTTTCCAATTCCTATAGTCAGTATGAAAAGATAATTAAACCAGAAGGGAAAGCAACATTTCTTGACAGCTTAGGAAAAGATTCTCAAAGTATATTTCGTAATAAATCATCAGGTGAAATTCCGGATATTAATAACATTCAATTTTCACTTCAGGCAGGATTCAGCTATGACTTACCTTTAAATAAAACTAAAACGTTTTACTTAACTCCTGAGTTATTTCTATCATATGGATTAACTCCTTTGGTTAAAAATATGGTATGGTTTAGCCATTCAGTTTCTGTGGGTTTAACTTTGAAGTACGTTTCTATACCTATACCTGAAATTAAAGAAAAATTTGAACACAGAGAAAAAATTGATACAATTAAAATTGAAAGATTGGATATTACAGAGAGTATATTTGAGCAAGGAAATCCTAATATTAGTATTGATACAATTGAGGAAAAATATACTGTATTTATTATAGATAATTATAAAAGAACTGATACTTTATTTGTACCAAAAGAGTATCAATTATCTGCTTCAATCAATGCTACAGCCATTAATGAAAAGGGAAAAGAAATTCAATTTCCTACATTTCAAGTTGAAGAATTTTTATCAACAAAAATGCATCCTCTGTTGAATTATGTTTTTTTTGAGGAGAATTCGGCAACACTTCCCGAAAGATATAAGGTGAAAGAAAAGAATGACACGAAAGATTTCCGTATTGATAAATTATTTCAATTAACTACACTTGAAGTATATTATCATATTTTAGATATAATTGGTTCAAGATTAGTCCAATATCCGGATGCACAATTATCATTAATTGGTTGCAATTCAAATCAGGGATTGGAAGCAAGGAATACTACTTTATCGAATGCAAGAGCGGAAACAGTTAAAAATTATTTACAAGTTGCATGGGATATTCCTGAAAACAGAATCAAAATAAAATCCCAAAATCTACCGGACAATCAATCTAATATCAAGATTCAGGAAGGAATTGAAGAAAACAGGAGAGTGGAAATATATTCTGATGATAAAAGAATAATAGCTCCTGTTGTTCTAAATGATACCATGAAAGTCATATCTCTTATTAATCTTTCAGGAGATACTGTTTCAAAAGTTGATTTAAAAGGTATTAATTTTTCTGTCAATGTAATTCCTGATTTGGAACTAAGAAGCTGGGTTATCTCCGTTTCACAAAATGAAGAAATTATCAAAGAAATCAAGGGAACAGGAAAAATATCAAAGGATATTAATTGGGAATTTGAAACTGAAGCAGATGCATTAATGATTTTAAGCTCTCCTACGGGATATGATTTAAAAATTGAGGATTATCGTGAAAACAAAGTAAACAGCTTTGGCATGCTCGATGTCAAGCAAAAAACCATCAGCATGAAGAAAGAGAAAAAAGAAGGCGATAAGAGGTATGACAGTTACAGTTTGATACTATTTGAATATGGTTCGATGAATCTGTCTAAGTACAACCGTGATATTCCAAGCCAAATCAGTAAAAATATTGAAAGCAATTCAATTGTGAAAGTAATGGGTTATTCCGACAGAATTGGAAATCCGGATTATAATATAACACTTTCAAGAAAAAGAGCAAAAACTGTAGCAGATGCTATCAGACACAAAAACACGAGTTACGACGGCTTAGGAGCAACAAAACTACTTTACAATAATGATTTGCCCGAAGGTCGCTTTTATTGCAGAACTATAGAAGTAATTGTTGAAACACCAATTAAATGGTAAAAATTGAAATAATTTGAGGATAAGCCATGAAAAAAATTTTAATGGTAATAATGGTATTGTTTTTAATAACAAACGAAAATTCCTTATCTCAGATTCGTCGAATCCTATTTGAAAATTTTACAGGTGCATGGTCTGGATGGGATACCGATGGTTTTGTAATCATGGATAGTATAATGAATCTTTATCCTGACAAAATAATTGGTGTTAGAATTCATAAAGGTGATTCTTTAGCAATTCCTGATGGTGACAGTTTAATAAAAACATTAGGAATTTCTGGTTTTCCACAGGCAGCAATAGACAGATTAAAAAATCAAGGAGTAACAGGATTGAGCAGGTCAATCTGGAAGTTAATTTCAGATTCTGCACTGAAAGTAAAACCTAAAATTGATATAAAAATTGACTTTAAATATTTTGAACAGGTTAAAGGAATAAGCATTACAGTAAACGCCAATATTATTGATACAATCAATCTACCCTTAAAATGGCATGTATATGTTTGCGAAGACAGCGTTACAGGTATTGGTGAAGGATGGGACCAAAGCAACTATATTTCTAATCGTAATGGTTATGAAAACCATCCTTATTTTAACAAACCAGCAAAAATCATGGGATTTCAACATATGAAAGTAGTCCGGAAAATAATAGGAGGTTTTAATGGTTATATAAATCCCAATATTCCTGTTCCTATTTTGCCAGGCGAAACTTATAAATTTTCGACTGAATTCACTAAGCATGAAAAATGGAACATGAATAATATTTTTATAGTAGCATTTATTAACATTGATTCCACATACTATTATGAGGTTTTAAATGCAGCATCATCGAGAGATTCCTTGTACCCTACATATAATCGTAGGACTGACTCCCTCGCCCTCATCGCATTATATAACAGCACCGATGGAGATAACTGGATTAACAATACAAATTGGTTGTCAGACGAACCAATTGATAAATGGTTTGGAGTGACAATTGTGAATGGGAGGGTTCAAAAAATTAATCTAAGACAAGATAAGCTTATTGGTATAATACCATCGGAAATAGGATTTCTAAGCGAAATGGAATCCTTCGAATTAGGAAATTGGGGTCCGAATCTCCAAATCTGGAATAAAATCTATGGTGAAATACCAAAAGAAATTGGTCAATTGAAAAATTTGAAAACATTATATATGAATCGAAATGAATTATCAGGAGGAATCCCTAAAGAAATTGGGAATTTAGCTAATCTAGAATATATTTATTTAAGTTTTAACAAATTAACTGGAGAAATACCAAAGGAGTTGGGAAATTTAGTAAATTTAAAGGGTCTTTATTTTTATAGCAACCAATTATCTGGAGAAATTCCAAAAGAAATTGGTAAATTAAGTAATCTTATAGCCCTTGAATTACCTTTTAATAGATTATCAGGAAATATTCCTTTGGAACTATTTAACCTTATTAATTTAGAAGAACTTGGTTTGTATTCTAACGAGTTAACTGGAACAGTGCCTAGAGAAATATTTAACCTATCAAAATTATGGGGATTGGCATTGGGTAAGAATAATCTCTATGGTCCAATACCTGTTGAGATAAAGAATTTAAAATATCTAACTCAATTATGGTTAGACAATTGTAATTTTACTTATTTACCTGAACTGCAACTTCCAAATGTAATGGATACACTGAGAATCGAAAATAATTCGTTAGAATTCGACGATATTGAACCGAATTTAAATAAATCAAAATTCTTTTCTTATTCTCCACAGGACAGTGTTGGAGTAGAAAAAAATATTAATGTAAGTTTGAATTTAAATTATACTTTCGACATTATAGTTGGAGGTCAAAATAATAGATATCAGTGGTTCAAAGACAGTATCCCAATTTCAAATATTATTTCAAGCTCATCTTTTACTATTCAAAATATCTCAGAATCAGATACAGGAAAATATTATTGTCATATAACAAATACTTTAGCAACAGAATTAACTTTATACAGCAGACCGTTCAAGATTGTTGTTTTATATTCCGAAATAGAATTATCTTCGGCAAATAAAAGCAATATCAATATTGTTTGTGAGAATTTAGGATACGATACTATTTCTATAATAAATTCAGGGAATAATCCTTTGATTATTTCCGATATTTCAATTTCTGGAGATACCGGATTTTCATTAGTCCCTTCATTTACATCTACAACAATTTCACCTTTGGAGACTAAAGATTTTATTATTGCTTTCTCTCCTCAAAGCATAGGTGAAAGTTCTGCTACATTATCAATATTTAGTAATTCTTTTAAAGATTCAATATTATCAATTCCCATAACAGGAAGAAAGGATGAATTAAATTTCGAGCTTTCGGATAGTTTATTATTTTTAAGAACAAAATTTATTAATACTGAAATTGATACTTCGTTTCATATCGTTAATTCCGGAACTTTACCAATAGCATGGACTGTGCCAATAAATATAAACGATTTTGTTATTGACAGCATTGTTCCCTTAATAACAAGCCCTGGAGATACTTCAATCGTATTTCTGAAATTTATTGGTGGAATAGCTGATAGTACTTACCATGGTACATTTAATTTTATAGATTCATGTAATAATAACAGAAAAGTTGAAATCATTGCATCTGTCGAGCAGCAATTTTCTGTCACTCTTCATGTCGGTACTGATTCTGCAAAAGCAGGAGAAATTGTTGAAATCCCAATTTATCTCAGAAATGCATCAAATCTTGAATATTCTGAAGTTGAAAATTTTACAACAGACCTCGTTTTTAATTCAACACTTCTTGCTCCTATTGATTATACTGAAAAAAATATTCTTAATGGTCAAAGAAGATTAGCTTTAACATTACCCATAGTACCTATTTCAGATTCAACATTAGCGAGCATAAAGTTCGTTGTTGGTTTAGGAAATTCTGAATCAACCGAATTGATATTAGAGAATTTTACTGCAATCGGTGATGATTTAATAATTGATACAATTAGCGGTACTTTTAAACTCCTTGGCATTTGCAAGGAAGGTGGCGATAGGTTAATAAATGCTGGTGCCGGAAATTTAAAATTAATGATAATAGCTCCTAATCCAAGTGATAATGAAATCGAAATCGAGTATGAATTAATAGAAGAAGGAACAATTCAAATTGATATTTATAATTATCAGGTTATTGTTGTAAAAAATATATTAAAGAAAGTAATGAAACCCGGAAAATATATTCAGAAAATTGAATTAAGTGATTTACCTCAAGGAACATATTTCATTATTATAAGAACTCCGGGGTATAGAATTTCACAAACATTTGTTAAGGTAGAATGATAAAATTAATCTATTTTTCAACTTTATAAACTTTACAAACTAAAGTTTCACACCCACAGAAAGCCCTAAGTTATAGCTCGTATGGTTTTCAGTGGAATAAAATAATGAGACTCCGGCTTGAGGTATTAATACAATTTTATCATTGATATTATACATCACTTTTAAACCGACAGAACTGCTTACAGTCCGGTCGTTACCTATATAATCATATCCCAAAGGATGAATATACGGCACAAGCGAAACATATTGGCTCAGAGGCACATGTATATTAATTCCTTCAGGCAGAATCATCATAATAACTGATGAACCATAAATAAAACCGGATGAGCTTTCTTCATCATCGTAGTAATCTTCTTCTATTGCGTAACCAAGCATATTAATCCCGCCAATTACGCCTCCGGTTGTGTGCAATGCCAAATTTCTGCCATCGCTGCCGAGCATTAGCGAATAATTTATACTGACATTTTTTGTGATAAAAATCTCGAGATTCAATCCATACATATCCAATGTGTTATTCGAAAAGAAATTTTTGTTGTATGATGCAGTGAGAATAATATTATCTTTAGCCGATAATTGGGATATAAGAATCAGCATTAATACCATAAAAATATATAATATCTTTTTCATAATAAATTTCCTTTCTGTCTTTATGTAATTTTACGAAAGAAAAGAAAAAATGTTCAGCTTCTATGTATTACATTATTTCTTACTATAAAAAAAAATTGTTCCAAACCATAAGGCATGGAACAATTTTTCAAGAAACGAATTTTTATTACCATGCATAGCCAATAGCGGCATTCAGTCCAAATGTTCCGTAAGTCCAAGGCAAGTCTTTATGTCCGTATAATGGGAAATCAAGAAGGATTCCCGTTTCCAAAACGAATGAATCCCAAACCCATTTATACATGGCTTCTCCACCAATTGTGATTACCGTTGCATTGTCATCTGAAACGTTATGGTCTCCTGAAAAACCATAATAGGACAGTGAAGCCCTGGGACCGAAACTGAAACCTTGAATGGCTTTTTGTCTTGTTTTGAACAAATCATAATACCACCTATATGAGCCGCTAAGACCATAGCCCATCCAGGTACCGCTCGATTGTCCGCTTGTAGTTCTATAAATCAACAATGCACCTATCGTGTATGAGTTTGTAGGTGATAATTTTTTCTCATATTTCGCATTTACTATGCTGTTCAGCAAAAAATTAAGCGGGTCAACAGTTATTGCTTCATTGTAAGATGCCTTTTGAGCCGTCAATT
Source organism: bacterium (assembly GCA_043804925.1). Lineage (GTDB taxonomy): Bacteria > Bacteroidota > Ignavibacteria > Kapaibacteriales > UBA2268 > ChocPot-Mid. The sequence continues at coordinate 73,696 of JAZDIP010000069.1, read as the reverse complement.
TGACAGGTATTGTAGTAACCGAAATAACGGCTATTAACAAAAGTAGAATTAATTTGTATTTCATCACAGTCTCCAATATTTAAAATAAAAATAATTATTTCGTTTTTTTTACATTACTTAGTTACAATAATAATAAAATTCAATTGAAAAAACAATTCGGAAGGGATAATTGGTTGAAATATATTCGGTTTTTATATTATCCACACATTAAACATTTTATCAACAAAGTTTTCCACATACTTTTGTAGTATTTGAGTTCATTGGTCATTATCTCAGACAGTTCGGGATTATGCGTTCAATGTACGAACACTTTGGCTGTTAATTTATGGATTCCTGCTTTCGCAGGAATGACAGAAAAAATCAATTAACAATTAACAACTCAGCTCCTGGTCTTTAATTTCCTCTTGTTAGGGTCAAGTTCCATCTTTCGCAAGCGTATATTCAAAGGAGTGATTTCGACCAATTCGTCTTCTGCGATAAACTCAATCGTCTGGTCAAGTGACATAGGGCGGGGGGGACGTATGGTAACTGTTATTTCAGATGTTGAGCTGCGCATATTTGTTAATTTTTTCTCTTTGGTTATATTAACATCCATATCGAGTGCTTTGTTTCGTTCACCCACAACCATTCCCTGATAAACTTCAGTTCCTGCCGATACGAACAATTCACCGCGGTCTGCCATAGCAATAAGAGCAAAATTGTTTACCCTTCCGTTTCTGTCGGCAATTATAGCACCCTTTAAACGATGAGGAATATCTCCGAACCATGGCTCATAACCTTCAAACCATGTATTCATAACTCCGGCACCTTTTGTATCTGTCAGAAACTGGCTTCTGAAACCAATTAAACCACGTGCCGGTATTAAAAACTCGAGGTCTGACCTTCCGCTTCCGCTGTTCATTAAGTTAACCAGTCTGCCCTTACGGGTAGAAATTTTTTCAGTAATTATCCCGATAAATTCTTCAGGTATATCAATATATAATCTTTCGACCGGCTCGTGTATTTTGCCGTCAATTTCCTTTGTTATTACCGTTGGTTTCGAAACCATCATCTCGTAACCTTCTCGTCTCATAGTTTCTATTAATACAGCCATTTGCAATTCACCCCTGCCCATTACTTCAAATGCATCCGTCCTGTCCATTTGCTTGAATTGCAAAGAAACATTACCTTTAACTTCTCTTTCCAATCTTGTTTTCAGATGTCTCGAAGTTAAAAATTTTCCTTCTTTTCCTGCAAAGGGACTGTCGTTTACGTAAAATATCATTGAAACTGTTGGTTCGTCAACTTTTATTCTCGGTAATGGTTTTGGGTCTTCAAGAGATGAAATCGTATCACCAATTTTTATATCCTCTACTCCGGCAATTGCAATAATATCTCCGGCTTCAACTTTCTCAACCTGCTTTTTGCTTAAGCCACTGAAGGTATATATAGCTGAGAATTTAACATTTGTAGTATTTTTGAATTCTCCACAAAGAGTATAAAACTTATTCATTTCCAAAGTACCATTCGATAATCTTCCGACAGCAATCTGACCAACATAAGAGTCATAATCAAGATTTGTAACAAGAAACTGCGGTACTTCATTGTCGTCAGATTCAGGTCCTGGTATCTGAGATATGATTGTATCAAATAACGGTTTTAAGCTGTCTGAATCATCGTTCAGTTCAACATGAGCTACACCCTTTTTGGAATTAGTATATAAAATCGGAAACTCGATTTGTTCATCGTTAGCATCGAGGTCAATAAATAAATCGTAAACCTCATTAATCACTTCCTGAATCCTCGCATCCTGTCTGTCAATTTTATTTATAATTAAAATCACCGGTAGTTTTTTTGCCAAAGCTTTCTTAACAACAAAACGAGTTTGAGGCAAAGGTCCTTCGCTAGCATCAACAAGCAGTAAAACACCGTCGACAAGATTCAAGCTTCTTTCTACTTCACCGCCAAAATCAGCATGCCCGGGAGTATCAACAATATTTATCTTTACACCTTCATAAAATATTGCAGTGTTTTTTGCCATTATTGTTATACCGCGTTCTTTTTCCAAATCCATTGAATCCATTACACGCTCAATTATAGCTTCGTGTTCATGATAAGTACCTGTCTGCTTTAGCATGGCATCAACCAATGTAGTTTTGCCGTGGTCAACGTGTGCAATAATGGCAATATTCCTGAAGTTTTCTTTTCTCATTTTCCTGTTTTTCCTCTTTTCGCAAATTTATATTATAAAAAAAGTTAATACGTAATAAGGAGTGGTTTATTTGAAAGAATAATGATTTGTTTTATTAGCTTTTTGAATAAGGTGCTTTTACATCTTTTATCATTTTAAAATGTTTAGTATTAAGAGTAATCAAAGTTGATTCTGTAATTATGGAAGTTGCTGCAATAAGCGAGTCTGCCAATCCCAAACCATGAGATTTTCCATAATCACGCTTTAGTAAACCACCTATTTTCGAAATTTCAAGTGTTAGTGGTAAAAATTCAAAAGCTGAAATGAAGCTCTCAATTTTATCTCTTTCATGACCTTCTCTGACACCTGCAAAAAGTTCGGCAACAGTAATGGCGGAAATTAATATCGCTATATCAGGGTTTTCAAGAAATTTGATAGCTTTCGGATTGCCCTTGAAATAATCAATTAGAACATCAGTATCAATTAGATATCTTTCTTTCATCAATCAAATCTTTCCCAGCTTTGCCTTAGTTCTTCAGGAGTTTGCAGGTCGGTTCTATCTTTCCAAATACCTTTTGCCTGACGCAGAAGACTTATTCTATCAACAGGATTATTATCAGGATTATAATTTAACAAAGCAAGACTTATTATCTCACTCTCTTTTTTTTGCAACTTATGAGATAAATCCAGTAATCTTTTATGTACTGATTCATTGATATTTATTTGTGCTTGATACATTTTTTATTTTTTTATTATTCAATAATTAATTCTAAAATAACATATTTTGAATAATTTTAATAACGTAATGATTGTTAAAATATTTAGTATTCAGTATTATCCTTAAAATATTTTTATTTGATTTTATACCGTAAAAGAACTTTATAATAATCAGGATAAGATATAAAATCAGGATATATTTTAAAATATTTCAAACCTACTTTTTCTGTAAAAACATAATCATCTATTACTTGTTGTTCAGTGTATTGTTCATCAATCACAACACTCTTAATCCTTAATATCTTCTTCTTACTGATAGTTTTAATTTTGCGAAATTGCATTGCTACTTCTAAAGTATCATAATGAGAGTAATTCCCACCAAATTCAAAACGAAATGATAAAACACTTTTATCTTGTTGTTTAATTGTTATTGTATCATTATGACTTATATAAGAAGAATCAGAAAGGGTGCTGATACTGTCTGAAAACCATCTGTCATTATTATAATCATCATTCGCTATTTCCATCCAATTGAATTCTCCATTAAAATACTTCACCCATTGATACAATCTGTAAATATCAATGTCCTTATATAGAGAATAATAGTTTGTATCTTTTTCAATGAAATGAAAGGTTGTATCAAAATGATGTGTTTCAAATAAAAGGGCTTCTTTGCCCTCAAAAACCATTGTTCCGACTATAACAGTTGAATCATATCCAATTAAAGTATCATTTTCAGATTCCCAATCATATATATAATTTTCATAAACCCACCAAGAACCAATAGAAGTAGGAAAACACTCCGTAAGTTTTGGAAATACACAATCACAATAATCAGGTTCTTCCTGACAAGCAAACATCAGCAATGATATGCAATATAATATGATACTTTTTACAAATTTCTTTTTCATTTCGGCTCCAGATATTTTTTATTAAAGAAAAATTATGAAATCTTAAGCACTTCTCAAAATATATTTTCCAGCAACCTGAAAATTAGTATTTTGTACTATATTCATTCAGCAGTTTCATTGCTTATGAAAAACATTAAAATATTTTTAACAAATTTCTAAAAAACCTAACAGTCTAACTGCCTACCTGAATTGTCAATTGTGAATTCTTAATTGTTAATTTTATTTTTCTGCGTTTCCTCCCCTCACTCCTATCTCCAAATACCCGCTGCTGCCTATGTATGCAAGCAATTTTCCTTTCTTAACATCCGAATATGTCTTTGAAATATCTCTGATTTTTTCCTTACCGAATTGAATAACTATATCCTCTTCGATTTCCTGAATATCACTCTTATGAATTGAAGTAATCAGATTACCGAATTTATCTGCATATATTATCTCACCAACAATTTTCTTCTTTTTCTTCTTCAGCTTCAATGGTTTTAATTTTATTATATCATTTATATCAATTTCTGAACCTAATTTTTCGGTTTCAATACCTAATGACAAATGAGCCGCAACCGGTGCGAAAACATCACGACCGTGAAATGTATTACTTTTATCCGCAAAATGATACTCTTGATTATCCAATTCAATTACTTGTAATATTTCCTGTTTTTCGAGAGCAAAAGTCAGCAATCCGTTATCGGGAGCAATAAAATAATAATTCTCGGTTTGAACTGCAATTGCCTTTCTTTTTGAACCGACTCCCGGGTCAATAACACATACGAAGATAGTTCCTTTCGGAAAGTATGTGCAAGAAGACACCAGGATAAAAGCACCATGTTTAATGTTTTGGGGTTGTATGTCATGAGTCAAATCAATGACATTGGCATTTGGATTAAGCGAAGCAATCACTCCCTTCATCTGTCCAACATAAGAATCAGACAAACCAAAATCAGTTAGTAATACAATTGAACTTTTCATTATTTGAAATATTAATTAGAAATTTTTAAGGATAAAGTCTCTCTTTCCTCCAAATATCACCATCTTTGAAGTACCTGATTCTGTCGTGTAAACGGCTTTTACGTCCCTGCCAAAATTCGTAAACATCAGGTATCAACCGGTAACCGCCCCAGTAAGGAGGTAAGGGGATATCTTTGGGATATTTTGTCATATAAGATACAACTTTTCTCATTAATTTGAATCTGCTAGTTAGAGGTCTGCTCTGCTCGGAAGCCCATGCACCAAGTCGGCTGGTATAATCACGTGTCTTGAAGTAAGCAAAAGATTCCTCTTCGGTAATTTTTTCAACACTGCCTTCTATTCTAATCTGTCTTTCGAGTTTATCCCAAAAGAACAGGAGGGAGGCATTTGGATTTTCTTTAAGGTCTTGACCTTTTCTGCTTTCATAATTGGTGAAGAAAACATAACCCTTATCATCAAAATTTTTGAGCAGTACAACTCTTGCCGATGGTTTCCCGAACTTGTCGGCAGTAGATAATGTCATGGCATTTGCATCAAGAAAATCAGCATTGACTGCATCGTCGAACCAAATCTTGAATTGTTCGTGAGGATTGCTGTGGGCTGTATCCTCATCGAATTTTTCCTTGCCGTAATCCCGCCTTAATGCGTTGAGAGTATCAATTATATTCATTTGTTACACACCCTTCGTTCCCTCTTAATAGAGGGGAAATATTAGAACATCCCCCTAACCCTCTCAAGATGGGAAAGAAAAAATTTTAACAATCCCCTCTTGAGAGGGGTGTCCCGCAGGGACGGGGTGTGTTCTTTTAGTTTAAATATTAAATGTATTTAAAAATCTATTTCATAATATAAAATTTTCCGCTTTGGTTTGTCCTTATCCCAACCAACTGGTAATAGTAAACTCCTGTTGGTAATTTTGAACATTCCCAACTCAAAATATGTATTGCGGGTTCCATATTCCCATCGATAATTGTTTCGACATTTTCTCCTAATGAATTAAATATTTTAAGCGACAAATACTCTCTTTGCTTCAAAACAATTTCAAGAGTTGCATTGTTACTAATTGGATTCGGATAAATATCAACAGTATTTTCAAAATCTGAATAATCATCAACAGGAGCCGCATCGCCGACAGTGAACCTGCGGTTAATTGACCAGTCGCTTGTTCCGCCGGGACCTACTGCCGCAACTTTCCAGTAATATTGTGTTAAAAGTTTCAGTTTTCCTTCAGGCATTTTATATTTTGTGCTTGTCAATCCGGTTTCATTGACAACCAATGCCCATTCGGGATACAAATTTTCCTCTGATACCAGAAGATTATAAGATGTAGCACCCTGAACTGGCTCCCATTTAAGTTCCACCCTTCCGCTGATAGCAGAAGCCCCTTGTGGTGGATAAGTGAGAACAGGCCTTCCGGGAGCCGCATCTGCCGTAGAAAAGTTCCATGTTGGAGACCATGTGCTTGGTCCGCTTATATTTGATATTGACCTAACTTTCCAATAATATTTAGTACTGGTTGCTAAAATATCTTTTGCAACCGTATGTGATGTAGTTGTAATATCATTTTTATCAACAAGCGTTGCCGTGAACATATCCGAATCAGATATTAAAAGTTGATACTTATCAGCTTTATCTGCGGCATTCCATGACAAAATCGGAGTCATCGAAACATTTGTAGAATTGTTTGCCGGTCCTGCAAGAGTTGGAGGGTCCGGAGCAGTAGTGGTAGTAAAACTCCAAACAGAAGACCAATCGCCGTCTCCTGCATCATTATGACCTGCTACTCTCCAATAATATTTTGTCATAGGTTCGAGAACTCCTGACACTGAAAAGTTTGTCCCGCTTATATTGGTTCTTTGGTAAACAATATCGGATTCAAGAAAAGTATTGGTTTTAGCAATTTGCAAAATATAATACGATGCTCCCTGAGAAGTGCCCCACTCTAAAGTTACATTTGGATTCACTCCTGTTGCATTGTTTTGCGGTTGAGATAATACACATACTCCCGGTTTTGAAATAAACGGGTCTCGAAAAGCAAATTGATAGCTGAAATTTTTCTTTTGGTTGTTAACCAATACATCATAAATCCTGACTTTATAAACTTTCTGTTGTTCCAGTCCCTGCATCTGCCAATAGCAATAATTCGGGACACCATATGTGTCATAAGCCCAACCTAATCCTGTACCCCTTCCATAAGTTTTTACAGTACCGGCTTCGTCTTCAACTTCAACATAAGCTTCATTCACAGGATTACCGTTTAATGTACTTGCATAAGAAACTAAATCATTGTTATTAGCCAATCTGTTATTTCTATTAACTACAACAGAAAATGACAATACTGACCAGCCAAAATCCCAAATACTCGGAGGATAATCTCCATAAGGACAAGCAATGAAATCATTTTGTAAGGAACTTAAATCCTGATTTGTTTTGGAGTCATAATAAAAAGACATTCCGCAATATTGTCCACCTCCGGTTTTTGCAGTGCCGTCAACTCTTCCAAATGCAATTTTTTTAACGAATGGGTCAATTATCCAACGGCGATGTCCTAATTCAATTTGATTTCTGTCATTCATCCAGGAAACAACAGAACTTTCAGAAGAATATGTAGTACCACTTCCCAAAAATAAATTTGTACTTATACCACCGTTATATCCTGTTTGGGTGTAACAATGAAAGCTTGCATCGGGTGTATGGCTTAAAGTTCCGTTTGCTACTGAAATCAGGGATATCTCCATAGCTTCATCCTGAAAATTATTGTCATATTCAAAATGAGGCAATTTGTGAAGGTCCCTAATTTTATTTAAATACTCGAGCATTCTTGTTTTTTCGCTTTGCTTTAATGTACCTGTTTTGCAATTAGCAACATCAGGTACAACATCATATAAATTCTGATACTGTGCAACCGAAAAATCGGGAATTAAAAGAATAATTCCAATACAACTTATAATTAGTAATAATCTTTTTAACATAATAACACCTAAATAAAAATCAATAATAAATTTTCATACATAATAAACCGAAATATATCAAATTTCATTGTAAGAACAATAAAAAAAGGCAGGTTTTGTGTTCCTGCCTTTTGTAAATTAGCTAAAATCACTACAAATGTGTCAATAAATTAATGACCAATCATCTGTTTGTATGATTCAACATCCATCAGTTTATTGAGTTCTGAAGGGTCGGACATTTCAATTTTAACCATCCAGCCATCACCGTAAGGGTCATTATTTACAACTTCAGGGCTCTCATTAATTGTCTTATTAATCTCTACAATCTTGCCACTGACAGGTGCCAACATATCCGCTACGGTTTTAACAGCTTCAATTGTACCGAAAGTATCACCTGTATTTACACTGGTCATTCCTTCGTCTATATCAACATAAACAACATCCCCCAATTCACCTTGGGCATGGTCGGTTATTCCAACAGTACCAATATTTCCGTTTACTCTGAGCCACTCGTGGTCTTCTGTGTACTTTAAATCATTTGGGAAATTCATATTTTAACTCCATTTATAATATCAAAAATCAAATTTGTCAAAAAAATTATAGAAAAATTACGAAATATTACATCTCCATCCAATTAACTCTCTCAAGATATTTTGTGTCAATGTTCCCCGAAATAAAATCGGGATTTTGCATCATCTTTTGATGAAATGGTATTGTGGTTTTAATTCCTTCTATGACAAACTCATCCAAAGCCCTACGCATTTTCGCAATTGCTTCATCTCTTTTCGGAGCGAAGGTTATCAATTTGGCTAATAAGGAATCATAATAGGGGAGAACCACATATTCCTGATAAACATGGGAATCAACACGAACACCGTGGCCACCCGGAAAATGCAAGCTCGATATTCTTCCCGGCGAAGGTACAAATCCATTGAATGGGTCTTCGGCATTTATTCTACACTCGATTGCATGCAGTTTTGGCTCGGATTCCTTTAAACTTAATTTTTCACCGGAAGCAATCATAATCTGTTCTTTGACTAAATCAATTATTAAGGATTCTTCGGTTACGGGATGTTCGACTTGAATTCTTGTATTCATTTCCATGAAGTAGAAATTCTTATCTTTATCTACAAGGTATTCAATCGTTCCGGGACCTTCGTAATTCACAGCTTTGGCTCCGCTTACTGCGGCTTCTCCCATTGCTTTTCTTAATTTTGAATCAATAATGGTAGAAGGTGCTTCCTCAATCAGCTTCTGGTGACGTCTTTGAATGGAACATTCCCTTTCGTTAAGGTGTATGACGTTTCCGTATGAATCGCCAATAACCTGAATTTCGATATGTCTCGAACCATCCACAACTTTTTCTATATATAAATCGGGATTACTGAATGAAACTTCTGCTTCGTTACGTGTAATAGAAAAATATTTTGTTAATTCATCGGGAGTATTTATAAATCTCATACCTTTCCCACCGCCGCCTGCTACGGCTTTTAAAAGTATGGGATAACCAACTTCGTCGGCAACGGTTTTTGCTTCTTTGACATCATTGACTACTCCAAGACTTCCGGGAATAACCGGGACACCGGCATTTCTCATTGTTTCTTTTGCAACTGATTTATTTCCCATTCTTCTGATAGCATCAGAACTTGGGCCAATAAATTTTATATTGGAGCTTGTGCAAATATCTACGAAACTATCATTTTCTGCAAGAAAACCATAGCCGGGATGAATGGCATCTGAATTAGTTATTACTGCGGCAGAAATAATTGAAGGTATTTTCAAATAACTGTCCTTGCTCGATGCAGGACCGACGCAAACTACTTCATCAGCAAAATTAACATGAAGAGAATTTTTATCGGCTTCCGAGTAAATGCCTACAGTTTTTATTCCAAGTTCTTTACAAGCTCGAATAATTCTGAGAGCTATTTCACCTCTGTTTGCTATTAGTATTTTTTTAATCATTAAATATCCACTATAAAAAAATTAGTAATTAGTAATTGGTAATTAGTAATTATCACTAATCCGCTTTAATAACAAATATTGGTTGACCGTACTCTACCGGTTGAGCATTTTCTATTAAAATTTTCGTAACAGTTCCGGTAATATCACTTTCAATTTCATTCATCAACTTCATAGCTTCAATAATGCAAAGAGGAGAACCTTTTATTATGTGTTGACCTACATCAACAAATGGCTCTGAATCGGGGGATGCAGATCTATAGAAAGTTCCGACAATAGGTGATTTAATAATGTGACCGACCACCGCATCATTTTCCTTATTAACTTCAGGCGAAGGAATTTCAGGAATGATTATTTGAGTTTCGGGTACAGATTGAGTTGCCTGTTGTGTTGAAACATGCATAAATTGAGGATTTGAAACATTGTCTTTTTCAATATATTTTGCAAGTTTAATTTTCAATCCATCTTCTTCAATCCTGATTTCTGCTAAAGCACTTTCATCAAAAATCTTGATTACTTTTTTCAGGTAATTTAAATCCATATTAACCTCCCAATCTATCTTTAGAAAACTTTATAAACTTTATAACTGTTTTATTCTTTAACTCTCTCGATGTAGTTACCGTTAGTAGTATCAACGCGAATCATCTCACCTTCATTAATAAATAAGGGAACCTGAATCACGGCACCGGTTTCTACTGTTGCCGGTTTTAACACGTTTGTAGCAGTATCTCCTTTGAGACCTGGTTCTGTATGAATTATTCTCAAATTAACTGCAGAAGGAAGTTCAACAGCTATTACCTCATCACCAACAAATGAAAGTTGTACATCCTGGTTTTCTTTCATATAGTCTTTATCATCCCCTACAATATCCGACTGTACGGGGATTTGATTGTAATCATCGAGACTCATAAAATGCAAACTGTCTCCGTCGGAGTAAAGGTATTGATAATTTCTATTTTCTACCCTGATGAATTCAACAGATTCTCCTGTCCTAAAACGATTTTCATATAACCTGCCGGTCTTTATATTTCTCAATTTACATTGATGGTGAGCCGGACCTTTTCCGGGAGTTACATGTTCGTATTTTACTACTTTCATCAACTCGCCGTTCCACTTTATAACTGCTCCAACCCTTAAATCAGATGACGTTCCTGCCATATATCCTATATCAAATTAATTCAACATTCTTTTTTAAACATTTAAATTTTTATTCAAAAACAAATTCGAAAAAAATAATTCTAATATCCAAAATCTAAAATCTATTTTCTTAATTCTTAATTCGTAATTGAATAAAGAGGTGCCGGCCGGATTCGAACCGGCGTTGACGGTTTTGCAGACCGCTGCCTAACCACTTGGCTACGGCACCAATTTTTGCAATAATCCAATTATTGCGAACTACAAATTTACGAATATTACAATGAATATTCAAAAAGTATTTTATCAATTTGTTTTTGAATGTTCTTTTTAATCCATTGAATTATAAATAGTTATAATTTAGTTTTGAGGATTTTAAAAACTGTTGTAATTTTGTATTCTTTTATTTAAGCGGAAGTGGTGAAACAGGCAGACACGCCATCTTGAGGGGGTGGTGCTCACAAGGCGTGGGGGTTCAAGTCCCCCCTTCCGCACCAATTATAAGATATTTAGCTTGTAATATCAATAACTTACAATTATTTTATTTTATTTCCATACATATACCATACACTTTTTAAGTTTTCCTATCTCATAAATGAAAAATAGAATATGAAAATTTATGCTGATAGTTTATTTAAAGTAATGTTTTCAAATACGACATACATAATGTATAGCTCAAGTCTGAAAAAGCCCGTATAATCAATTTAAAGGGCAGTTTTCATCTCAAAAACTCTGGCAGTGTTACGGTTATTGTTGTTGGTTGTTCTTGTTTATCCTTTTTTGGAAGTAATTCTAAAATCTCACATAATAATCTAAGTATTGCTGGGTTCTTGCTTCCTTGTATTAACATATTCTCAAAAATGATTGTAGCAACAAAAGGATTATTTTTAACAAGATTTTGCCATTCACTAATATTATTTGGAAATTCTTTTAATATTATTTTTTGTGGGTTTTTAGTTTTCATTTTCTTTTTTTCCTTGTTTATTTAACACATCTAAAAAGTTATCCATTGCTTTTATTTCCTCATCACTTTTTGGTACGTTTATTAATCTGTTATCAGAAAAGATTGATAACAATTGTTCTTCCCGTTGCTCTTCCCTTGCTTCCCTACAAATAGAAACAAAGTTTTGTAGTAAGTAAGTTATTGTTTTCGCTTCCAAAGAACTTATTTTTCCTTGTTGAAATTGCAATATGATTCTACTCATTAATCGTCTTGCTGTTCTAATATCCTTAACCTTAACCGGATATTGAGTATTTACGGGGGTGTCAATCAATAAATTATTTGCTTCTTTGTTCTTAGATAGTTTCATAGTGTTCTTTTCAATTTGATTTTTTAAATTAATATCTTAAATTCATTTATATAAATCCAATATATTTCTGTCTATTTTAAATAGTTTATATAATCTTGATGTTTTTTCTCATTTCTGTTTTGATTGAATATTTTATTATAAATTTGTACCACTTCATTACCAAATTGCTGACGAGCTTCTTCTTTATGATTTCCTTTTTTTAAAAATCTTTGTACTTCTAAAAAAATAGAATAATCAGAGTCAGAAAAATTTTTTAAATTTTTCCCTGTATTATTTATTTTGTTGTTATTGTTATTATTATTATTCAGTTGTTTCACGTCGCTTTCACGTTGTTTATACGTCGCTTTCACCGTGTTTACAATTTTGTTTTCAATATTTTGGTAGCTATCATAGTTAAGTATTGTAACCATAGTGAATTTGTTGGAAATTTTGGTTTCAATTTGACTTTCAGAAATGAAGTGTTTGAAAATATTTTGTACAGTTCCTATGGAAATTTTGAAATACTTTGATATGCCAAGTTTTGAGGTAATTAACTGCCCTCTTCTTATTAGGATAGTTTCGTTATTAAATAGAAATTCTTTGTCGCTGTGGTTCGCTTTTAATAAAAGATAAATCCAGACTGCCAGATAATTCGGCTTTTTTGCAAATCCTTTGTTTAGCAATTTTCTATGCAGACTAACCCACCCACTAATATATTCAGATTCTTTCATAACTACCCTCAAATAATTGCTAATATTTCAATTGATTTTTTTCAAAGCTGATAAAATTTCATTCTTTCGGAAATATATTTTATTGCTTATCCGGTAAAACGGAAATTTACCGGCTTTTTTCCATGCAAAAACAGTAACCTTACTGACGTTTAGCATTTTTGCAACTTCATCAATTTTTATTAGCTGGTCATCTTGCTTTTCGGGTTCTTGCGGTCTGAACTTATTTATTACTGATTCAAACGATTCACTGATTAGCCCTTTGAGGTCATCAATTGAGACGTTGTTTAGAATTATTGAATTTTCCATAAAAATTTAACAAAAATTTGTAAAACATAATATTTATGTTTACAAAACAAAATGTAATTATTAGTAATAACAATTACCTAAATTATTACCTTTAAAAAGTCAGTATTGGAGCGAGTTTTATATTTTGATATGAAATGTCAGAAATTAAAATTACCCTTCATTTTGTAAAATTAAGTTAATTTCTTTTTGTAGATTTTCAATATTATTTACCTTGTTTGTTCTATCTTTCCATGTTTGATGTATTTTATCTTTAATATATTGTCGAATGGAATTCCAATTTTTATCCGTAAAATCAAATTTTTCTTTTAATCTAATAGTTGTAACTAATGAATTATCATAATATCCATGTATCAAATGTAAAGCATAGACAAAATCATAAATTTTTGCTTTTTGCAATTTGAATTTTCCATTATTACAAACATCAAAATAGTTGTAATAATTCATTTCCTTAACAGGTAAGTTAATTCCATTCTTTAATGATGCTGAATAATAATCAATTTTATCTTTTAAAATACTAATTAAATTATCATATTTTTTGATTTTTAACTTTATATTATTTTCAGTTAGAAGTCCTTGCTTAGTCTTGTAAAGCATTTTATTTGACATTTGTAAAGATAAGTTCAATGGCCATGGTGATGGAAATTCATTAATTTGAATAAATAATTTTTCAGATAACCATAAGCAATATTCAATTTTTCCCTGAATACTGGTTTCATTGTCTAAATATTGAAATATCTTTACTTCCTCATAATTGAAAGTCTTATAATTATTATTTTTTTCCATAGCAACTTTAAAATATTTATTTAATTTCAATTCAACACATCTGAACTATTTATTCAAATATTCTAAAATATTTAATTCTAATGTTCCTTTGGAATTACAATCATTCATTTCAAAATCATATGAAATATTGTTAGAAAACACAGTTTTAGTTTTAATTGTAGCTTGAAAAAAAGTATATATAACAACTGATGTAGAATTATCACTAATTTTTTTAACCAATACATTAAATTTTCCTGAAATATTATCAATTGAGGACATTGAAGATATTTGACCACAGTCACAATGCGAGTAATCAGATTTTAATTTTGATTCAGTAGCTATAAAGCCAGAACTTTTATCCATGTTTTTAATTGGAATACCAGTTTTTGCAAACCATTCAATAAGTAAAATCCAAACTTCATCAAAAGGTTTATTAATGATTTTAGAATTGTCAAAATCATAATTAAGTGGTGGTTGATAACTTTGGTTTTGTTTTATGTTTTGTTTACTATAATATGTGCAAGAAAAAAGCAACAACACTAAAAGTAAAAATAATATATTTTTCATAACAACCTCAAATTTTATTCATTTACATTTAAATTAAATAAAGAGGTGCTTTTTCACACCTCTTATTATTTCAATATTTTTCAATTTCCGAACCAAACAATAGTTTTTCCTCTTTTGTGAGGTTATCCCATTCTTTACTGAATATCAATATTTCATGAAACTTCTTAAAAAATATTCCTTTGAATATAGGTAAACCTCCCTCAAATTGCCATCCATTTTTAGCATTTTCAAATAATAATTTTGTTATGCTATTTTGGTTAATCCTTCCTGTAAATAATTTTGTCTTAATTACTTCTGTTTTAAAATGTTTCATAAAGCACCCTCATATTATTGTTGATATTTATTATTTAACCTACTTTAGATATTTTCAAAATAGGTTCTTTTTTCCAAATATTATTCATTTCAACTTGCTTTACTTTAGTAGAAATTTTTATATATTTCTTAAAAGTCTTGTAATCCTTATGACCTGTAATTTCCATAACGGTTTCCGGTCTCATACCTTTTTCCAAAGATAGTGTTACAAAAGTACGTCTTGCGGTGTGTGTTGCAATCAGTTCGTATTTCTTAAAAGTCTTTTCAATACGTTCAGCACCACTGTATTTAACTATTGTAATAGATTCATCAATATTTGCAATTTTACAGAGTTCTTTTAAATGTTCATTTGTTTTTTGATGTGAAATTATCGGCAAAGGTTTTTCATTATTACGATATTTTTCTAAAATTTCAATTGCAAAATCATTTAAAGGAATTTTTATTATATCCTGTGTTTTTTGGGTTCTTAAATGCCATAAATTACTTTTTATATCACTTTTCTTTATGCCGGAAACATCGGAAAATCTTTGACCTGTGAAACAAGCAAAACAAAAAACGTCCCTTACATTTTCTAAGGATTTATTTTTTGATAAATTCAAATAATAAATTTTCATCAATTCTTTTTCAGACAAATAAATAATATCTATCTTATTTTGTCTTGATTGAAATTTCTTAAAAATAGGATTAACATTAATATTTCGGTCATTGCACCAATACAGTAAAGTTTTCAGCATAGAAAAAAGTTTATAAATAGAATTGTTTGTCATTTTCTTTTCATTCAAAAGGTAATTTGAAAATAAGTCATGGAATAATAAGTCTATTTTATCAAAGCTAATTTCTGATTTTGAAAAATTTGAATAATTTTGTAAATGATTTCTTAAAGTAATAAATTTCTTAATCATTTCCGTACTTAATTCAGATTTTCGTAATTCCAAGAACATCTCATAAACATCAAAGAAACTTTTTAATTTTGGTTCATCTTTTTTGAAGTATAATTTAATTTTTTCTTTAAAGTCTGAAAATGTTGCTAATGAGTTATCATTTAACAAATCTCTGTGGATTTTTTGAATATCTTTTTTGATTGTTGTTAATCTTTCGTTAAGTTCAGGGCTTCCGGTATGACCTTTTTTTATCTCTTGTTTAGTAATATTCCAGTATTTCGGATTGATTCTTTCACCTGTATTCATTGCAATAGTATTTCCCCTGTCTCTGATATAAACGTAAATAGTTTTTTCAGGGTTTGGAGTTCTTTTATCATAATTGAGATAAAAATTAATTGTCATATCATATACTTTTCATTAAAACAACCAGCATTTATTTGTAAATATAAGAAATCCCATACATATTCCATACACTTTTCTTTTATTTATCTTAATTTGTTAATAATTAACTTAATAGAGAAAAGCAAAATATATGCTGAAAGTGTATGGAATGTAAAAAGATAAGTATATGTAAATCAACAAGATAAAAGAGGGTTCAAGTCCCCCCTTCCGCACGGCTTTAGAAAATAGAAGATAGAAAATAGAAAATAGATATTTTAATACAATAATAAATTGATTCACCTGACTACCCTTTATATCTTGATTACTCTTCGTAAATTTAACTATACTTAAAAATAATCTATTTGTTTACTTTAAAAATTTATTAAGGTATTTAGGTATTAAAAATGAGAAATAAATATCGGATTTTGGGAAAAGAAAGTGAGATGGTTGTCAATAAATTTACATCACATCTTGTATTTAAAACATTAAGTATAATTAAATTAAGGATTTTGATTAGTATTCTTATTGTTTTTTTTCTTAATTTTGTAATCTATATGTTTTAGAAATATTTTATTCTATGCAAGAGATTAAGCCAAAGAAAATTATAAAAATCGAACCTGATATACTTAGCGTTACTTGGTCGGATGGCATTGAAACGCAGATAGAATTATCAGTGTTGAGAGATAATTGTCCCTGTGCTCAATGTACATCAGGTGATAAAGGAAAATCCCGTCTGGCAAAGTTTGTCGAAAATTCTCTTAAGGAAGAAAGAAATAAACTTATGGAAATAAAAACCATTGGTAATTATGCAATTCTTCCTGTTTGGGGTGATGGTCACGACATTGGTATTTACCGTTGGGAACATTTACGGGATGTTTGTGTAGTTAATAATATATTGGAATAAATTTATTTGATAATGTAATGACAGATTTTCAAAAAGAAATATTGGCGGGAATCCCGGATGAATTGCCAAATGTTAAGATGTATGATAGTTCGGTTAGTCATGCTCCTATCCGCAAGGATATTTTATCCTTAGACGAGAAAAAACTTGCACTGAAAAATGCCCTGAGATATTTCGATAAAAAACATCATAAGATATTAGCCGAAGAATTTGCCGGAGAATTAAAGAAATATGGCAGAATTTACATGTACCGGTTTAGGCCCGATTACGAAATTTATGCAAGGCATATAGATGAATATCCCTGTAAATCAAAGCAAGCAGCAGCGATAATGCTTATGATTACCAATAATCTCAATCCTAATGTTGCTCAGCATCCCTATGAATTAATTACTTATGGCGGTAATGGTGCTGTCTTCCAAAACTGGGCTCAATACAGATTGACAATGAAATATCTTGCTGAAATGACTGATGAGCAAACTCTTGTTATGTATTCCGGACACCCATTGGGTTTATTTCCTTCTCACAAAGATGCCCCAAGAGTTGTCATTACAAATGGAATGGTAATTCCAAACTATTCAAGTAAGGATGATTGGGAAAGATTCAATGCACTTGGCGTTTCTCAATACGGACAAATGACTGCCGGTTCTTATATGTATATCGGACCTCAGGGAATTGTTCATGGTACTACAATAACATTACTCAATGCCGGAAGATTGCATAGCGGGGGAGACCTTGCCGGAAAATTATTTATTACTTCCGGTCTCGGAGGAATGTCCGGTGCTCAGGCAAAAGCTTCTGTAATAGCAGGATGTATCGGTGTTATAGCTGAAATTAATCCCGAACCTCTAAAGAAAAGACACAGTCAGGGATGGCTGGATGAATATTATGAAAATCTTGATGAATTAATCAATAGAATTGAAAAAGCACGTATTAATAAAGAAGCTGTTTCCATAGGTTATCTTGGAAATATAGTTGACCTTTGGGAACGTTTTGCAAAGGATAATATCAAAGTTGAGCTTGGTTCAGACCAGACATCATTGCACAATCCATGGGCAGGCGGTTACTATCCTGTTGGCTTAACATTCGAAGAATCTCAGAAAATGATGATAGAGAATCCTGAATTATTCAAAGAAAAAGTTAAAGGTTCTTTAAGAAGGCAGGTTACAGCAATTAATAAATTAACTGAACAGGGAATGTTCTTTTGGGATTATGGTAATGCTTTTTTGCTCGAAGCAGGAAGGGCAAATGCCGATATTTTCGATAGCTCAGGGAAAAAGTTCAAATATCCTTCTTATGTTGAAAACATTATGGGTCCAATGTGCTTTGATTATGGATTCGGTCCATTCCGTTGGGTTTGTACATCATGCAATCCCGATGATCTAATAAAAACGGATAAAATTGCCGGGGATGTTTTAAAAGAAATGCTGAAAACTGCTCCTGATGAGATTAAACAACAGTTAACTGATAATATCAAATGGATAGAACAGGCATTCGAAAACAAACTCGTTGTCGGTTCGCAAGCAAGGATTTTATATGCTGATGCCGAAGGAAGAATCAAAATTGCTAAAGCATTCAATGATGCAATCAAATATGGAGAAATTTCTGCTCCCATTGTAATAGGAAGGGACCATCACGATACAAGTGGAACTGACTCACCATACCGTGAGACTGCCAATATTTACGATGGTTCAGGATTTACTGCCGATATGTCAGTCCACAATGTCATAGGTGATTCTTTTCGTGGAGCAACATGGGTATCTATTCACAATGGAGGAGGTGTTGGTTGGGGAGAGGTTATTAATGGAGGTTTTGGGATGGTTTTGGATGGTTCCGAGGATTCTGAAAGACGACTTAAGTCAATGCTTTTTTGGGATGTTAACAACGGGATAGCAAGACGAAGCTGGGCTAGGAATAATGAGGCAATTTCTTCTATAAAAAGAGCTATGGACGCAAACTTTGAGTTGAAAATTACTTTGCCTAATATAGCAGATGATATAATGATTGAGGAAATTGTTAACAAAAATTTATAATTTTCATTTTTGGCACAGTTTTTCTATAGGGTATTTTGAAACTTTGAAATTATTAGTTGAAACTAAAAATTTATATAAATTAAAAAAATTTTAAGTTTTTTTGAAACCTTTTTGCTGTTTTTGTGTCTTTATATATAAGGGAATGTACAAATTGAAAAAAAGTTTTTTAAAATATGGATTTAATGAACTAAAAGGAGTTTTATGAGCGTTTTTTACTCATTGATTTAATTACAGTTATAAAATATTAGATTTAAGAAAGGATTTAAAAATGAGAAGTGCAACTGCAAAAGCTCAAGTAGCTCCGGCCAAGGTCAATGGGAGAAATTTATTGAAGGGTACTAAAATTACTTCAAGAAACAGATACTCTATTGATTTGGCAAATCAGATTGAAAATTTATTTAAAACAGATAGAAAAAAATTCCTTGGATTCATACGTCAAAGAGTTAGAAGCCAGGAAGAAGCTGAAGATATTTTACAGGATGTATTCACAAATGTCTTAGCCGCATCGAGAAACGTTGAAAAACCGATTGAAAACATTGCATCATGGGTATTTACAGCCGTCAGAAACCGTATAATTGACTCTTACAGAAAGAAAAGAGCAGAGACATTTTCAGATATGCAAACACCCAGTCAATCAGATGATGGCATTGATACATTTGAAAACTTTATTGGCGATACATCAACCAGCCCCGAGCTTGACCACTTGAGGAAAACTATCTGGGAATCCGTTCAGGACGGTTTGCAGGAATTGCCGGAAGAGCAAAGAGATGTTTTTGTAAAAAATGAATTCGAAGGAGTATCTTTCCGGGAAATGTCAGAGGATACCGGAGTTAATATCAATACTCTTCTTGCACGTAAACGTTATGCTGTATTGCATTTACGTAAAAGATTACAGGATATTTACTTATCATTATCTGAAAATTAAGACTATTAGAATTTAAATTTTAAAGCCCGTTTTTCACGAAATGGGCTTTTTTTATGCCATAATGTCTTTATGCCAAAATGTCAGGAAAATATTGGACAATAATAAAGTGTCAGATTTTACTAAAGTGTCAGGTTTACATGTGTAAAATAATACTCAATTGTGAAATTATTTTCACTTAGTAAAGACTCGATTCACAGGATTTAAATTTTTGTTGGTATAATATTTGATTTATATGATAATATATGGGATTTGAATTAAGTTCTTTTGAATTGATTGGATAAATTAAGTTATTTTTGTAGATGATGAGATATAAATTTTTACATATTTTTTTATTGCTTCTTTTGACGCATTGTTTGGCATTTTCACAAAAATCGCTGAATGTTTTAAATTATGAAATATTGGATTTTCCTCAGGTTCAATCAGATGTATTTATTTTTAATGATAAATATATTCCTGAAAATAATTTTAAAATAGAAAATTTATCTGCCAGTGATGCCGGTTCCGGTTTAGCAATCTTAAACCTTATTAATCCTGAACAAACTCCATTCACATCGGTATCCCTGACGATTTGTGTTGACCTGGCTATTGGTTCTCAGGCAGGGAATACGGATTGGTTCAATCTTGCTAAATATACTGCGAAATTGTTATCAGGAAATGTTTTAAATGGCACATCCGATTGTTCCTTAACAAGTTTTGACCAGTTCAGTTATATTAATCTGGATTTTACCAAAGACAGTAAAAAACTAAATGATGGTATTGAATTATTGGAACAATCACAATTTTCAAATTATGCTACCGGTCTTATTAATTATCCAATAGGAGCTATAGCTGAAGCCAATACAGGAAAATTCGACAAAGCACTTGTTTTGATTACTGACAGAAAAAATGTTACTTCATATAAATACGTTATTGAACTCCTTAATCAAAGAGGAATTAAATTCTATTGTCTTACTTTAGGAGATGAGGTTAAGGAAGAGTTTCAAATTGTTGCAGATTCTACAGGAGGAAAATACTTTGGTAATATAAATGATACCTCCCAGGTTGTTAAGTCAGTAAATTCATGTCTGGCTTATATTTACAACTACAAACCTGCAAAACTAATCTGGCAGTCATTACAAAATTGCGAAGAAGAACATTTAATCCAATTTGATATTGCTCAAGATAAAATATCCGATTCAATAATATTTATTTTACCTGATAAATATAGGCCTTTCTTTGAAGTGGAGCCAAAATATTTAAATTTCAGTGCGGTAATTCCCGGTATGTCAAAAGAACTCGAAGCAACAATAACTGCAAGAAATGATGATATCCTTATTACCGATATGAAATTTACTTCTGACTATTTGCAGGTAACAATAGGCGCACCAGATGCTTCAAATCCTGTAATCAGGATAAAAAAGGATGAACCACATCCCTTGACAATCAAGTTTGCACCTTTGGATTCTGCTTTGATTTTTGACAGTTTGGTCATTGTCTCAAATGCCTGTTACGGAGAAGCATTGCTTATTACCGGAGGTTTTCCCAACACACCTCCCAAGCAAAGGAATTTAACGCTAACAAAACCTGTTTGTGGTGAAACTTTAGTGATAGGTGACACTGTCTCAGTGGAGTGGACAGGTGTTTTACCAAAAGATGTCATTCAATTGGAATACACATTGGATAATGGTGACAATTGGAATGTGCTTGCAAAAAATATCAATGGCTTAAAATTTCAATGGGTGGTTCCTGATGAAATAACCGATGGATGTATAATCCGTGCGATTCAGCTTTGGCCTAACAATGTTGGACAAACTATGGACTTATGGCATAGGCAGGCAGTTCAGTCAGCAAATTTTAATGAGATTGGCGATATGGTTGTTAGTGCAAGTACTGATTTATCAGCTAAGGTCTGGAATTCTAATAACGGATTTGAACTTCATAAACTTATTGGTCACACTGCACCATTAAGATGGGCAAACTTCAGTCCAGATGGAAATTATGTGATTACTGCAAGTGATGATTCTACAGTTAAAATTTGGGATATAACAAATCCTGAAGAAAAGTTCAGTAAAAGTATCATGACCTTATCAGGACATTTGGCAGAAGTAAAATCAGCGAATTATTCTCCTGATGGAAAGTATATCATTACGGCATCATGGGATGGAACCGCAAAGATTTGGGATGCTAAAACAGGGGATTTCATTCAGAATTTAACAAAAGAAACATTCAGATTATGGTTTGCAGAGTTTAGTTCGGATGGCAAGTATGTTGTTACTGTTGGTAATTCGAGTAAAATAAGAATATGGAAGACAGATAAATGGGAATTATACAGGACATTTTCATTTAACAATGGTAGTGTGATACATGCAGATTTCAGTCCCGACGGGAAAAAACTCGTTTCTGCAGGTTGGTTTGGCAGAGCTGTTATGTGGGATATTGAAACCGGTGATACATTATTTACCATAACTCATACTGATTCTATAAGCGGTATCAATCCAATTAATTCAGCAAATTTTGATTATACTGGAAAATATTTTCTTACTACTTCAATAGATAAATTTGCAAAAATGTGGGATTCGGAAACAGGCAATTTGGTTAAAACTTTAAAGGAGCATACGAATGCAGTTCAATTTGCAGTTTTCAATTTTGACGGCAGCCGTATTTTAACATCGAGTTGGGACAGTACTGCAAAGATTTGGAACCTGGATAAAAGAGATTTGCAAATGGATTCAACCGATTGTCCTATTGATATTAACCATGCAGATGTTTTGGCTTTTGACCATAAACTGCCTGATGTAATAACAGGACAGACTAACCAGTTCTATTTGGATACCTTTCTCCTGAACAGGTCGCCTTTTTTAATCAGGATTAAGGATATTAGATTAAAGGGGAAGAATCCGGGTGATTTCCAGATAGTTAATAAAGAAAAAATAACTGAACTGGATTCATTGTCCGTACAACCTTTGGAAATTATTTTCTCACCCTTGAATGATGGATTAAGGGAGTGTGACATTGAGATAGATATACCCGGTGAAACCCTTGTTTCTAAGATTTCCGGAAACGGTTTTCAGCCGGAGTTGGCTGTATCAACTGATTATATTGATTTCGGAAAAGTAGATTTAGGCGAATTTAAAGATACAATGTTAACACTTCTCATAAAAAATGTTTCAAGTAAAACAATAAAGATATTATCAGTATCTATTCCGGGTCCTGATATTGACCATTTTTTTATTATTAAGGGCAGCGAAACTACAACATTAGCTCCAAATGAAGGGAAAGATTTTATATTGAGGTTCATGCCTGAAAAAGCGGAAAGAAGCAATTCTATTATTTCGATTAAGTATGATGCTTATGGGCAGGAAGCAATAATTCCATTACTTGGCGAAGGTGTTTTGCCAATTATTGATACTGCCACTATATCAATAACTGGTATTGAAGCCAAGGAGGGAAGTATTATTGATGTTCCTATAAAAGTTGCGTATTTGAATAATTCTATGTTTCGTGAAACAATAGAGGGTTTTACTGTTGATTTGCAATTCAACGGTACTATGCTCGAACCCATGTTTAAAGATTATTCGAGCAGAGTTGAAGAAAAAAGCCGGATTCTTACATTCGATTTACCATCAGTTTTTAACGAAAGTAATATTTTAAAAACATTAAAATTCAGGGTTGCCTTAGGCAACGATACAATTACTGAATTGAAATTATCAAATCTGAGATTGAAAGGTAAAGGGAAAACAGCGATTACTTTAAGTTCAGCAGAATTTAAATTAATTGATTTTTGCAAAAAAGGTGGGCTTAGATTATTTGATGCAGATGGCAAAATTTATCTTGCCCAAAACAAACCAAATCCTGTTGAGAAAAATACAAGTATTGAATTTGAAGTTTATGAGGATGGTCACACGTTTTTATATTTAGTAGATATGCTTGGAAAAGTTGTAAAAACTTTACAAAAAGGAAATTTACCAGCCGGTTCTTATACTCTCGATTTGGAATTACCTGAGCTTCCCAATGGCAGTTATTATTACATCCTTCAAACTCCTTCTTATAGAATCAGTAAGAGGTTGGATATCAGTAGATAGTTGTTGGTAATATGAAGAATTAAAAATGAAAATGAAAACAGATCACCCCAATAAATCTTTAAAAACCATTGATGAATATGTAGCACAACAAGTTGAATCTGTTAGAGAAAAACTTGAGAAACTTCGGCAGACAATAAAAAAAGTTGCTCCGAATGCAGAAGAAGTAATAAGTTATCAGATGCCGGCATACAAATACAATGGCATACTTGTTTATTTTGGCGTTTTTAAAAATCATATAGGATTTTTTCCTACATCTTCTGGTATTGAAGCATTTAGGCATGAATTAACTGAATATAAATGCTCAAAAGGAACTATTCAGTTTTCATTAGATAAACCCTTACCTCTTGATTTAATCAAAAAAATTGTTAAATTTAGGGTAATGGAAAATGAAGAGAAATTGATGATGAAAAAAAATAAATTGTAGTTGAATAATCAATTTATAATAATTTAATCTATGAGGAAATAAAAAGGAAGATGTTTGGATATTTTGAGTTTAAGTTTCATTTAAATATTGTTACATTTATGAAAAAAATTATATCGTATGCCATCGCAATCATTGTACTTATGGTGATTTATAGTTGTAATACTGAAGTTGAATTATCTGACAATATTTATGCTATTAAGGGTAAAATCACAGATCAAATTACTGGTTTTCCAATTGATAGTGTTTTTGTTGGAATAAAAAATCCAAATATCCATGATTCTTTAATATTTTTTGTTGATTCAGTTAATAAATCATATCCCAATGGATTGGCGGATAATACAAAAACTGATTCAACCGGTAATTATTCTTTCTCATTCTTTTTATGTCCAAGAGATACTATCTTATATTTTGAGATGTTTGCATTTAAGTCTGGATATAGACTTTGGAAGTACAAAGAATATTATCCCAAAGTTAAGAGAATATACGAAAATGAAGATGAGATAAATATTGTTCTTGAAAGAAAATAATTTTAATTATTTTATGATTGACAAAAAGAAATTAAAGGAGTGCGTAAGATGAATATAAAATTCATAGAACGGAAAAAAAATAAAATCTTCAATTACCTATTTTCAGCTAAAATAAATATGGTTTTTTTATTAATATTTTTAGGTTTTATCTTTCCTTTTCAGAATATGGTTTTTGCTCAAACTTTGGATTCAGCTAAAATATATCCTTTGCCAAAAGTGATTTCTTTTAATCCTGATTCGACTGAATATCAAAGAATACTTGAAGGAATAAAAGATTCTGTTGTATTTTATTCAGGTGTTGTAACGCTTGCTCCAAATGAATCTGTCGGGGTGCATAACAGTAAAATATATGAAGAAATGATAATCATCTTAGAAGGAGAAGGAAAATTTTTAATATCCGGAAATACAAGCTTTGATTTAAAATTTGGAGATATTGCATTTTGTCCTCCGTTTACTGAACACAATATGGTTAATACAGGGAACAAGAATCTAAAATATATATATATTGCTGTAAAATCAAAATAATTTATTAAAAATGATTGACAAAAAGAAATTAAAGGAAGAGTACAAAAGCGTTGTTCAGCCAAAAGGTATTTTTACATTAAAAAATACAAAGAATGGAAAAGTGTTTTTAGGTAGTTCGTTAAATCTGAAGAACAAAGAACTGACCTTAAAAATGTCCCTGAATAATGGGAATCATTTTAACTTTGCCTTACAGGAAGACTGGAATAAGTATGGGGAGGATGCCTTTGATTATGAAGTTCTTGAAACTCTCGAGTTGAAAGAAGATACTACTTATGATTACAACGAAGACCTTGAGATATTAGAAATGCTCTGGGTTGATAAATTTCGGCCATTATCCGAAAAGACATATAATAAGAAAGAAAAAATCAGGTTAGTTTAGGTTTTATTATTTCAATTTACTGAAATATAAATGTCTGTATCTTTCATTTTTAAAGTTCAAGATACAGACAAATATTTAAAAATCTCTCGGGATATTATCTAAGCTAATTATTCCTTTTCATCAACTGATAATAACTTGTAAACCAATCCTGCTAATGCCGCTCCGACAATAGGTGCTACCCAGAAAAGCCACAACTGTCCTAATGCCCAGTCACCGGCAAAGATTGCCTGACTTGTACTTCTCGCAGGATTAACTGACGTGTTTGTAACAGGAATACTGATTAAATGAATCAGTGTCAGTCCCAGACCTATAGCTATTCCTGCAAATCCCTTTGGTGCTTTTGAATGGGTTGCTCCCAAAATAATAATTAAAAACATAAAGGTCATTACTATTTCAGTTACTAATGCCGCAAGCATACTATATCCTCCCGGTGAATGCTCTCCGTATCCGTTTGCAGCAAACCCACCCATTACAAAGTCCGTTTTGCCTATTGCTATTAGATACAAAATAGCAGCAGCTAATATTCCACCTAATACCTGAGCAATAATGTAAGGGATTAAATCTTTGAAATCAAATCTTCCGCCAATCCATAAACCTACAGAAACAGCAGGATTAAGATGACAGCCGGAAATGTGTCCGATTGCATAAGCCATTGTCAAAACAGTTAATCCAAAAGCTATTGCAACACCAACGAAACCGATACCTAATTCAGGATAAGCCGCTGCCAGAACAGCGCTTCCGCAACCTCCCAAAACCAACCAGAATGTTCCGATAAATTCTGCAAAGTATTTTTTCATGGTTCCTCCTTTTAATTTGTAATAATTTCAGTCAGCTCATTCCAAATATAAATTATTTTTAACACATAAAAAAAAATATTTGCTGTTCTTTTGTCAAGAATGATTTTTGTTAGTCAAATTAAATTCTTAATTTGTTTTATTTTTAAAGGGAACAATATGAGAAGTCTTATAATAATATTATGTTTTGCATTCGCAATTTCTACTGTATTTGCACAAAAACCAAAAATCGGAATATTCGATTCGAGAGGAGTCGCTATTGCATATTATCAATCGCAATATCATCAAGAGGATTTGAAAAAATTAATGCTTGAATACAACGAGGCAAAGGATGCCGGAGACACAATAAAAGCTGCAAAGTTAAGCGATAGAGTAGCAATTTTACAAATGATTGCTCACGATAAGGGCTTTGGTAAAGGAACTGTGAATAACATTCTCGATAAATTCACAAAAGAACTCGATGAACTTGCTAAGAAGGAGAATCTTTCCTGTATCGTATCTAAATGGGAAATTTATTCTGCGGATAATGATATAAAATTTGTTGATGTTACAGAAAAAGTTGTTGCAATAATAAATCCCAACGAGAAAGTAAAAATCTTTCTCGAACAATTGAAAAATAATCCGCCAATAGAGGATGCTTTTTTTATTGAGGATTAGAATTAGATACCAAAAATTGTTCAGGTTTGAATTAAAAAAACTTCTAGTGCAACAATTATTTAAGAAACAGGTATGGGAGAAAACAGTAATAAATTATTTTTTTCAGATAATTATTATCACGCGATATTTTGTTAATGTCGAATGTTTTTTCGTAAACTTATGATAATCTATATCAATTAAGAATAATAATTTCGTCTTTTGTTTTCGAATTATTTTTTGTATTTTTGAAAAATGTTATTTTCTTTAAAAAATGTAAAAAACATTATGAATTAATTGTGGTAAAATTATGAATAACTTCAGCAACCAAACCGAACAAAGCCTAAAAATTAAGGTAGCTCGCAACCTTTCTAACGCAACGATTACTGTTCCACAAATGGTATCTATTACACCGAGATGGCTACTCAAGCTTCTCCCGTGGGTTAATCTCGATGCAGGAATTTACCGTGTTAACAGAACAAAAATCGTATTACGGGAAAATCTAAAAGTGAACATCGCAGATATGAATGGGACTCCTTATATTAATCCTGAAAGTCTTAGAAGTATTCCGATGTTCGAAAATCTTCAATCAGAGATACTTGAGAAGATAGCTTCAATATTTATCATAAAAGAGTTTGAGTTAGGACAGGTTATTGTCAAAGAAGGAGAGCAGGGTGATAGGTTTTGCATAATAGCAAAAGGCAAAGTCGAAGTTCTTATGGCAGGAGAACAAACAGAAAATTTGAGAGTTAATGTACTTGGCGAAGGAAAATTCTTTGGTGAAGTTGACCTTTATGAAGAACTTCCAAGCGACTCAACTGTCAGGACATTGACTCATACACAACTACTCGTTCTCGAGAAAAAAGACTTCGATAAAATACTTAATACCTCTGAAGAATTGAAACAAAATCTTAAAAAAGCTGTTGAAGAAAGATTACTATTAAAAGATAAAGTTTCTCTATATGGAGAAAAAGGTATCGAAATGATAACCGGTCATGACGAAGAAGCTGTAATACCTGAAACTTTTATTGATTATGAAGAAGAAGCCCGTGAATATGATTTAAGTGTCATTCAGACTATACTGAAAATACCAACACGAATTACGGATATTTATAATGAACCAATAGACCAGACAAGGGAACAATTTCGTCTTACAATAGAAGGTATAAAAGAAAAGCAGGAATCCGAAATTATTAATAATCCTGATTTTGGCCTTTTAAATAATGTGTCACCTCTGATGAAGGTCGAAACCAAGTACGGTCCGCCTACTCCCGACGATCTCGATTCTCTATTAAGCAGGGTCTGGAAAAAGCCCGCTTTCTTCCTTGCGCATCCCAGGGCTATTGCAGCTTTTGGGCGTGAATGTACACGTAGGGGTGTTCCTCCTGTCGCTATTAATATGTTTGGAACACCCTTTATAACTTGGCGTGGTGTTCCTCTCGTACCTTGTGATAAGCTGGAAGTCAGGAGCCGAACTCGTAATCCCTATGGTCCCGGTACAACTGATATTCTTCTAATGCGTGTTGGTGAAAGAGAACAGGGGGTAGTTGGACTACACCAGACAGGTATTCAGGGCGAACACTCACCAAGTCTGACTGTTCAGTTCGTTGGTATAAGCCCGCAATCGGGAAAACATTATCTTTTAACTTTATATTTCTCTGTAGCCGTACTAACAGATGATGCACTTGGGGTACTTCAAAATGTTGAAGTTGGATTTCACCATGACTATTCTGATAATTTTTCGGCATAAGAAATGAAAATAGAAAATAAATATTTAGACCCCTTTCTTTTAGCTGAAACTAAGATTATTGAGGAATTAGCGAATAAATATTACAATGATTTTACTGCTTTAGATGATTTTCAAAATTATGGGAAACACTTGCCTGATCCTGATTTTCAAGGCAAATTCTCAGAGACATTCCCAGAAACGTTAACTGTTTCAGAATCTGAGAAGGAAGGCAAATCTAATAAAGATGTTGAAACGCTTCAAAATCATCAAAATGATTTTTACTTTTTGAAAAGTGATGATAAACCAAGTTCATATTATTTCATTTCAGAACACAAAGAATTTGCTTCTTCCAATAAATTTGAAAGTTTCGACCCGAATATCATCAGGAAAGATTTCCCAATTCTGAATCAACAAGTTAACGGCAATCGCCTTGTGTGGTTTGACAATGCCGCAACAACGCAGAAACCGAATATAGTAATAGATACCGTTTCTGAATTTTACAAAACTATTAACTCAAATATCCACCGTGGAGTACATGAACTTGCTACAAAAGCGACTGATGCCCATGAGTCCGCAAGGAAAACCATTCAAGAATTTTTAGGAGCTTCAGATCCTGATGAAATAATATTTGTTCGAGGTACTACCGAAGGTATTAACCTAATAGCAAATGCTTATGGGAAAAAATTCTTAATTCCTGGTGATGAAATTCTATTACCTGAGCTTGAACATCACGCGAACATTGTACCATGGCAACTTATCGCAAAAAAAACCGGTGCAAAAATTATCATGACTCCCATAAATAATAACGGTGAGATTATGATAGAGGAATACCAGCGACTGCTAAATCCTAAAACAAAAATAGTTGGTATAAGTCAGGTATCAAATGCACTAGGGACTATTACGCCAGTTAAGGAGATTATTGAGCTTGCTCACCGCTATGCTGCTATCGTTTTGGTGGATGCAGCCCAATCTGTTGCTCACCAAAGAGTGAATGTACAGGATTTGGATGCAGACTTTCTTGTTTTTTCCGGTCATAAAATTTATGGTCCAACGGGCATAGGTGCTGTATACGGGAAAAAGGAATTACTTGATTTAATGTTGCCTTGGCAGGGTGGTGGTAATATGATTCATGACGTCACTTTCGAGGAAACAAAATTTAACGATGTACCTGCAAAATTCGAAGCTGGAACCCCAAACGTCGCTGATGCAGTTGGTCTCGAAGCTGCACTGAATTACGTTTCGGAAATTGGACTCGAGAACATCTCATCCTACGAACATTGTTTAACGGATTATGCTATGAATCAATTGGCAAGCATACCGGGTATTAGACTTATCGGCACGGCTCAGGATAAAGTCAGTATCTTGTCTTTTGTAGTTCCCGGAATTGACAATCAGGCAATTGGCAAATACCTCGATAGTTTTGGTATTGCTGTCAGGGTAGGACATCACTGTGCCCAACCTGCATTGAGGCATTTTGGTTTAGAGCAAACAGTCAGACCCTCTCTTGCTATGTATAATACTAAGGAAGAAATTGATAGGATGGTTATTATTTTAAGGGAATTTATTAATAATAACAGATAAAGAGTTTGTGTATCCACGACAAGTTCGAGAAGTTTTATTTGTTAAAATCATTTTTTAATAAGAATATTTTCAAATAGTCCTCAATTTTGAGATACTATTTTATGTAATCCTATCTCTGCTATAACTATTCTGAAAAAAGATAATTATGGTTTTTTTTATTTACATTTTTCCGGACAACTATACAAAATGCTTATTAATTCCAAATCAATTGAAACTTATCGATTAAGAAATCGTTTTCTATTAATAAACGCCATTATTTTTAATTATAGGAAGGAATAAAATGGATAACTTAACTCAATGGGAATACAAAGTGTTAACTATATCAGCCCAAAAAGGTTTTTGGGGTGGAAAGGTTGATATACATGAATTAAATTCCAGACTCAGCGAACTTGGTGAGCAAAAATGGGAACTGGTTTCCACATCGGTTACTCATATGGGATATGGTTGGTCAAGGGATTTAGTTGCGATATTTAAAAGGGCTAAGAGATAAAAAAATACAATACTTGAGATTCTGTAACATTCATAAATTTTTTTCGTTTATATAGTAACCGAAGAGAAATTTTAGATTTACAAAATTATTTCAAGGAGTTTTTTTATGAAAATATTTGCATTAATTTTAGCGTTCATTACTTTATCAAGTATGGGAGTAATATCACAAAATCGTATCAATAGCTGGGATATTGGGAAAATATCATTGATTCAAATCGAAATAAGAACAAACGATGAGAAAATTGATACCTTGAAAATTGATAATAGAAAAAGAATTGATTCAATCTTTACTTTCTTAAAACAAATTGATTTTAAGACTATTGAAAGCAAAGAAATTGATAAAAACCAAATTCTAAAACATTGGTGGTTTCGGGTTTCCTTTGTTGGTAACAGAGAACAAATTTGGTTTTGTGATGAATTTGCAACAATAGGTAAAACTTTATTTTCAATTGACAGAAATGTGATTAGGAAATTTAAAAAATTAGTTACATATTGTAAAAAATGCTGAATTTTTTTGTTTTGAAAAAGAAATTTTTATTCAACAAACATTTTTAAATTATTTTTTTGTCAAACTGTTTCAGGACAAGACAGGTTTGAAAGCTTTTAAAAATTATATTGATTATATTATTTTTGCTAAATTGCATTTAATATGAAAACAGTTCATAAAATAATAAATGGTGATAGCAGAAATATGATAGAATTAGATGATAATTCTGTTCATTTAATTATTACATCTCCACCTTATTGGCAACTAAAAGACTATGGCTCGGAAAATCAAATCGGCTTTCATGATTCCTATGAAAACTATATTAATAATTTAAATCTTGTTTGGAAAGAATGTTCAAGAGTTCTACATAATGGTTGCCGTTTATGTATAAATATTGGTGACCAATTTGCAAGAGCAGTTTATTATGGCAGATATAAAGTAATCCCTATTCGTGAAGAAATAATAAAATTCTGCGAAAATATAGGTTTCGATTATATGGGAGCCATTATTTGGCAAAAGGTAACTACATCCAATACTACCGGTGGTGGTGTTCAGATGGGTTCGTATCCTTATCCAAGAAACGGTATATTAAAAATTGATTATGAATTTATTCTGATATTCAAAAAATTAGGAGATGCACCCAAGCATACAAAAGAACAAAAAGAACTTTCGAAAATGACCGCAGATGAATGGAATACTTTTTTTGCCGGACACTGGTATTTAAATGGAGCAAAACAGCAGAACCACATAGCAATGTTCCCTGATGAATTACCCAGAAGATTAATAAAAATGTTTTCATTTGTTGGTGAAACTGTGCTTGACCCATTTTTAGGCAGTGGTACTACATCGCTTGTTGCAAAAATTCTTGAACGCAATTCATTTGGATATGAAATTAATTCTGATTTTATACCAATAATTAAAGATAAATTGGGTGTAGAACAAAATGATATTTATGCTACAAATTATGAGTTTATCAAACAAAAGGAAAATGAAGTTAATTTTGAAAACGAAATACAAAAACTACCATATATATTCAAAGACCAACATACTTTTGATAAAAAAATTGACATAAAAAAATTGCAATTCGGTTCAAAAATAGATAAAGATGTTCCGGCACAAAGAGAAGAATATTTTACCGTTAAGGAAATAATCAGCCCTGAAAAAATACAACTAAACAATGGTCTAGTTATTAAACTTCTTGGTATAAAAGAATCTCCATTTGAAAATGATAAAGCCATTTTATTTTTAAATGAAAAGACAAAAGGTAAGAAAGTATTCCTTAAATATGATAATATAAAATACGACAAAGACAATAATTTACTTTGCTATCTTTATTTGGAAAATAAGACATTTATCAATGCACATTTGCTTAAAAACAAATTAGTGCAGATAGATAAAGATATTGAATTTAAGTATAAAGAAAAATTTATTAATCTATGGCAACAACAAAGAAATAATGAATATTAGAAGAATAATAGTAATAATAATTTTTGTTTTCCTCACAATTCTTTTTTGTGAAGCTGAAAATCAATTTATTCAATTTGGCGGTTCTGCTGGATATATTGGTGGGTATGATGATAATGAAAATTTTATAAAAATTGATGGCAATACTCGTGATAATACAAAAAGTAAATTTATAAGTTACTTTAATGGCGAATATTTGCATGGTATTTACTTTGGAGGAAGTATTAATTTAGAGTTATACAAGAGAAGGAAAATCAGCCATAATGTAATTCTTAAAAGTTATTTTGAATTGTTTTACAAATCAGGAACGTTCAATGAAAATATTCAATTTCTTGAATATGGAATAGTAAAGACTGGTATTATTTCTCAGAAATTCACATTTACAATTAGCTATTTAACGTTTGAAGCTTTGTATAAATTTAATTTTGCTAGTAATCACATCGGAGTATCAATAGGACCATCTTATTCATATTTGTTGGGAAATGCTTATGAAGTATCTGAAGAATTTTTGGTTGTGAATGGTGAGACAAAAATTAGAGGAAACGAAGCAAGGGGTGAACTTTCAGAATTATCAGAGCATAATTTGGTACTATGTTTAGGATTAGAATATATTATTGAATTGGATAAATTTAAGTTAGTTCCCAATATTTCATATTACCCGATTGCAAGAGATATTTAGGAAGATCTTTGGAATCTAAGGAATTTTAGATTAGGTTTTTATGTAAGATATTAAAAATTTGATTTAAAGTAATAAAAAAGATAATTTACAAGTAAAAAAGTAATCACAACTTTCTACCTATTCTTTCGTATATATACCAAATTAATATTCAATTGATGGAGTAAAATGCTGAAATTAAAATATTTTTCATTATTCGTGCTTTTGATTGTATTCTTTCCTTTGTATCAAAGCATGGCACAAACGGTAAACATTGCAGGTTCTGTTACCGAGAAAATATCGGGAGAATATGTCATCGGTATTACAGTTGCATTGTATTCATCCGATACCACAATCACAAAGCCGCTTAAGGGAGTTTATACCAATAAATTCGGTTTTTATTCTATTCCCGGTATTGGCAAAGGTAATTATATTTTAGTAGCCCAAGGTATTGGCTATAACAAGTACATCGAAAAAATAGAAGTCAAATCGAATAATGACCTAATAGCAAATATCAGCATTGGAAGAATGGACGTTAGAACCCAGGAAGTTATAGTTGAAGCCGAAAGGAGTTCGGGTGCTACAAAAGGAATAAGTTCCGTAGATATTTCTCCGTCTTTTGTTGATAAAATTTCCTCAATTGGTGCCGAAAAAGATTTGTTCAGGGTTTTGCAATTGCTCCCGGGCGTAACACAGGCATCTGAACTTTCCAGCGGTCTTTACATTCGTGGAAGTACACCCGACCAGGTGCTTTATCTCCTGGATGGTGTTACTGTTTATAATCCCGGACACATGGCAGGATTTTTAAGCACATTCAACAACGATGCATTAAAAGATGTCAGATTGATTAAAGGTGCTTTTCCCGCTGAATATGGTGGACGGCTTTCGAGTATACTCGATGTTTCCATGAAAGAAGGCACAAAAGAAAAATTCTCCGGTGCCGGTGGCATAAGTACTCTTACATCAAGATTGACTCTTGAAGGACCAATAGGAGAGGATTTAACCTTTATGGTATCCGGCAGATTTTTCCATCCTTATTTTTATTATAAATTAGGTGAAAGCATTGCCGCTCCTTCCGATGTGGATGCAGGTTATTATTTTTATGATTTAAATGCAAAGGTCAATTATAAAATATCTGAGTCAGATAGGATTTTCATTAGCGGATATTTCGGAAGAGATGTTCTTTATGCTTCTTCAGAAAATGAATTTGGAACGAATTTCAATTGGGGTAATAAAACCGGAAATTTCCGGTGGATGCATATTGTTTCACCAAAATTGTTTACTAACTTTTCCTTGATTTATTCGGATTATAACTATAATCTTACTTTAGATAATCGGGATACTACTCAAGGTCAGACAGGCGAACTCTTTAGTACTACTTCAGGTATTACTGATATAGTTTTAAGGGGGGAAGCACAATATTTCCCATTTGAAAATCATGTAATTAAAAGTGGACTGGAAACCACCTGGCACACTTTTAAATCTTTTGCACAGTCCATATTTTTTGATGATATAGACATGAAGGCACCTGTGCAGACCATCAAAGCATTGGATGCCGCACTTTACTTACAGGACGAATGGAAAGTAACCGAATTATTTTCAACTAATATTGGCTGCCGATTGTATTATTTTCAGGAAGGTAATTATTTAGGTCTGGAACCGAGATTTTCGGCTAAGTATGCTATAACTGATAATTTTTCTGTATTCACTGCCGCATCTCTAACAAACCAGTTTTTGCATTTGCTTATCAGAAATGATATTACACTACCAACAGATTTGTGGTTTCCTTCAACATCGACTATTAAACCTTCACAGGCATACCAGGGTGTTTTGGGAATTGAAACTCTTTTAGGTGGGGGAGATTACCAATTCACTGTCGAAGGTTATTATAAAAAAATGATGGATATATATGATTACAAAGATGACGCCGATTTCAATTTCGGTGTACCTCTTCAGGAGCAATTCACTACAGGTTGGGGTGAAGCTTATGGTGTGGAATTTTTTCTTCACAAAAGAGTTGGCTCTTTCACCGGTTGGATTGGATATACTCTTGCCTGGGTTACCCATCACTTCGATGAACTTAACGAAGGCAAAGCATTTTCTCCGAGATATGATATCCGGAACGACTTCGAAGTTACTATAACTTATGAGTTGAGCGAAGAATGGGAAATAGGAGCTACATGGAACTATCGTACCGGACAAGCTTATACTATGCCTTCAGGTGTTTATAATTATAGTGAAGTACCATCTATGGATTCATGGTATTATTCATGGGAAAGATATCAGTATACTGACAGGAATGGATTCCGGCTTCCTTCTTATCAGCGTCTTGATTTAAATCTTATGTACAAATACGAATGGTTCGGTCTGCCATTTGAACTTGATTTTAACATTTACAATGCATATAATTATAAAAATCCTTTTGCAT
Organism: bacterium; assembly: GCA_043804925.1. GTDB lineage: Bacteria > Bacteroidota > Ignavibacteria > Kapaibacteriales > UBA2268 > ChocPot-Mid. Next base: position 37,630 of record JAZDIP010000069.1, on the reverse strand, counting down.
GGTATATCAGTGATGAAAGTTATTGGGACGAAAGGACACAAGAATATATTTATAAAAAAGTAGTAAAACAAATAACAATATTTCCTTTGATTCCATCAATTGGTATTAACTTTAAATTTTAGGAATGAAATTATGAAAAAAATATTTTTAAATACAAGCATTTTATTTGGATTTGTTATATCAGTCCTTCTTATTTCCTGTGAGCAAACTGTTCAAAATCCTGAATTGCCTTATCGAGAACAATTAGTCATTACAGGAGTGCTTGAAGCAGGAAAGAAAGTTGAAGGTATTGAGATAACAAGGACTTTACCTCCTTTAGACCAATATAATTTTGACTCGGCTTTGGTTAAAAATGCCGAAGCGGTTATTAAATCAGATGGTGTTTCCTATCCATTAAATTATAATGCTTTGAGCCAAAGATATAATACTGAAAATTTAATTCCTGAAACCGGGAAGAAGTATTCTTTGGAAGTAAAATATAAAAATTTAATAGCAACTGCTTCAACTATAATTCCTGAACCGGTTGAGTTAGATACGTTCTATTATAAAGTAGAATATATTAAAATTAAGGATATCTATTATGAAGATGAATATTGGTTATATACGATTTATACAGAATATAAACCAAAATCCGGTGCTGTTTATTTGGCATCTTCACAGTATGATAATAATGATTATAAAAACTACACAGAAGACATAAAAAGATATCAGGACACTTTAAAAAATGGTAAAATCAAACAGTCAATTTTTCAATATACAACATACGACACAACAAATTTTAAATATGATATTCAATTCTATTCTTGTTCTTTAGACTCTTATGATACACAATTTTATCATTACTTCCTGACTCGATGGCAAGGCGGCTCCGATTTTGATATTTTCGGAACATCCGGTGTCAATGTCAGGGGGAATATTAAAAATGGAATTGGAATATTTATCGGGACTTCGTCAACAAGCAGCAAAATTGTATTAAAATAAATTTTCCTTTGGACAAGGAAAATTCTATTGATTATCTGATATTATTGTTCGACTTTAATACATCAATCAACTTATTATCAGTTAAATTTAACTTAATAGGGGAGACCGATACATACCCTTGTGTTAATGCATAATCATCAGTATCCAGGTCTTCTTCTGTTACAATATATTCCCCGGAGAACCAATAATAATCTCTGTCAAATGGGTCTTTTCTTTTTTCGTACCAATCCTTCCAAGTGGCGTTACTTGGACGTGTTATTTTTATTCCTTTGATTTTTTCCTGTGGTAAATCAGGGACATTAATATTAATCAAGGAACCCTTAAATTTTGTATTTGAAGTAATTTCCTTAGCTATTAAAGCCGCATAATGAGCCGATGGAATTGTATCTGCTTTTCGGCTGTGAGAATTAACGGAAACTGCAATCGAGGGTATTCCGACAAGCAAACCTTCAGTTGCAGCGGCAACGGTTCCGGAATAAACAATATTGATTGAAGTATTCCTTCCAAAGTTAACTCCTGAAACGACTAAATCAGGTTTTTTGTCCAGCAAATTGGCAATGGCAAGTTTTACACAATCACTTGGAGTTCCGTAAACTGCAGTCCCGAAACGGGAACCATTCAAATGATATGAAGATATTCGTAATGGATATTCGATTGTCAGGGCATGACTGACTGCACTTTGTTGCTTTGCCGGAGCAACAACTTGTACATGGCCTATTTCACGCAAAGCATTTGCTAAACTGTGCAATCCCGGAGAATCAATTCCATCATCATTGGTAACAAGTATTTCCATTTTTTGACTCTATTTTACTATCTCATTAAATCAAGATAAAAGACAAAAGCCATAAAAGCTAAAAGTATAAACATACCAACCTGCTGTATTGCCATTTTTGCTTTCAATGGTATTTCTCTTCTGAATATTGCTTCTATAATTATTATTACTAAATGCCCACCGTCAAGAGCCGGGAATGGAAGAATGTTAACAACAGCCAGCATTACAGACATTAAGGCAAGAAAACTCAGAAAATTGAGTACTCCTCGTTCAGCTTGTTGCGATGCCATCTTAGCTATGGCTATGGGTCCACCAAGATTTTGCGTTACAGAAACATTACCTGAAATCATTTGTGAGAATGAACCAATTATCATTTGTGCCGTATTGTATGTTTCTTTAGCACCAAGAGAAACAGCAGAGAAGAAATCGTACTCTTCATGTATTTTTCGACCTGTATAAATTTCAGCTATACTAACGCCAATAATGCCATCACTTGTTGGAGTTATTGAATCAGAACGAACATGATTTCCTCTTTTCCATGTCAATAAGACAGGTTCTTCCTTATTGCTACTGATTATTTTTTGAAAATCTTTTGCAGATAGAATGATTTGATTATTGACTGCAATCACTGTGTCATCTTCTATCATACCCAGTTTTCCTGCAGGTTTTAAAGTCTGTACGGCATTTATCAATACTTTGACATTATCCGGATTCAAACCTATTGGTTTTTTTTCAGTTATGTCCTTAATGATTTTATTTCCATCTGCATTAAGGAGAATTGTTTCACCATCACGAATCAATTGAATTTTTCTTTTTGCACCCATATCTTTAATGGATAGAGTAACGATAAACTCATCCCATGTTTTCATTTTTTTATCATTGATGGAAATAACTTCATCACCCGGTTTGAAACCAATATCTTTTGCAATTGATTTTTCGGCTACTGAACCGATGGTAGTAGTTGCTTTAAAATCTTGTCCCTGAGACTGTATAAGAAAAGTAAAAATAATTATTGCTAAAACAATATTCATTATTACGCCGCCACTGATAGCCATCGTTTTCTGAAAAGCGTTTTTGGAACGGAATTCCCAAGGTTGTGGCAGAGTTTCTTTCATGCTTGTATCCATTGATTCATCAACCATTCCGGCGATTTTCACATATCCACCGATTGGAAATGCAGCCAGGCGATAATCTGTGTGTCCCTCTCCATCGAAATCATCAGGTAAACTTCCAAATGTAAATCCAATTTTCCTGTTCCAACCAAATAGTCTGTAACCCATGCCAAAAGCAAAAACTTCGGCTCTCATTCCCGACAAACGGGCAAGTATGAAATGCCCGAACTCGTGGATTAGAACTAATATTCCAATAGCTATAATAAAATAAATTATTGTCATTAATGTATCCATAAATCTTTTTCTCTTTTAATTAAATCAAATTATCTATAAAACGACGAACGAATTTTCGAACATCTTTATCTGTTTCAATAATGTCAGTTAAATCCGGTTTATCAAGAATTTTTATTTCGGATAACGCTGCTTCGATACAACGAGGAATATCCGTAAATTTTATTTTATTGTCCAAAAAAGCATAAACTGCAATTTCATTTGAAGCATTTATTATTGCAGGTGCAGAGCCACCGGTTTCAAGTGCCTGAAATGCGATTTTTAAACAAGGGAATTTTTGATAATCCGGTTTAATAAAGGTCAATTCATTAAGCTGTGACAAGTCTAATCTCGGAAAATCAAATTTTAATCTTCTCGGATAGGAGAGAGCATAAGATATTGGTATCCTCATATCAGGCAAACCCATTTGTGCTTTGATAGAACCATCCGTAAACTGTACCATTGAGTGAACAATGCTTTGTGGATGGATAAGAATATCAATTTTATCTTTCGAAAGTCCAAATAACCAATATGCTTCAATTACTTCAAATCCTTTATTCATCATAGTAGCAGAATCTATTGTAATCTTATTTCCCATTGACCAATTAGGATGTTGTAAAGCTTCTTTGGCAGTTATTCCGGTTAGTTCGTCAATAGGTGTATTTAAAAAAGGGCCACCGGAAGCTGTTAAAATAATCTTTTCAACTTCTTCAATTGATTCACCTATAAGGCACTGTAAAATTGCACTGTGCTCGCTGTCAACAGCAATGATATCCACTTTATTCTTTCTCGCTGCTTTAGTTATTACAGAACCGGCAGATACGAGTGTTTCTTTGTTGGCAAGTGCAATTGTAGTTCCTGATTTAATTGCTTCCATTGTGGGTTCCACACCGCTAAATCCGACTAATGCAGATAGAACCATATCATTAATGCTGTCACCTGATGCTTGGTTCAATCCTTTTTTTCCATGAAAAATTTTTCCGTTAAAATCAACTTCTGATTTAAATTTTTCAAAAGCATATTTATCCTTTATGACAACTCCAACAGGATTGAATATTTTTACCTGTTTTGCAAGTAAATCAATATTAGTATTGGTTGTCAGGTAACCAATCCGAAAATGTTCGGGAATTGATTCCAGTACCTTCAGGGTTTGAATGCCGATTGAACCTGTAGAACCTAAAATTGAAATTGTTTTTTGTTTCCTTGCCATTTATAAAAAATCCTGTGTAATATCCTTTTGTTGTCTGACTGAAAAGAAACGAAAGTCGTCCATTTTTAATAAATCGCTTTGCTGTACTTTAATTTTGACGAAGTATTTAATCATTAATCTCGATAATCTTGAAATTGTGCCATCAGTTAAGTATGTAGCCAAATGGGGATGGACATGAAGCACTAACCTGAATTCCCTCGAATGTGAGCGGAAATTTTTAAGCCATCGTTCCATAGCATTTGAAACGACTCCTTTTGAAGTAACTCTGCCTGAACCCTGGCACATTGGGCATTCGTCGCTGATTTTTTCTCCAATATTTTGATTGATACGCTGACGTGTTATTTGCATTATACTAAGCTGTGTCAAAGGATAAACCATCGTTTTAGCTCTATCTTTAGCCAGTTCTTTTCTCATCTCTTCCAATATTTTTTTCTTGTTTTTCTGTCTGTTGACGTCTATCATATCAATTAAGACCATTCCACCAATATCACGTAATCTTATTTGTCTTGAAATTTCTTTAACAGCTTCAAGATTGGATAATAAAGCATTTTCCTCGTGCTTATCTTCTCCGGTGGATTTTCCTGAATTAACATCAACTATAACCATTGCTTCGGTTTGGTCAATTACTATTGAACCTCCGCTTGGAAGATAAACTTTACGTTTGGATGTAGATTCAAGTTCTTTTTCAACTCCAAACTTATCGAAGACAGGAACCTTTCCTGTATATAATTCGACTTTATTTACTAAATGAGGTGAAAATGATTTTAAATAAGTTATTATTTCCTTGTGCAACTTTTTTGAATCAACTACGACATTTTTTACCTCAGGTGTGAATAAATCCCTAATAATTGAAGTTGCTATTTTCAAATCCTGATAAAGCAAACCGGGAGTTTCCATCTTCTTGACTTTTTCTTCGATTTCCTTCCAAACCTCGAGAAGACTTTTCCAATCATTCAGCAATTCAGCATCATTTTTATTTAATGCAGCAGTTCGGATGATACAGCCACAATCCATTGGTAGAACTGTTCTTGCCAGGTATCTCAATCTTTTTCTTTCGTGTATGGAATTGATTTTTCTCGAAATTCCTATCGAATTTTCAAAAGGCATGAGTACCGTATATCTTCCCGGAAGACCTATTTTTGTTGTTACTTTTACACCTTTCGAGCTATATGCTTCGCGTACTATCTGGACAATAACATTTTGCTTCGGTTCTATGTTAATATTAAATTTACCGAGTTTTCTGGTCTCGAAACTTGCTTTAGGATTTGAATTTGCTTTAGCAACATTATGCTTGCGTAAAGCAATAGATGTATTATCAGGTTTTTCCTTGGCTTCGGGTGTTTCCGGTGTATCTTTTTGTCCTCTTTTTTTTCGTTTTTGTCTTTTCGGTGCCTGCTGTTTTTCATCTTCTTCGTCGGTAATCATATTTTCCATGGACTGGTCAATATCCGAAAAATGAAGGAAAGCGTCCTGCTTTAAACCAATATCTATGAACGCTGCATTTATACCCTGTACAATTCTTGTAACCTTGCCTAAATAAATATTGCCAATTGACCTTTCTTTGTCGGGTAGCTCAATGAATAATTCAGCCAGCTTACCATCTTCGGTTATGGCAATACGCTCTTCGTTAAGCGTAGAATTGATGATTATTTCTTTTTTCATTCCAAACTATCTATATGCGAAATCTCTTTTTTAAAAAGAGTTATTAAAAACTTACTAAATTAACTAAAATCTATGATAAAATGCTAAGTAAATTCAATAATGAACTATAAAAAAGGTCAAGTTGACCGTGGCACCCTAAGGACATACCGACCGTTGCTTCCTTCCGGACCTGGCGGGATTAGGCAAGCTTTAGCCGCACGGGACTTGACCCAAGTACAAAATTAGCCAAAAATGAGGGATAAATCAAATAATTTATGAAAAAAATCTTGTAAACTATTGAAAAAAACCTTAATTTTGTAGTCTTGACTAATGCGCCGGTAGCTCAGTAGGATAGAGCATCAGCCTTCTAAGCTGAGGGCCACAGGTTCGAATCCTGTCCGGCGTACACTTATTAGCTATGTTATTTACTTTTACCTTAATTAAATGAATCACCTAAAAAAGTTTTTCCTTAGTCATTTTTAATATATTTTGATATTCGATGAACAGTATATTATTATCTTTAGTCATTAAACTTAGATAAACCGGCATAAATAGAATATGCTCCCAGTTCTTTCCACCATCAGTACTTTTGAAAACTCCCTCATAGTCATAACAGATTGGACCAAAATCATTTTCTGAAATAAAGGCAAATAAATCACCATTTTTGTTTGCTCCGATGAGTCTTTGAATTGACATATAACTTTTACTAAGAGAATTTTTTATGCCAGACCATGTTTTTCCATTATCAGTACTTTGAAAAAGAAGATATTCATTACTGTCTGTAAGACTTATTGAGAAATATAAAGTTGAATTTTCCCCTTCAATCATGGAATAATTTTTGCTTTTACTATTAAAATAGTCCATATCATTAGTATCTATACCAACTGTTTCTATCCATGTATCCCCCTCATCATAACTGATCATGAAATTCAGGTCTTTCTGATAATAGAATATTTTATCTTCAAAGAACTGCACGAACTTTTTTCCTGTTCTTTCACTAACAATGTATTTCCAGGTATTACCATTATCCTTACTACGGATAATACCTTCCCAATAGTCGTATAAATATATTGTTCCATTTTTATTAATGTGTATTGCATCGTAATTAAAATGTAGCGATTCCGAATTAATTTTTAAATCTTGCCTTTTCCAAGATTTCCCTAAGTCTGTACTCTTGTATAAGCCATATGAATATATATTATGTAAAAATATCCAATAACTTCCATCATTGGTTTCAATGAAATCTTCCAAACTATTATAAAGTACATACAAAGGTGTTGAAGTATCAGAAACGATTTTACATATTCTTTCCCAAGTTAATCCATTATTACTACTTTTCATTACATCAATATCCACCTTTTTCATATCAAAGTTTGATATAAAGGAATATAAATTCTCATGCCTACGAAATAAATGATATGCATTGAAATTCTGTTTTATTGTTTTAAAATCTTTATCTCCCGGGCATTCATCAGGAGAATACATATCAATGCATGATGCAAGGATAACAAGCATTGTAGCTAATAAGACTCTTAACATTGGTTTTCTCCTGTTTATGGAAAATAATAAAAATCAACCAGAAATCAATCAATTATGATGTTTCAAATATAAACACTACCTATCATTTGTCCAAATGAAAAAAAATGGAACGACAAGGTAAATAGAAATAAAATGTACCCAAAAAACACAAACATCATTTTGACGAATAAAATAAAATACTGGGATAAGTAAAAATTGGCGGGATTGATAAACATTTTTTACTAACCGGCAACATTCTCTATACTAAGCTTCCAATTATTTTGCATTTATCGAAAATTTTCTGTAAAATCCTACTATTAATTTTGGAAAATCGAAAATTATTATCCATAAAAACATGGATTGAGTTTTTATTAATCGTAAGAGAATTGTAATTTACTAATTGTTCTAATGTTAATAATTATATTAATGAAATTTAATGAAAAAAAGACGATTGTTTATTAAAATTTAAGGATTTAAAAAATGGCAACTATTATTTGGACAAAAATTGATGAAGCTCCTGCAATGGCAACTTATGCACTTTTACCTGTTATTCAGGCATATACAAAGGGGACAGGTATTGATGTTGTAACAAAAGATATCTCACTTACAGGAAGAATCATCGCAAACTTTCCTGACAACTTAACCGAAGAACAAAAAGTTCCCGATTACCTGACTGAACTTGGAAATTTAGCAAAAACACCCGAAGCTAATATTATCAAATTACCTAATATCAGTGCTACAATACCGCAATTACAGGCAGCGATTAAAGAGTTGCAGGAAAAAGGGTATAAAATTCCTGATTATCCCGAAGAACCAAAAAATGACGAGGAAAAAAAGTTGCAGCAAAGATTTGCGAAAGTACTCGGTTCGGCTGTCAATCCTGTTTTGCGTGAGGGCAACTCAGACCGCAGACCTGCCGCTTCAGTAAAGAAATTTGCACAAAAGTTTCCTCATAAAATGATGAAACCATGGCCCGAATCCGGCTCAAAAGCAAGAGTAACTCACATGACAGCTAACGATTTTTACGGTAATGAAAATGCCATGACAATGGATAAAGCCTGCAATGTTAAGATTGAGTTTGTCGGGGAAGACGGAACTCAAAAAGTCCTGAAAGAAAAGCTCGCATTGCTCGAAGCTGAAGTTATTGATACAACAAAAATGAATGTAAAAGCTTTAAGAAAATTCTATGCAGAGCAAATTGAAGAAGCAAGAAAGGACGGTGTTTTGCTGTCATTACACTTGAAGGCGACTATGATGAAAATATCCGACCCGATTATGTTCGGTCATGCCGTTTCGGTATATTACAAAGAAGCACTCGACAAGCATGCAGATGTTCTAAAAGAAATCGGAGCTAATTTAAATAACGGTTTACAGGATGTTCTTGACAGACTCGACAGGTTACCTGCAGAAAAGAAAGCAGAAATATTGGCTGATATTGATGCAGTATATGCAAAACAACCGCCATTGGCTATGGTTGATTCAAGATACGGGATTACAAATCTTCATGTACCTAACAATATCATCGTTGATGCATCAATGCCGAATGTTGTTCGCGACGGTGGTAAAATGTGGAACAAGGATGACCAGCTTCAGGATTGTATTGCCATGGTTCCGGACAGATGCTATTCGACCATGTACAAAGTAATCCTTGAGGATGCAAAGAAGAATGGACAGTTCAACCCTGCAACTATGGGAAATGTTGCAAATGTCGGCTTGATGGCTCAAAAAGCTGAGGAATATGGTTCACATGATAAAACATTCGAAGCAGAAGCAAACGGTACAATACGGGTTGTTGATGATTCAGGTAAAACTCTTTTAGAACAAAAAGTTGAAAAGGGTGATATATTCAGGATGTGCCAGGTTAAGGATGCACCTATTAAAGATTGGGTTAAACTTGCAGTCAACAGAGCAAAAGCAAGCGGTTCTCCTGCTATTTTCTGGCATGACGAAGGAAGGGCACATGACAGGGAAATAATCAAAAAGATTAATATGTATTTAAAGAACCACGATACAACAGGTTTGGATATTCGCATTATGAAACCAATTGACGCAATGAGGTTCACATTAGAAAGAGTGCGCAGGGGAGAGGATACCATTTCTATTACAGGAAATGTTCTTAGGGATTATCTTACAGATTTATTCCCGATTCTTGAATTGGGAACAAGTGCAAGAATGTTGTCAATAGTCCCATTGCTGAATGGCGGTGGCTTGTTTGAAACAGGTGCAGGTGGCTCTGCTCCAAAGCATGTTCAACAACTATTAAAAGAAGGACACATTCGTTGGGACTCTCTTGGTGAATACTGTGCATTAGTGCCTTCTTTAGAAATGATAGCAGAAAAGACAGGGGATAAGAAAGCTACTTTACTCGCGAAGACTCTTGATGATGCAGTGTGGAAATATCTAGAAAATGCAAGGTATCCTTCGAGAAAGGTTAATGAAATTGACAACCGGGGAAGTTCATTCTATCTGTCAATGTATTGGGCACAGACTTTAGCGGCACAAAATGATGATATGGAGCTAAAAAATCGTTTTGAAAAAATTGCAAAACTGCTAACAGAAAACGAGGCAAAGATAACAAAGGAAATGATTGATGCTCAGGGTAAACCGGCTGATATTGGTGGCTATTATATGCCTGACGATGAAAAAGTTAATAAGGTAATGCGTCCAAGCCCGACTTACAATGCTATTATTGATGCGATGTAACCGTTAGTTAGCAGTCGTCAGTCGTTAGTCGGCAGTCATTAGTGAATAAGAAAAATTAATAATTGGTATTTAATGTTAAAGACCGGAATAAATAAAGCACTAATTTGTTATTGCAGAATAATTATTCCGGTCTTTTTATTATGTTTTTATGCTTCTTTTGCACAGATACCGATAAATCGTCATATATTATTTGATGATTTTAATTACAATTCAATTGAATATCCTATTGAAGGTGATTCCTCAGGTTCCATATTTGGAAGAAATCCATGGTTAACAGAAAATGGTGTGGTGAACACTCCTGCTTGGCGTAGGTTCAACAGAGATAACCATACTTTCGGAGAAAATGCAACAATAAACATAGAAGATTATGGATTTTCATTGAGTATTAAAAAAGGTTTTTCGAATAAAACCCGTGTTCCGTTAATTGTCTCGGGTTATTACTTTACTGAAGGTACTTATTCAGCTAAAGTGAGATTTAATAAAATTCAATTTGACACAAAATTTATTCAGGCATTTTGGTTGAGTTCTCCTGTGAGTTTCGATTTTTACCGGGAAAGCGAAAGAATTCACTATTGGTCTGAAATGGATTTTGAATTTAACAACTATTTTATTGCTGAAGATTTTCCAACTGTTCAAGCAGGATGTAACAACAAAGACGGGAAAAATCCAATTTGTACACAAATGGATTGTATCTGCAATGATGGTATAAATTTTGAGGGTTTTTCAAATTGTTATGGTTATTATAAAGGTTCAAACATTTTGGTAGGTCAGTGGTATATTTGCCTTTTTAATTTGGATAGTAATACTCAAACTTTAAAATTATCTATGATTTGTGATAGCTTGGCTGGTTCCGGTGCAAAAGTATGGGGAGCTAATTCGACTGAACCGCATAAATGGGGCGAAACTTATACAATTAACAATTATTTTCCTGAATATGCCTTAACAACGATTTTTAGTGTTCACATGGGTGCTAATTCTAATATTGCAAAAAGCAGTTCCAAGCTTGATGTTGACTGGTTCTATTATTCACCGGAAACAAATCTAAGTTTCGATGATATTAAAGATGATATTGATTCTTTAAGGGCTAAAGGCATAAACCGAATAAATACTACCGGTACTCCTACATTTCCCGAAGCACTTTCCAAAGAGCCGGGAATTGTCTATATTGATGGACCCGATACTGTCTCCTCCTGCTTATCTTACACATGGAAATTAAAATCTAATTATAAAAGACATGCTTCTTATGATATGGATTTTAAATATAGATTTATTAATGATAAAGGTCCTGAAGATTGGGTTACGGTATATAGACCTGAAATAACCTTAACACCAAGAAGCTATCATGGAAGTTTGGAAATTATTTCGAGTGCTTTCGATTATTGGGGGCAGTACACTACAAATGATACGATGATTGTACACATCGTTCATACGGATTGTGAACAGGAAAAATCAAAGTTCTTAATTTCGGAACCATATCCTAATCCGGCTCTGCTTACCATTCAACTCGATTATGAATTGCTTGAGCCGGCTAATGTAAAAATTTCAATTTTTGATTTATTAGTAAATAAATTAGAGGTTCTATCGGATAAACATCAGGAAACGGGACATTATTCGTTTGTATTTGATGCTAATAAATATTCATCAGGCGTGTATTTTAGCATATTCGAAATAAATGGCGAAGTACAGACAAAAAAAATTGAAATTTACAAAGGTACTTACTAATTAGCACTAATTTATGTCTATTCCAAAAAAAATCAGTATTTTTGTACACTTGGAAAGGTGCAGGAGTGGTTTAACTGGCACGCCTGGAAAGCGTGTGTACCGCAAGGTACCGTGGGTTCGAATCCCACCTTTTCCGCGGCTTTAGAAGATAGAAAATAGAAGATAGAAGATAGTATATAGAAAATGATATTGGATACTTATTAATCTTTCAAACTTTATGAACTTTATAAACTTTCTACTGAATTATTTATTCCTATCAACAACAATTCCGAAACGCAAACTTTGGTTATACTGCGTTTGGAAGGATTGCCTCTCGTCATAAGCCAGGTCGAACTTGACTAATATAGCCAGATAACTCCAGAGTGATATTTTAAATTCGTTTTGGAATGTTACAACCCATTTAGTCATATCCTCAAATGTAGTGAAAGCATCGAGAATTCCTCTGTAATCGCAGGTTTGAGTCAATTTCATCTTTGCTTCGGATTTCCCTTGTATTCCCGATTCCGGCTTGTATCTTTCCTTGATGTCAAGTGTCTTTCTGTCGTCTGTCATTTGTGTATGGTCGTAAGCACGGATTTGTTTTAGTGAAATTCCGAATCTGGATGTTATTAGCTTTGTTGTTTCGGTTAGTGAGTACTCAAAACCCCAGGTCTGCTGTGAAGTAACAGGGTCCCAGCATTTAGCAGTCATTTGTTGTTCACCTTTAACGACAACGAAAGAAGGAACAATTTGGGAGAAGAATGAAACTGAAAAGAAAGGGTCGAGCTTCCAGCCCAAAGGATAGACCAAAACACCTTCGCTACCAAAAATATTATCCGTAGGCAGCCAAAATTCGTTTTTGTTTTTCTTGTCGCTTTTGTAAAGCATACCCGAAGCAAAATAAAACCGGAAACGGAAAATCAAGCTGTCGTTCTTTAAGTTTTCCGAAAAATCTAAGCTAACATTTTTGCGGAAATCCCAGGCAGAATTACCTTCAAAAGCCACAACCTCACCTTGCTTCCAATCATTCACTGCTGACTGTGAAACAGCCATGGAGACACGAAAGTCGTATGGGTGGAAAGTGAACTTTTGAGCAACAAGAATTGTAGGAAAACAACCTAAAGCAAATAATAGAATTAGTATATGAATAATAAAATTTTTCATATGTTGTTAAGAAAAAGAAAATTTATTTAAAAAATTTTTTGATAAATCATTTTAATTTTAGACTTTTCTTAATATAATATTCTAAAGAATCTGTATTTGGTTTATTGTCTTTATTTAGTTTATACCCTTCTTGAGTATATACTATTTTACCAGTTTTGTCTATAAGGTAAAGTGTCGGATAAGCATGTATATGATATACACTGTCAACTGATTTTTCAACAAAAAGTAATGGATAATTAATTTTATTATATTCAACAAATTTTTGTAGACGTTTCTTATTATGATAATCATCATTGCTGTTAATCCCAATAGCTATTAAACCTTTTTTCTTGTATTTATTATATAATTTGTTTATTTCAGGTATGGCTTTTACACAAGGGGAACATGACATATACCAAAAATCAAGCAAAATTGTTTTCCCTTCAAAATTATTCAAATTAACTATTTGTTTTTTTTGATAAAAATATCCTGAAATCAAAGGAGCTTTAGTAGCATTGTTTAGAAGAGGGTTTTCTTGCTTTGATTTGACAAAAAGACTATCGACATTTAATAATGTATATTTTTTTAACAAACTATCAATTCTATATAAAATAATATTCGAATCTAAATTTGTTGTTATTAAATTTTTCATAATCCATTTTTTATATTGATAATTCCCTTGATATTTTAGGATTGTTTCAATTTTGTTCATATAATTTGTCTTTTTATCGATCCAGAAGTTTTTTTGTATATCGCTCCTTCCCCATTGATTAGGCATTATAAACCTTATATTCCAATATGAGATACTATCTTCATTAATTGATTCTATAGAATATTTTATTGAATTTGTGTTTAGGGTTATTAACACACCTTCTGGATTTAAAAAGTTTCTTTCCAAAACATCTCCCCTAATCACATTTTCCTGATGTTGTTTTCCAAGGTATTCAAAAATAGTTTTTGTACTATGGATAATTTTATAAGATTTATCTTTTAAGCTTATTATTTCCCTGTCTTTATCTGTTGAATACCAAATTAATTGATAATTAAGAAAATCTTTTTTTATTTTTAGAATATTACAAATAGCATTAGTTCTTATTGTATCATCAGATGAATAGCTCTTTTCACTATACTCAATAATGCATGAAAATGAGTTTATTTGGTTGTAAACTTCAATAACTTGATTTATTATACTTTTAGGTGTTATTTCTTCAGAATTAATATTTAAAGTAGGTAATATCAGTAATACGATAATTTTTAACAATAATTGCATAATTTAATCTCTTTTCTATTATTAATTATAAATTGTTGCAGTGAAATAATTATTTCACTGCAACAAAAGAAATTTAATCGATTATTACAGCAGCAGCCTTTACAAAAACCACACCGCCCTTATTTCATCAAGAGGTGGAAGTATAATTATTACCGTAGGGCAAGAACCGGTACATGAACTTTGTGAACAGTATAAAATTAAACTTCCATCATCTATAAGCTCGTCTTCAGCATGGCAATTTCCAGTTCCTCCACAGCATTTACAATCTAAATCGACTTGTTCGGTACACTGTGTTGCTACCAAATTACCTTCAAATGGTATCATCCAAATATCATCTCCACCACTAATTGTCCATCCAGTATCATTTTTATTTACTGTTACCCCGGAGAGAGCATAAGAACAAAATTTATCATTACCTGTGCTTATGCCTCCTGACTTTTGAACTTTAACTGTATCATCAGATATCCACTCAAAGGATAGTATATTCGTATATCCAGTTGCAGTGCATCCATCTATTTGTAGAGATCTATAATCAGTAGTTTCAGAAAATAAATAAATTTGTGATAATAAGAACAATATAAAAAAAATAATCTTCTTCATTTTAAAACTCCTTTCAATAATTAGTAAATAATAAATTAAATTAAAATCTCTGCCGGGACAACCATTCTTTCCTTACTATATGGTAGCTTCTTGTCCGAAAAGCTATCACATAGCAATTCCTTAATGGCGACAGAGAATTTCTTTGTTGCCCTCACAGGCAAAAAAATCTCCTTGCACCAATTTTCATCGGTTAAATTTTTTGTGAAATATTTTTATGATAAAACTTTAAAAGAACCTAAAGGCAACAAAGAAAAAAATAATCCTTATTTATATTAAAAATACCAATTATCAATTTTCAAAAAAACAAAATCCTTTTGCTGTTTGCTGTTTGCAAATTAAAAAAAAACACAACAGACAAATAACCACATTGCTACAAAATATAAATATTTTAAAAAAACAAATTAATTTTTATTCATTTCCAATAACAAGGATAACGGCTTCTTTACAAACTTTCAACTTTGAAACTTTGAAACTTTAAAACTTTCTACTTTATAAACTTTATTAACTGGTTTTAATTTCCTTCTTCAGGTATTGCCCCGTATAGCTGCTTTCGACCTTGCAAATATCTTCGGGAGTGCCTTCAGCAACAAGCAGTCCGCCTTTTGAACCACCTTCGGGTCCTAAGTCAATAATCCAATCTGCACATTTAATCACTTCGAGATTATGTTCTATGATAATAACTGTATTTCCTCTATCAACTAATTTGTTCAGCAACTTCAAGAGAATGCGGATATCTTCAAAATGCAGACCTGTTGTTGGTTCATCAAGTAAATATAAGGTTTTTCCTGTACTGATTTTCGAAAGTTCTGTAGCTAATTTCACTCTTTGTGCTTCACCACCGGAAAGTGTTGGTGCCTGCTGTCCTAAAGTGATATATCCCAAACCGACTTCATTTAAAGTAGAGAGTTTGCGTTTTATTTTCGGAATTTCACTGAAGAAATCAAGAGCTTCGACAACTGTCATATCGAGTACATCGGCGATTGATTTGCCCTTGTATTTTACTTCTCGTGTTTCCCTGTTATACCGTTTTCCATTGCAAACATCACAGGTTACATATACATCAGGCAGGAAATTCATTTCTATTTTTTTAATACCCCCGCCTTCACATTCTTCGCATCTGCCTCCGGGAACATTGAATGAGAATCGTCCTGCCTTATATCCCCTGATTTTTGCTTCGGGTAGTAATGCAAAGAAGTCTCTAATTATGGTAAATAAACCTGTGTATGTTGCAGGATTTGAACGTGGCGTTCTCCCTATAGGGCTTTGGTCTATTTCGATTACCTTGTCAATGTAATTTAGTCCTTCGATTCCTTCATGCTCAAGCGGAACAAGAACAGAGCGGTAAAAATGCCTTGCCAAAATGGGGTAGAGCGTGTCATTTATCAAAGAAGATTTTCCCGAACCGCTCATTCCTGTTACACAAATCGAAACTCCCAGTGGGAAATTTATTGAAAGATTCTGAAGATTATTTCCTTTCGCACCGATTAATTTCAATCTTGCTCCATTGCCTTGTCGTCTGGTTACCGGTAATGGTATTTTCTTTTCATTCTTCAGATATTTTGCAGTTAAAGAACGTTCAGATTCACCATTAGTCATTTTCTTTATTTCATCAGGTGTTTTGGTCAGTATTATTTCTCCACCATGCACACCTGCACCGGGACCAATATCAACAACAAAATCGGATTGCTCTATCATTGCCTTATCATGCTCAACAACTATTACGGTATTGCCAATATCCCTTAATCTTTTCAGTGAGTTGATGAGTTTGTTGTTATCATGCTGATGCAGCCCGATACTTGGTTCATCGAGAACATATAATATTCCAACGAGTTCTGAACCAATTTGCGAAGCAAGCCGGATTCTTTGAGATTCACCGCCTGAAAGAGAATTTACAGGTCTGTCCAAAGTTAAATAGGACAAACCAACCTCTTTCAGGAAACTCAATCTCGATATTATTTCAGAAATAATAATAGACGCTATTTTTTCTTCTCTTTCGGAGAGATTATTCTTTATCAACTGAAATAATTCAACCGATTGATTTATATCCGATTTAACTATATCTTTGATTGAGTAATCCTGTATCAAAATTTTTAAATTTTCTAATTTAAGTCTTCCACCATTGCAAACCGGGCAGGGTTGGCCGGTCATGAAATTCTCGTAGTTTTTCCTAATGGTTCCCGATGAAGTATTTTCATAATGATGTAATAAACTTGGCAGAAGTCCTATAAATTTATGGTAATATGTAGTTTTACCGGATGCAAATTTATATTTGACTTTTACAGTTTCATCTTCACTTCCGAATAATAGACGGTTAATTTTCTCTTCTGGTAAAGAACTAATTGGTGCTTCCAAATCAATGTCATTGTCCAAAGCAAAAGATTCAATTTGCGACCAAAGCCAATTTTCCCTTTGTTTACCCATTACAAGTATTCCACCATTGGATATTGACATTGACCTGTCCTGAATTACCAATTGCTTATCAAAATCTTTAATTTCACCTAATCCCTGGCAATTCGGACAAGCACCATAAGGCGAATTATATGAAAACATATTCGGTGCAGGTTCATGGTATGCCTTATTACAAGAAGGACATGTATATTGCGTACTATACAACTTTTCCAACCAAATCCCTTCTCCCTTTTCCCTTTTCCCTTCTCCCTTCTCCGAATGAATTGTTAATTGTGAATTGTGAATTGTTAATTGATTACTGTCAACTGTTGACTGTCGACTGTCAACTGAATAAAGAATCATCATTGCTTCTTCACCGGCTTTTAATGCCAATTCAACCGATTCAGTAATTCTGTGTTCCTGACCTTTTTCCGGAATACATCGGTCAACTATTAATTCAATATTATGGATTTTGTAACGGTCTAACTGCATGCCGTCTCTGATTTCCCTAATTTCCCCATCTACCCGAACCTTTGTGAAACCTTGTTTTTGCAAGCGTTCAAAAAGTTCTTTATAATGTCCCTTTCTTCCTTTGACTATTGGAGAAAGAATTTGAATTTTAACTTTATCGAAATTCGCCATTATATCATCAACGATTTGTTCGCTTGATTTTTTCTGGACGGGAATATTGCAATCAACGCAGTACTGAATACCAATTTTTGCATATAATAATCTAAGATAATCGTAAATTTCAGTAACTGTCCCGACAGTTGAACGGGGATTGTGACTAATAGACTTTTGTTCGATACTGATTGCCGGCGAAAGCCCTTCTATGCTGTCCACGTCAGGTTTTTTCATCATACCTAAAAATTGGCGTGCATAAGCAGATAAACATTCAACATATCTTCTCTGACCTTCTGCATATAAGGTATCAAATGCCAATGACGACTTGCCGGAGCCGGAAATACCCGTAAAAACCACAAGTTTATCCCTCGGAATTTTCAGGTCAACACCCTTAAGGTTATGTTCCCTTGCACCCCGAACGGTAATCTCGGCAAGCTCCTCATCACCGTTATTTCCAAATGGTGTTAAGAATTCCTCCCTTTTCCCTTCTCCATTCTCCTTTTTCCCAACTTCCCGTCTGCTGTCTGCCGTCTGCTGTCTGCTTTCTTTATTTTCCCCGTTTACTGCCAAAATATTAAGATTATTATCAATTCAAACTAATTTAACTAAGCAAAATAACAGTTCGCAAATAAACTGACAAATAATTTTGGAAATAATAATTATTTTAGTAAATTTCGAGACGTTTTTGATGTTCATGTGTCTTTATATAATATTAATATTGCAAAAAGTCTATTATATATAAATTTTTTATGAGGTGCTCTTATGAAACTTTTCATTACTTTCTTGGCTTTTATCATAGCTTTAAGCATTAATGCCATGGCTCAGAGCGATGCTTTGCTAATCAAATTGAAAAGCGGACAAACCGATACAATCACAATTTCTCAAATTCAAAAAATTCAATTTGAGAATATCTTATCAGTGAAAGATGAACCAACAGGTACTTCCAATCTCAGTGTTGAGGGCAATTACCCAAATCCGTTCTCAGAACAAACATCTCTTGAATTTGAAATTGCACAAACGGGGAATGTAGAAATAATTATCTATGATAATTCCGGCAAACAAATTCAAACTTTGAATTGTGTACATTGCCAGACAGGTAAGAATTCTTTACCATGGAACTGTCTGGACTTTAACAATAACCGCGTTCAGAGTGGAGTTTATTATTACGAAGTACGATTTGGGACAGAGGTACAGGCAAAGAAAATGATTTTAGTTAAATAGGAAGGACAAAAAATATGAAAGAGACAATATTATTTTTGTCGCTGTTCTTTTTTGCAATATCTCTTTTTGCACAGCAAGAGCCGATTATTAAATTTTATTTGAGTGATGGGAGTTTCAGGGAATATAATATCTCGGATATTGAGGATATATTGGTAAAAGAGAGTGAAACTAATAATGTTTTGTATGTTTATTTTGAAAAGGATAAAATAGCATATTTTCCGTATGAGTTTATAAAAAATATAAAATTTAAAACTGATAGTAAAAATAATTTGAAATTAGAAATTAGTATATTTGGATACCCAAATTCAATTACACTAAGCAAAATTGACAGTGTTATATTTAAAAATGATGAAAACTTACCCATAACAATTGGCGAACAGGTTTGGATGTCAAAAAATCTGGATGTTGACCATTATCGAAATGGAGATACAATACAACAAGTTACAGACTCATCAGCATGGATAAACCTAAAAACAGGAGCATGGTGTTATTATCATAATAATCCATATTTAAATACATTATATGGTAAACTATACAATGGGTATGCCATAACTGATCCACGTGGCTTAGCTCCGGTTGGTTGGCATATACCAACTGAGGCAGAATGGACTACACTTATAAATTACTTGGGTGGTGAAGAAGTTGCCGGTGGCAAAATGAAGGAAACAGGGGAATTCCTTTGGCAACATCCAAATATAGGTGCTACCAATGAAAGTGGGTTTTCAGCACGTCCGGGTGCAGCTCGTGACATAGATGGGTCATACATTTTTATTGGAGTTCTGGGCTGTTGGTGGTCATCCACCGAATGGTATGATATGGGTCTTAATTATTGGTCAATAATCAATGATAAAACCAGTATTCAAGGTGATTATATGGAAAAAGTGATGGGATTTTCCGTTCGTTGTGTCAAGGATTGAGCAAAAATTTTATGGAAACTATTCAACAATTTGCACTATTAGGTCAACAACTTGCAAAGCAAGCTTTAGAGGATTATTCTATTCGTTGTTTCAAAGATTAGTTTTCAATATGTCCATTTGATAAATTGGAAAAATGGAATTTTATAATATCTGTGAAATTAACAGGACGCATTATTTCGGGAGAATTGTTTACTTACGGTAATTGAATACGGGTGATTACAATATTTTTAATTATTAATATTCTATAAAATTTTAGAATAACATTAAAAGGATTTAATATGTACACAACTTATCAGTTAAATACAAATGATTTAACAGCGGAATTTGTTGATATCCTCAAAGCTACTTATAAAGATAAAGAGATTGAAATAGCTGTTTACAATATTGATGAAACCGAGTATTTGCTTCGTTCCCCTAAAAACAAGGCAGTTTTACTTAGTAGAATTTCAGATGTTCAAAATAATAAAAATATAATTACTCCAAATCAGGATATTTTTAAATGAGAACCATCTCTTTTCACAAAGAAGCTTTTAATGATTACAATACTTGGGCAAAAGAAAATCCGAATGTTTTTGAAAGAATTGTTAGAATTATAAATGAAACAGCCAGAAATCCATTTGATGGAATTGGAAAACCTGAACTATTGAAAAAGAATTTAAAAGGGTTTTGGTCCCGCAGAATCAATGATGAACATAGACTTGTATATCAAGTTAAAGAAAATGAAATAATTATCGTTTCGTGTAAATATCATTATTAATTGCAATTACGATTTAAATAATTACTGGTTTTCGATTCGTTGTGTCAAAGATTAATTCAGTAGAAAGTTCATAAAGTAGAAAGTTTTTTTAATATGAAGATTGATAGATAAATGAAAAACAACAAATATTCGTTTATTTATTTTTACAAAGACTGGAGGGAATTGATATGTCAGTAAAAGAATTGCTTTATCAGGAAATTGAAAAATTACCTGATAGCTTTGCACCCGATATTATGGATTACATAATGTTTCTGGAAAATAAATTGAAAAAGACAGAATTAATAAGACAAGTCCGGACATTATCGGAAGCTTCCTTCTCGAAAATTTGGGATAATGAAGAGGATTCAATTTATGACACACTTTGAAAACGGCGATGTAGTTCTTGTCCCTTTTCCGTTTAGTAACTTACTTACTACAAAAAAACGGCCTGCTGTTGTTATTAGTTCTTTGCAATATAATATGTTAACTTCAGACATTGTAATAATTGCCATAACAAGTCAGCAGCAAAATGTTTTAGGCATCGGTGAATGTAGTATTAATGATAGTCAATCTGCCGGACTTCTCAAGCAATCTACTATTAAACCGGCTATAGCTACTATTGAACAAAATCTTGTTTTAAAAAAATTAGGTAAACTTACTAACAATGATTTAATTTCATTAAAAACTTCTTTACTTTCACTTTTGAACATTGAAAAATCAGTATTTTATTAATTTTCTGTTCGATGTGTAAAAGATTAATTAAGTAGAAAGTTTGTAAAGTTCATAAAGTAGAAAGTTTATAAAGTATAAAAATTGAAAGGTGTTAAAATGAAAAATATTATACTTCTATTAGTTGTTTTCCTCTTAAAAGGAGTACTATTTGCTGAAAATGAAACAGTGAAATTCTATTTCAATGATAACAGTATAAAAACTTATAATATCGAAGAGATTGACAATATCAACTTAATTAAAAGTCAAATCGGATATATTATGAAGATTTATCAGTTGGATTCGCCAACTCCAATACCTATAAATACTTCGACAATTGATTCAATAAAATTTGAAAGCGTTAATAACATTATCAGGAATTTATTGGTTTATGCGAGTGGTTCTGCCCCACAAAGCTATTTATTATTTGATATTGACAGCATTGTCTTTTCTGTTCCCTCACAGCCGACTCCTGTAATAGATGAAATAGACCCTACATCCGCAATCATTGGTGAAGATATAACTGTTACCGGCAGCAATTTTGGAGATACTCAAGGTGAAAGTTCTGTTTCATTCACAGGAGCAGAAGCAACAAGTTATTCGGGTTGGAATGATAGTGAAATCATTGTTGAAGTACCTGCCGTAGCTCAAACAGGTTTATTGTCGGTTTTAGTTAATGGGATTAGAAGTAATTTAAAAGGTTTTAAAGTTATTCCTCAGATTTCTGAAATTAATCCTACATCAGGAAAAGTGGGAGATTTTATTACCCTAACAGGAACCGGTTTTGGTTCAGAGCAAGGTTCGGGAACTGTTTATTTCAATAATATAAAAGCAATAGATTATACTTCATGGACTGACACGGAAATAGAAGTAAAAGTTCCTGAAGAAGCTGTTACCGGACTGGTTTTTATTAGAAATAAATCCGTAATAAGCAACGAGGTAGATTTCACTGTTATTGAAGTTCCAACAATAACAAATATCAATCCTGAATCTTTCTCTATCGGCTCTGAAGTTACAATCAATGGTTCAGGTTTTGGCAGTTCTCAAGATGAGAGTATTGTTTATTTCAAAACTGTTGAAGCAATATCCTACGATTACTGGAGTAACACACAAATAAGATGTACTGTACCTATTGGAGCCGTATCAGGCAATTTGTCAGTAACTGTAAACTCGATGAAAAGCAACGAAGTACCCTATACTATTGTAGCATCAATCGAAACCGTTCTTATTCCTTCAGGTAACTTTCAGATGGGTAATACCGGGACATGGCCCAGCAGTATTTATCAGCCGGAAACTGTTCATCCGGTAACTTTAAGAAATAGCTTTTATATGAGCATATACGAAGTTCAACAGGATTTATATGAATCTGTTATGGGAAATAATCCCAGTCAAAACAAAGGAGACAATCTTCCTGTTGACAGAGTTTCATGGTATATGGCTGTGGAATTTTGCAATGCCTTATCGGAAAGAGAGGGATTGGAAAAATGCTATTCGGGTAATTCATGTAACTGGAGCGCTAATGGTTGGAGATTACCTACGGAAGCAGAATGGGAATATGCCTGCAAAGCAGGAACAACATCTGATTTTTATAATGGAAGCTCGGAATCCAATCTTGCAAGTGCCGGATGGTATAGTGCCAATTCAGGTGAAGTCTCGCATCCCGTAGGACAAAAAACTCCAAATTCATTTGGATTATACGATATGTTGGGAAACTTATCCGAGCTTTGCTGGGATTGGATAGGTTCTTATAGCAGTGGCTCTCAAACTGACCCTACAGGACCTTCATCTGGGACATGGAAAGTTGCCCGTGGAGGTTCATGGCATCAAGGAGCCGATAAATGTCGTTCTTCTATGCGCGGATGGATAGATTCTCCCGATATGCAAAGCAGTGCCGTCGGATTTAGGATTGTCAGGTTGAGATAAGTAATTCATTGTATTTTAAATAATTAGAGATAATACTTAAGACAAATTATTTGTGTAAGTTTGTTTATAAAGTGAAATAAAATCTATTTCAATCTTGCAACAACAGAAATTTCTTTTTTAAATGTGTCAAAAAACATTCTTTTAAGTTTTTCAGTAAATGGAATTTTTAAATTATAGTATTCGTTGAATATCTTCGTAGCTAAATTTAACATTCTGCGATTATATTTTTTTCTTGATCTGGTTTTTTTTATTTCTAAAATTTCAAATCCGGATTTTTCCAATAAAAGTTTCATTGATTTAATCGTAAAATGCTGTAAATAGACTTGCTTGAAAAACTGATAATCTGCAGTTTGGAATAACTTCCAGTATTTAGAGCGGGTGTAAGGAACTTTAATAAAAAGCAATCCATTTTCGTTCATTTTTTCCTTGACCGGGAGCATTGCTTCCATTGGATTGGGAGTTTTAACTAATGAATTATACATTACTATTACATCAAATTTTGTTTTAACTTCATTCAATTTTTTATAAACAGGAATACCAACATTACCGCAATAATATATTGCCGAAAGTGAAATTTCGATACCTGCTACAGTATAACCATGTCTTCTGGCTTCATCCAGAAAGTAACCTCTGCCGCAACCATAATCCAAAATTGAAGCAGGAGGACGTTTGTATTGATAAATCTCCGATAAAAATTCCAATTGACCTGCAATTCTAAATATTCTTCTATGCTCGGCTCTTAAATATTCCTTTGCAGACATTATTGTGTCTTGCTCAAAATTTGAAGCATACGTTTTTTCGCTTGGATAGTCTTTAAGGAAAAAGAAGCCGCATTTTTTACAAAAAATAAATTCCTTGCTGTTCCTCTTGTAGAGTTCAGTATTGGTTGATGAACATATTTTGCAGTTGATTTCCATGCCCATTTAATCATTTTATTTTGTTTTGAAAATTCAGATAATGTAATATACCTTGATTTAGTGAAATTTTCAACGGTTTTTTTAAGAATTTTATAGCGACAACTTTTTTACCCATTGTTTTTTGTACTGAATTAATATTACTGAATACAATGGCAATTATTTGCCATAGAACAAAACTAACCAGATTATTTCCACTTATGAAATTAATTAAAAATAAATGCAACATTATGAAAAAAAGTAGTCCTATCCATGTTTTTAAGTCTTCCGGTAAATCATCTCTTGCTTTTCTCATCAGTAAATATTTTCCGGATGTTATAAATAGTGAAATAAAAATTCCAATAAAAGCAATAAGACCTAATAATCCCATTTCAGCCATTACGGCTATAAACGAGAAATCGCCAAATGCAACTCCTTTTCTGTTATTGTATGCCGTCAAACCGATTCCGGCACCTGTCAGACAATGCCGTTCCCATATCTCCAAGCCAACTTTTGCCGAATACAAACGCACCCCAATAGATTCACCTTCAATACCTTGTTTTTCCGAAAAAATCCCTCTCAATCTTTTTGAAAATAAGTCAACAACACTTGTGCCTGCAACTGATTGGACAAGACTATCGGTCGCTATAATGATAATCAATGAAGCTATTAAAATATAGAAAAACGGCATTAATCTTTTTGACCAGTGGAATAATAATATTCCGCAAATTATCATTGCCATTCCAACAAAACCTGTCATTGAAAAACATAGAAACAATGTAATCAAAGATACTGCAAATATAACAATCGAGAGAATCTTTGACCTAAAGAAAGGTTTGGTTCTCTGGATAAAAGGAACAATAATCAATGCCTGAATTAAGACATTGAAAGATGCCAAAGCCGATGGTTCCGAAAAAATCGAAGTAGCTCTATAAAAATCTCCGTAATGCAAGCTTAATTGCTTTACGGATTCTATGTCATCTGAAAACCTGCCGGTCAAACTAACATTCGTAAATTGTAGCCAAGCCAAAGGCAAATCATAAGCACGTGCAAATATTTGATACACTCCAAATCCATTAATTAATAATGATATAATTAGCCATGTCTGAGCGGCTGAAGTCCATGTTTTTGCTTCAATTTTGTATGTAGCACAAATCAGTGTAAATAACAACAGAAATATAAAATGAATGGATGTCTTTAAAAACTGAATCATCTGAACGGTATCACCCTTTATTAACGGCGTTATACCTGAAAGCATTGCGGAAAATATAAGAAGCAGCATAAACAGGAGACCTGGATGAAGATGAAATTTTAGTTCCTCGCCATCCCAAAACATTTTTTTAAAGAATAAAATTATGACTGCCAAAAAAGCAAAATCTACAAGATTAACACCATATCCGGCAATTTCAAACAGCTGGTAGGCATCCGTAAAAAATACGATAAATACTATTATTATCAGAATATGCATTCTTAATTCATTTTTTTATTTAAATTTTTCTTTTAATTATTAACTAAATCGAATAACTTGCATTCGATTTGTATGACAAATTATAATTTTTTTTATTTCATAGCAAGATATATTAATCTAAACACAATGAATGAATTAAATACTGAAAAAATAAATTTTAAAGATTTTCCTGAGCAAAAACTGAGGAACCGTATTAAATTATCTTATAAATGGCTCGATGAAGACATAGAAAATCTTCTTGATGGAGGATGTTCATACGGTTATGGCACAAAATATTTAGCTGAAAAGAGCGATTTTACTTTTGCTGTTGATGTAAATCCTTTGCATATAGCCGTTGCAAAAGAAAAGTACCGCAACATTCAATTTAGGGTTGCCGTTTTGGAAGATACGGGATTCGAAAGTTCTTTTTTTGATGCCATAGTTCTTAACGATGTTTTGGAACATACCACAGATAAAATTCAAACTCTCAACGAAATGTACAGGATTTTAAAACCCGGAGGATTTATTATAATTTCAACTCCTCATCGTGGACTTTTCGGTTTTCTGGACCCATATAACTATGGATACAATTTAAAGAAATATTTTCCATGGCTATACAAAGGATTATATAAATTTGTCCGATTGGTTAAAGAGGGGAAAATGCCGAAAGAATTTAATCCCGAACATGAGCAAAAGCATGAGCATTATTCTTTGAAAGATTTTAAATCAATGCTTTCTTCAAGTTCATTTAAGGACAATTATACCATAGAAAAGATATTTCGTTCCGGTCTTCTTGTTGAAGTAATTGTGATGAATCTCGAATCGGTTTTAAATATCTTTTTGCCTCAACGGATTTCGAGAATCATTTTAAAACCATTTTCTGTAATTGCCGAATTGGACTATTGGACTCCTTTCGCTATGTTTGCATATAATATTGCAATAAAAATAAGAAAGATGAAATAACAATCCCACATTCTTTCAGTCTGCCGTCTGCTGTTTTCTTTAATTGTTAATTGTCAATTGTTAATTGTCAATTGATTTACATATATCTGTGAATTTTGCCTTCTTGTTGCTTGAATTTTGGTTCGTAATCAACAGGTTCCCTGCCAAAGCAAACACCGAGAGATTCATAAAACTCGATTTCATTGATATCCACGTATCTTTGTTTTATAGCTTCCTGGGTTGGAATATATGTTACTACTTCAGCTTCGACACCGACGACAGTAACGCCGGAGATACCATTTTTAATAAGAAGAACGGCACCGCCACCGGCTTGTTTTCCAAAAGTAACATCATAACTGCTTGTCTCCCCTGCCCTTACGAGATGTCCCAAGCTGATTTCCCTTATTTCGGGAAACTCATAAATACCTTCCACAAATATTCCTTCCTGTCTGAGAATATGTCCCCATTCAGGGTCATTTTTCATATAATACTCGAGATGGTCCCTGATGTACTTGCCAACACCTGTCAATCTTTTATGACCGAAGGAATCAGCACCACCGGAATCGTCAATAAAAAACTGTCCTTCTTTATCTTTAACTCCTTCTGCAGCAACGATTATGTACGTGGAACCTTTCACATCGCTGGATAGTAATCTGTTTATATAAGTTTTTTTGAAATGATTGTAAACAACTTCGTAATCGGCAGGAACTTCCGGTATTAAAATACAATCTGCATCTGCACCTATGCCTCCGCGAAATGCCGTATGCCCTGCATATCTCCCAAACACCTCTATAATTAATGCCCGGTTATGTGTCAGACCGGTTGTTCTTAAATCAGCAGTAAATTTTGATATCCTGTTAATTGTAGAATCACCTCCAACAGAATATGATTGTAAATCCAGGTCCATTGTTTTTGGTACATGTACGCATTTGATGCCCTTGCTTATCAAATCAACAACAACCGAACCGGTATCATCGCCGCCTGCTATTATCAATCCGTCAATGCTGTGCTTTCTTAAACCCGCTTTAATTTTGTCATATTTTTCAGGGTCTTGTATTTTTGAGATTTTTACTCTCGAGTGACCTGCTTCTGAACCGGCTACTTCGGAGTTGATTCTGTCTGCTCGTGCTGAATCTATTTTTGTGGGTGTCAAATTCCATAAATTGTAAAGTCCTGCATATCCATTGGGAATTAAGCAAATCTCAATTCCAAGATGGTGTGCCATTCTTGCCGCTCCGTTTATCACAGCATTTAATCCCCCGCAATCTCCTCCGCTTGTTATTATTCCTAACTTATTAATCTCACTCATTTTGTTTTCCCTTAATTATTATCTATTTCAATATATTCCCATAAATATTCACTGCAAAACTAATAAACTCCCTTTTAATTTGATAATAATTTTAAAAAGAATATGTTCTTTAAATTTGAAGAATATATTATAAGAACCAAGAAATTTCAAAAATTTGCTTAATTTTATTATTCTAATATTGTTATTTTATTGAAAAGTATTATTATATGGGATATATGGAAAATTCAAAACCGATTGGTGTGTTTGATTCCGGTATTGGCGGATTGAGTGTATTGAAACAATTCATTCGATTTTTACCATTTGAAAAATATATTTATTTAGGGGATACAGCGAGAGTGCCTTACGGAAACAAATCTGAAGAAACCGTAAAACGTTATGCTAAGGAATGTTCGGAATTCTTGTTGAAACAGGATGTTAAGTTGATTGTTGTTGCATGCAATACTGCCTCGTCTGTCGCTTTGGAAACCGTTAGGGAAACAGTTGACATTCCTGTTATCGGCATGATTCATCCTGCAGCTAATGCGGCAATAAGAGCTTCAATAAATAAAAGAATAGGAGTAATCGGAACAAGGGCAACAATTAATAGCAGTGCATACACAAGAGCTATTCAGGATTTGGGAAAGGAAGAAAAATTAGAAGTGTTCACACAGGCTTGCCCTCTGTTTGTCCCAATAGTCGAAGAAGGATGGGTGATGCATCCTGCCGCAAGAATGATAGCTGAAGAGTATTTAAAATCACTAAAGGATGCAGATATTGATACTCTTGTTTTAGGATGTACTCATTATCCTTTATTAAGCCCTTTATTGACAGAATTATTACCGGGAGTAACATTAATAGATTCCGGGGAACATGCCGCAGTTCATGCTTTGAGGTTACTCGCTGAAGAAAAAAAACTTGTTGAAGAACGTGATGAATTTGTAGTAAAACCTAATATAAATTTTTATGTTACTGATATACCTTCGACATTTTTTGAGCTAGCTCAAAGGTTCCTGGGTTTTCCGGTAGATGCACCTCAACGTGTTTCTGCCCAATGGACAATTTAGCATTTTATGATGACTTCAGTTGAAAATATAATTTCTGAAAAAAAGTATCCCAAAATTATTTTTCTTTTTGGAGAGGAAGAATTTTTATTGGAAGAATCTTATGAAAAGCTGCTTTCATATTTGCTATCAAAAGATAAATCTTATTCCGAATTTGAAATTAAGGATGGAGAGGTTGATACTCTTAATGACATCATTTCAAGCTGTAATATTTTTCCGTTTATTTCAAAAAGAAGAGTCGTTGCTGTCAACAATTTTGATAAGTTTTTCGTTGGGCGGGTATCAAAAAAGACAGAGCAGTCTTCACCTATAGCATCTTATTTGAAAAGCCCGCAAGACACAACAGTTCTGATTTTAAAAGGAAATGTAAAGAAGTTGAATGGCCTTTCTACTGCTATGGCAAGTAAAACAAATAAAGCAAAAGCTGAAAAAATATTGTCCGGAGCAGGTTTTCCTTATAGCATTTTATTGAATAATTACGATTGGATTGAGTTTCCTAAAGTTTATGATAATCAAATACCATCTTGGGTAACGAAAAGACTAAAATCTTTTGGAAAGAATATAAGCCCTGAAGCAGCATCTATGCTTGTGATTTACACTAATCCGAATTTAAGGGATTTGAGTAGTGAAATTGACAAAATCCTGTTATATATTGGTGATAGAAAAGAAATAAATGCTGATGATATTAATTTCCTGATTGGTGAAAACAGGGATTACAATGTTTACGAACTACAAAAAGCCGTTGGGAAGAGGGATTTGCCTTTGGCTCTTAAAATACTGGAAAATATGCTTTCCACAGACAGGAAAGAAATGCTCATTATGACAGTATTAATTAATTATTTCACTGCTTTGTTCAAATTAATCGAAGAATCCGTAACATATCCCGACAGGTACAAACTCGCAGGTTCTTTGGGTGTTAATCCTATGTTTGTTCCCGAATATTTAGCTGTTTTGAAAGTATATAGCCCGGAAGAAATCGAGAATGCTTTTCAGCACCTTACTGAAACAGATAAAATGCTAAAATCCACTTCAACCGACAGCATTTATGTAATGCAAAAGATGCTGATAAAAATTATGGACAGGAAATAACAATTTAGTGAATAATGAATATCGAAAATTGAATAATGGACTGTTAGATATCTTGACTGATAGGTAGGAGTTTTGATAACAATTAAATACTGATAGCAGTAAACTTTATAAATTTTTTACTAATACATTCTTCGACAAGCTCAGGGTGGCTTGTTTCCATATGATTGAAAACTGATAACAGATAATTGGCAACGAAAAGCGGACAACGGACAGCGGAAAACGGAAAACTTTTCATGTTTTTACTTTAAAAATGCGTAATTTTGTTATTTATATTAAAATTATTATTAATTATTGAGAGATAAATGCGACAGTCCGAATATTTTATACCGACAATAAAAGAAGTAGTATCAGATGCTGTAATGCCGTCACACCAGTTAATGCTCAGGGCAGGTTTGGTCAGGCAGGTGGGGGCAGGAATTTTTTCTTTTTTACCCTTAGGTTATAAGGTTTTAAAGAACATTATGGAAATATTGAGAGAAGAGATGGATGAAATCGGGGGGCAGGAATTTTTATTACCTGCTTTAAATCCAATTGAAATTTGGGAACAAACCGACAGAGTGAAAGCAATGGGCGATGTTATGTTCCATATCAAAAACCGTGAAGGATTAGTACTTGCTCCGACTCATGAAGAGATTATTACTTTTCATGCAAGGCAGCATGTTAAATCATATAGGGATTTACCACAAATTTGGTATCAGATTCAAACAAAATTCCGTAACGAACCCCGGCCAAAATCGGGTGTATTACGTGGCAGGCAATTCATTATGAAAGATGCCTATTCAATGGATTCTACTTATGAGGGGCTTGACATTAGCTATGAAAAACACTATGATGCATATCACAATATATTCGACAGTTGTAATCTTAAATATTTTGTCGTAGGAGCATCGAGCGGTGCTATGGGAGGCAGACAATCCCAGGAATTTATGGTAGAATCCGATGCAGGTGAAGATGTGTGTGTGGTATGCAGTGATTGTGGATATGCATCGAATCTTGAAATAGCTACATCAAACATCAGTCCCGTTGGTAGAATTGAAAAGGATATTCCGGTTGAAATATTTCCAACCCCTAACGCCAAAACAATTGATGATTTGATTGAGCAATTCGGTTTACCTGAAGAACGTTGTGCAAAATCCGTTGTTTATATGGTTAACAATGAGCCGGTTCTGATTTTTATGCGTGGCAATGACGAATTGAATGAATCCAAACTTGAATCGGTTTTTGGTACTAATAATATCAGACCTGCAGTTTCGGAAGAATTGATTAAATACACAGGTGCAGACCATGGTTCAATCGGACCGATTAATCTAAAAACTCCAATAAGGATAATTGCCGATAATCTTTTGAAAGGTGCTAACGGATTGGTTAGCGGTGCCAACAAGGATGGTTACCATTATAAAAATATTGATTTCAACAGGGATTGCAAAATTGATGAATGGTATGATTTGAGGACTGTTAATTCAGGAGAACCATGTCCAAGTTGTTCAAAAAATCTGAGAATTGTGAAAGCAATTGAATTAGGACATATATTTAAATTGGGAACAAAGTACTCAGAAGCTTTGGGTGCTAATTTCCTCGACTCTGAAGGCAATGAGAAACCTATCATTATGGGTAGCTATGGTATCGGTGTCGAAAGGATTCTTGCCTGCTATATCGAACAAAATCATGATGAAAAAGGAATTATTTGGGAATTCCCTATAACACCTTTTGATGTTCACTTGTTGGGATTAAACCTTCATAATTCCGAAGAATTGAAAGATGGCTGTGAAGAAATATATGACAATTTACTGCAAATTGGTATAGATGTCCTATTTGATGACCGAGATGAATCTGCAGGTATCAAATTCAATGATGCCGATTTAATTGGAATACCTTTACAAGTCATTGTCGGGAAAAAGAATTTTGAAAAAGGCGATGTCGAGATAAAAAATCGCAGAACGGGTGAAAGAAACATAGTGCCTCTCAAAGAGTTGGAAAATTATATTCTTGAATTTATGGGAATATTTGGATGGTTAGACCAAGAGTAGCGGATTTACATACCCATACTGTTTATTCCGATGGAATATTAACTCCCGGAGAGCTTTTTGAAAAGGCAAAGTCTGCCGGTTTATCTGCCATAAGTATTACCGACCATGATACTACAGACGGTTGTAGTGAATGTTTTGAGTTAAGTAAAAAATATGATATTGATTATTTAACGGGTGTCGAGTTTTCCTGTTTTGAAGAATCTGTTGAATATCATATTTTGGGTTATCAACTTGATATTGATAATCCTGCATTAAAAAAGCACCTGTCGGAATTTCGTCAATATCGTTACTCACGTGCTGTCAGTATTTTGGCAAAGCTCGAAAAACTTCGTAAACCTGTTAAATTAACACAAGTTCTTGAAATAGCTGGAAAAGCACCAATTATCAGGCCGCACATTGCTACTGCAATGTACGAAGCAGGGCATGTCAAATCCGTAAAAGAAGCTTTCCAAAAATATTTGGGAGATTGGAAACCTGCATATGTACCTAAAAGACCATTTGCCGTTCATGATGCAATTAAGTTAATCAATCAGGCCGGAGGAGTTGCCAGCTTAGCCCATCCCGGACCCTTTTTGTCCCAGGAAGCACTTTACGAAATGATTCAATCCGGTCTCGATGGTATAGAAGTTTTCCATCCGATGCATGATGATTCACTTAAGAATTTTTATCATGCCGTAGCAAGTCAGTACTGGCTGCTCGAGACTGGTGGCTCCGACTTTCACGGTAACAAAGAATATGATGAGGACAATTTCGGAAAAATAGTTGTACCTTACTCAATTTTCGAATCAATAAGATTTCATGCAGGGTGAGATTTAATAATAATCACAATATTCAGATTTTATTTCTCTTTCCTCATATGTGCGAACATTTCTCAATGCTGGTCTCTGCCGATATAATCCAGCCGGTTTTCGCTACCTGCAGAAGTCCAAAGCGTATCGCCAAACGGTTTATAATCGTAACTACTCATGGTTTTTTAAAAAATTTTTCTTTAATAATCCCTTTCACTAAAATCAAATATATACCACTTGTCATTTTCTTTTCTGAAATCCACTAATAATTCTCTCCCTGATTTTTTACTTCTTATTTCTATCATATTCCAAGCTTGCACATCCAAATCCGAATTTCTGTACCATCCATTTTCAATAATCTCATAACCATCCTGAAATTCTACTTTTAGAATTTGAATTATTTCTAAAGTTGATTCTTTATGCCCTTCATAAAAATATTTTTGGTAAAACAATAAAGAATCCGGTTCCTTAATAATATTATCAAGAATTATATAAGTTATTGCTAATTCTTCAGGATTATGTGTGAGTTGGTCTCTAATCCAAATAAGACTATCTTTATAATTAAAAATAAATGCTTGAGCCGAGGTTTTATTTTTGTTTACAACAGTTATTACACTTCCATGGTAAATTTCCGGCAATTCTAAAAAAAAGTTCTCGTCACTATAAATTTCATAATCAACAGAAATATTATTTTTCAATATCCCAATTTTATAATCCATTATTGATTTAGCTCGGCGATCTACAACACAATCAAAATGTAAATAATTTTCTAATGAATCCGGAGCCATCATTATTTTTTTTATTGTATCAATTCTTTTGTCTGAAATCATCTTAAAGGAAGATATTAAACAAAATAATAATATAATTAAAAATATTTTTTTCATGATGATTCCCATTCGTAAATACAGAAGTTACATCTTAATTTTATAATTGTGGATTATTTCCTTTACCACGATCAACCCATACCAAAGTCCATAAACTATCATTAGAAAGTCTAAATCTAAAATGCATGTATTCTCCTTTTCCATTTGTAATAATAACAAGTTGAAAATATGTTACATCATCGGTCAGTGTATATGTTCCTGAAACATCTTGAATATAACTTCCAACTGCATTCTCTTCTATGTCATAAATATTAAATTGTTTCTCATGAAAATACTTTTCAAAACAATCAATTACATATTTCATTTGCTTTCTCTTACTTCCGAATAATGAAGCTTCTATATCTTTTTTAAAAAACTTACTGTTTTTTACAATACTTTCGTATTCTATTGGATTTTCTACAATAGCTTTTATTAGCTCATATTTTTCTCTGTCAATTTCTTTGCAAGCAATAATTGTAAAAATCAAAAAGCTAATAAAAATAATTAATTTTTTCATTTTTCCTCCTACCAAAATTTATATGTAAAAGTTCTTGTAAACGGACAAACCCATTTATATCTCCTTGTGGGTAAACCGACACTCTTCAAATAGTTGTTTTCGTAATCTCTTTCTCTCCCTATGAAACCTAATCTCAACTCTTTACCTGATGTCGTATTCAATGTATCCCCAAATGGCTTATAATCATAACTATTCATGGCTATTGTGCTGTCTGATATATTAAAACTCAACACAGTCCTCACATTACCCAAATGGTCAGTAATCTGGAAGTCTTTTGTCGTTCCGTTCATTCCGTTCAGGTTGTATGAAAGTTCACCACCGTTTGTCAGGTATTGCGAAGGATACATAAGCACTCTGCGACCACTGTCCGTTGGACTTGCATCTGCGGTTTGTACTCCATGATAAACGGCAAGCTGTTCGCCTCCGGCACCAAGCAAATAGTATGTCCATGGATGCAAATACCCGCAACTGTCACCATGAGGCGAGTAGTAAAGCCGCTTTTGCTCCCTTGTCCCTAAGGGGCTGTAGCGGTATCGCCAATCCCATTTTTCCGCATCGAGAGTTATCACAGGGTTTTCTCCAACACAATTTACATCATTGAACTCATTTTGAATGTTAAATTTAAGAAATTTTTTCATAAAACCGCCGGGAGTAAAGAAAAATTGTTCTTTGAGGGAATCAGAAACAAAAAGAGGTTCAAAAATTTGAACCTCTTGCTTCTTTTTTGCTCCTGAGGAGGGACTTGAACCCCCGACCCTCTGATTAACAGTAAATTGTTTTACAAAATAATATTTAATGTAAATGCTGTAAAATCAATATATATCAAAATGTAATGCAATTTACTTATTAGTTATAATTAGCCAATATTAGCCTCTTCCGGTTTTGCTTGTGTACAAATTTAGCACAGTTTATTATTGAAAATAATTTAAAATAAGTGATGAAATTAACATCTAAAATCCCTGACAAAAACTATAACTTTATATCTGAATAAAAAAGAAATTCTTAACTGCCTTCAGATAATTCGCTGAAGGATTTCATATACTTCATTAAATCAAGATTTTCGAGATTAGCATAGTATTTTCTGACAGTAGAATAATTATCCCTGCTCAACTTTTCAACTACGACTTCAGATAATAATTGTCTTTCCACCCAATGAGTAATTCTTGTCTTCCTTATTGTGTGCAAAGCCCTTCCATTACCATTCTCATATTGTAAATGCTTAGGGATACCTAAATCCTTCATTGTTTGATCAAAGGATTTACTAACATTTCGTTTATGGGTTAAAGTAAAAACCTTTTGCTCTTTGTCATGACTGTTTTTATATGATAGCACTTCTTTGAAAATATTCTTTATTTCATCTGACATGGGAAAAGTTTCCTTCCTGTCACCGTATTTTGATTTTGGTATAAAGATGACGTTATTAAATTTATTACCAGTTAAAATTTGTTTCCATTTTAAATTGTATGCCTCTTTCAAGCGAAATGCACTTTCATATAAAAATCTAATGAATAAATAAAATTCAAAGTTTTTAGCTTTCCAATATTCAAAAATTGCAGCAAGCTCGGAATCGGTATATGTTTCAATTTTTTTATCCGGAATTTTAATTTGAAAACTTTTTCTGATAGGATTATCAGTTATATATTTTTTCTCTTTTAACCAATTGAAAAAAGCTTTCAAGCTTGCAAGATAACTGTTAACAGATCTCGGTAAAATTTGAGTTTTAACTATATTTTTTTCAATTGCATTGGAAATTTTGTTAATGTTTTGAAGTTCGATATTTTCACCTATTAATTTATTCAATGCAAGTTTGGTGTTATTGATTGTGTTAAATGCTTTCCTATCTTTAAAATTGGTTTTAAATAATTTCCAGGCTTCTTCCAAATTTCTCGGCTTATCTGGGTCCAATGAAACAATACCTGAAAGCTCTCTTTGTCTTATGATATCTGCTGCTATTTCTTTATTCTTTTTGCTGTATAACAATTTTAAAGATGTTCTTAGTCTTTCATGGTAATAGTAAATAATCCTATTCTTCCCTCGACAATAAAAAGTTCCCTTACAACCCGGAGCACTCCATTTCATATTTTCACCATTTATTACTTTTTGATATTAATTTCTCAATTTTTAAAACTCATCCCTCAAAGCATTTAATTGCGATTTCATTTTATCTGCAAGATTTAATAATTCGTCAAAAGTTTCCTTTGGACTTTTTGGTTTTAGCTCAAGTTCATCATTTGGTATTTCATCTTCGTTATGACCATCATATGAATCTGTTTGGTTTAAAACTGCAATTTTATTTTTTTGTTTTGGAATTGGATTTCCCCATCTCTCAGAAGATTTAAACACTGTTTCATCAAGTAAAAAGTCTTCAGGGCATCCAACAAATTTCATAAAATTAACAAATCGAGTATCAGGAAGTTCATATTTGTTAATAATGTTCCTCAAGCTACTTTTATCATAGTTCCAAAAATCTGCTGTGTCAATTAAGTTTTCTACATTTCCAAAATTTCTATTTATCCAAAATTTAGCTCTTTGCCCAATTTTTTTATCATATATAGTAAAATTTTCAATGGAGATTACTTTATTTATAAGTTCTTTAAGTGCATTTCCAATTACATTATTAGCAAACATATCTTTAATATCATTATTTAAATTTACTAACCAAGGCAAAGATAAACCGGCATTCTCAACTTTTGACAGCATAGAAATCGAAGTGTCCTCTCCGCTTTTTAATCTTGATAACGTTGATTCCTTAATCCCAGAAACTTTTGAAAACCTTGCAAAATTGTTCTTATAGCAAATTTTTACAAATGACTTTAACCTATCACTTACTTGGCTAAGGTAATCATTATCTACATTTAATTCATTTGTAACAATATTCAAATCTTCCATTTTTCCTCCAGTATTTTTATAACAATACAAAAATAATAAACATTTTGTAATATTCCAAATAATAAATAATTCTTTAATATATCCAATATAATAAATTATTTTTTTGTTTTTAAAATAATATTCCGTATATTGCAGATAATTATAAATAATTCAAAATAATAAATTCTTTTTTAAAAGGAGACTGAAATGAAAGAAAAGCGTAAGTTTAAGATATTATTAAGCTTAGACAAATTTGAAATGCAAAGCCTTAAAGACTTTGCACATTCGAAAGGAATAGCTCTTGCGAGTCTTTGCAGGGTGATAATTAGGGAAAAGTTAAACATTAGTCAATCGGAAAATGACAAAAATCAAATTTTTAATTAGAAATTTCAATGTTTTTTAAAATATT
>JAZDIP010000068.1:0-4166 GCA_043804925.1 bacterium | reverse complement strand
AATTTATAATCATCAGTCTATTCGTCAGGAACTTATCTTGAAAGGTTATAAGTACCGCTCAAACTCAGATACGGAAACAATCTTATTTGGATATAATGAATGGGGTTCTGATATTGTTAACAAAATGTTGGGTATGTGGGGATTTGCTGTTTGGGATGAAGAAAAGAAAGAATTATTCTGTGCAAGAGACCGTATCGGGATTAAGCCATTTTATTATACAATTCAAAATGGAAGATTTGTTTTTGGTTCTGAAATAAAATCCATATTACAACATCCTTCAATATCACCTGAATTTAATTTTAATGAACTTCCAAATTATCTTAATTGGGGAATGTCTTCAAACCGCGAATCATTATTTAAAAATATTAATAAACTTTCGGCAGGTCATTATTTAAAACTTAATAACCAAGGAAACATTGAAATCAAAAGATATTGGTCATCCTTACAGCAAAACCAGGAATATACGAAGCTAAGTGAAACTGAAATCCACTCAGAAGTTCTTAGGATGCTCAGGCAATCAATAAAAGACCGAATGATGAGCGATGTACCCTTTGGTGTTTTTCTTAGCGGGGGAGTAGATTCAAGTTTAAATGTGGCTCTGATGGCTGAGCTGATGGACAGACCTGTTGATACTTTTTCGGTTGGTTTCAAAGAACTGGAAAAATACAACGAGCTTGATTATGCCAGAAAAATTGCGAAATTATACAATACAAATCATCATGAAATCCTGATTGACCACAATGATACTTTCCCAATTCTCGAAGAATTAACATGGCACGAGGATGAACCAAATGCAGACCCTGTTTGTATGCCTCTTTGGTTTTTGAGTAAACTTACCCGGGATTCAGGTACTATTGTTATTCAGGTAGGGGAGGGCAGTGACGAGCAGTTCTGTGGTTATAGTTGGATGCTCAGGGATTATA
The DNA here is from genome assembly GCA_043804925.1 of bacterium. Lineage (GTDB taxonomy): Bacteria > Bacteroidota > Ignavibacteria > Kapaibacteriales > UBA2268 > ChocPot-Mid. Next base: position 3,243 of record JAZDIP010000068.1, on the reverse strand, counting down.
ATTTCTACAAAAGCTGGTGGAAATATTATCAATCAATGCCTCAGTTCTTGAGAAATATTACATACGGATTGGCTAAACCTGCTCTTGCATTTAAAAATCAAATGCTGATTCTCGAGTATCTTAGACGTGGAACCTACAACAATCAACTTTACTGGTCGGGTGTTTCTATGCTTCCACCGACACAGCAGTCAGCACTCTTTGAATCGAATTACCAACATCTCATAGATATTCCAGAAAAGCATGCAGAGATGCTCCACAACGAAGCATTATCATTAAAAAGCGATGCTGACTATCTTCAGCGTATTGCTTATGTCGAGCTTCAGCAAAGATTGGCAGAGCTTCTTTTGATGCGTGTTGACAAAATCGGAATGGCTCACAGCATTGAAGCAAGGGTTCCGTTTTTAGACCATCGGCTCGTAGAATTTACAATGTCAATTCCTCCTGAGATTAAAGTCCCGAACAGAACTGCCACGAAGAATGTATTAAAAAAAGCGGTTGAGTCAATACTTCCACAAGAAATTGTTTACCGCAAAAAGCAGGGCTTTTGGGCTCCTGTAAACGAATGGCTGAGAAACGATTGGTATGATTTTGCATACTCAACAGTTATGGATTCTTACTTCGTAAAGGACAAAATATTCAATAAAGACTACATCAATAAATTATTCTATCTCCATAAATCAGCCAAGCAAAATCAGGGCTTACAAATATTTTCATTAATGACTTTGTCGCTATGGCATAAGAGGTTTTTTATATGAACGGTGATTTATATGATAAATTATTATGAAACTTAATCCGATAATTTTTGTGATAGAATTATTTATTCTTATCTTTGTCATAAAAAATTAATATTATGCCAAATTTATACATAATAGCAGGATGCAACGGTGTTGGAAAAACAACCGCATCCAATACTTTTTTACCAGAAAATTTGAAATGCAAGGAATTTGTAAACGCTGATGAAATCGCAAAGGGATTATCACCCTTTCAACCTAACAAAGTAGAAATAACAGCAGGGAAAATACTCTTTCAAAGGATAAAGGAATTATCATCTCAAAAAATTGATTTTGCTATTGAAACCACCTTGTCATCACATTATTTAATTAATTTTATTGAACAAATAAAGCCATTGAATTATAAAACAACATTGGTATTCCTATTTATTGATTCATACAATTTAGCTTTTAAAAGGGTTCAAGAAGAGTAAAAAAAGGTGGACATGGTATAAAAAAAGATGTTTTAATCCGCAGATATAACAGAGGGCTTAATAATTTTTTTAAAATATATAGAGATTTAGTTGATTATTGGATATTTATTGATAATTCTGAGTTAGCTCCCTTATTACTGGCTGAAGGAGGGAAAAAAATAGGAACAAAAATGAGGAATATTGAAAAATTCAAACAAATTGAAAGAAAATATTATGGATGAGAAAGAGTACAAAGATATACGCAACAAAATTCTTAAGGGTTTCAAAAAAGCTATAAAGAAGATGATTTCCGAAAAAGCACTTAAAAACGAAAAAGTTATTATTTCCCGAAATGGTAAAATTGAAGAATTATCAGCCAAGGAAATTTAATTTTTTTAAAATATCAATCTTTTCAATTTTATTTTTGGAAACAGGGCATGTAAATTTTTTCATTAATGACTTTGTCGCTTTGGCATAAGAGGTTTTTAAAGTAAATCTGATTTCAAGTCAAAAACTTGTTTATATTCCCATCTGAGTAAAAAGCATATTATTTATTCTCAAAATATTCTTAAATTAATAACGTGATAATTATAATATTTAATAAATATAAAGGTTTACATTATGAATTTTAATATAATCTTAGAACCTGCCGAAGAAGGGGGATTCAATGTTACAGTCCCTGCCTTAGACGGCTGTTTTACACAGGGCGATACCGAAGAAGAAGCATTATCAAATGCGAGAGAAGCAATAATCTGCTATCTTGAAGGGCTGGAGAAAATAAACCAAATAAAATCATATCCCCAATACAAAGTACATGCACTTGAAGTAGCCATATGAGTAAGACTTTTTCTGCAAAGCAATTAATAAGTGCCCTAAGAAGACTTGGCTTTATTGTTGACCATCAGAGAGGCAGTCATATATTTATGCACAATTTAGAACAAAATATATCAGTTGTTGTTCCAAATCATAAAGAAATCAGAAAAGGAACTTTAAATAATATCATCAAGAAAGTTGGTATTACAATTGATGAATTGAAGGAATTGATATAGAGTGAGAATAATAGATAAAAATTCTTCTGAGATTTGAAGGATTCCATGAAATAATTTACTTCCAAAAAACATGTTGTTTGAGTTTTGAAGAAAACCCATATAAATGATTACATCAATAAGTTATTCCAATTGCACAAATCCGGAAAACAAAATCAGGGTTTGCAGATATTTTCACTGATGACTTTGTCGCTATGGTATAAGAGGTTTTTTAATCCAAATTATTCATTATATATAAAGAAATATTTTAAAAAATTTCATGAGACCTGTGCTACAGTCATTGCAAACGTAGTGAAGCAATCCCCTTGATACTAAGTATTGCTTCATCGTTGCACTCCTCGCGATGACGGCTTCAGTCTTGCATCATGTTAATCTTATTATTTCTATTGAATAATTTGGGTTTAAGTAATAATAATGACCAATTTCATTCTGCAATTAAATCTTCATAACTGTCAGTTTTAAAAACTGACAGAACAGAATACCATTAACAATTAACAATTGAACATTAACAATTAATGAAATTACCGGTCTTCCGGTTTCTTACAGCACTTTGGCAATTTGTTATAAGTTCGTTTGTTTGCTTTCACCTCATCAGCATCATAACCGATTTTAGAAATTTCTTTCCTAATATCGTCAATAGTAATTTTTGTTGAATCATACTTCACAGTACATACTGCTGTTTCAACATCGAGTACTGATTCCAATATATCCTCTTGTTTATTCAGATGATTTTCAATTCTTTCTTTGCACATTCCACATTGAGCAGATGTCCTGATAGAATCTATTTTCACGTTTTCCTGAGCAAAGAGCATTCCCACCAATATTATTGATAATAAAATAATCAATAAAGCTGTTTTCAACTTACCTTTGATTGCAGAGAATCTATTTATATTTTTCATTGTATTTCCTTATAAATTTCTGATATTTATCATTTATTTCCTTGCCAAGGACGTTTAAAATTGAAAAGAGTTGTTTCAATAATGTATTTTGAATTGGTATTAAAAATGGGAATTT
>JAZDIP010000067.1:0-2479 GCA_043804925.1 bacterium | reverse complement strand
TTTTTGCTTCTTCAAGGATTGCTTCAGTTGCAGTAGCACCTGAGCGGGTGGCACCTGCTGCTTTCATTTTAAGCAGATCGTCAAGGGTTCGCACTCCCCCGGCACATTTAACCTGTACTTTCGGGCCTGAGTGTTTTCTCATGAGCTGAATATCTTCCACAGTTGCTCCCTTATAATTAAAATCACCGTTTGCCTGTTTCACAAAGCCATATCCGGTAGATGTTTTAACAAAATCAACCCCAACGCAGGTACAAATTTCACACAAACGGATTTTGTCTTCAGTTTTGGTTACATAATCGGTTTCGAAAATTACTTTTACGATTGCTTTGTTCCTGTGGCACACTTCTGTAACCGATCTGATTTCATCTTCAACATAATCCCAATCACCATTAAGCGCCTTGCCGATATTTATTACCATATCAATCTCCGTTGCCCCTTCCCCGCAAGCCTGCTCTGCTTCAAAAGTCTTAACTTTTGTAGAGCTGTTCCCATGCGGAAATCCAATGACACAACCAACTTTAACTTCTGATCCCTTGAGAAGTTCAACAGCCTGCTGAACGGCGTAAGGTTTCACACAAACTGAAGCAACATTGCACTTTCTGGCAACTTCACATTGTTTTTTCAGATCTTCATCGGTATGCACGGGTTGAAGGATTGAATGATCGATCATTTTAGCGAGTTCGGATACTTTTGTCATTTTTCAATAATTTATTAAGATTAAGGATAAGTAACTTGTAAGGACAAGTAATTTTTTTATAAAATCTTATAGTGCTTATTTCAAGAATATGAATGGGTTTATATATACGGATATGTTATTATCTAATGGATAATTAATATTTCTAAGTCGTGGGCTGACAGTCTTTTAAAATTCATAAAATACCAATACAGTCCAAGGCTATTCGATAATACCTGATCACAATATTTTACTTTTCATTGTATTTGGGGTTGAATATCAGTTTGTATTGTAAACTATTTGCCCCAAAATTTATTAAAAGCCCTTTAGCAAAATCATACGCTACAACATAATTCTTTGCCTGTGCCAAATGTACATCTTCGAGATTTATTACAGCTTTCAGTTCAATTATTAGCGAACTTTCAACCACAAAATCAGCACGGCGTGTGCCTACATGCAGTCCCTCGTAAAAAATTTCCTGCTCTTTTTCACGCACAAACTCTAAGCATTCATTCTGCAATTCAATAGCCAGACAACGCTGGTATATTACCTCTTGAAAACCATTGCCTAAAGTATTGTGTACCTTCATGGCGCAACCTATAATTTTGTATGTTAGTTCATCTTTAATCATCACTAGAAGCAGAATTAACAGAATTTGAGAATTAACAGAATAAGGTGGCTGAATTTACAGAATATTAAAATTATCAGGATGAGAAATTCTGTTCATTCTTTAATCCTGTATATTCTGATTCCGACAGTTTAATGGACGTGTTTGTCAATCCTTATGTCAAGAATTTCATTTTTTATATTTCCACGCTTTATTGCAATCATAACAAATGTATGATCTTTTAAATATTGGAAAAAAGATGCTAAAAATTAATAAAATTAGGGTGATAATATTTGGTTCTTTCTTTTTAGCAATATTATCAGATTTACAAAATGGACATATTTTTTTATTGGATGATTTATCAAGGTGAACGATCTCTAATTTTATCTCATCCTTTTTATCATCAAAATTTATAAATCCACCTTTTTGCAGTAATCGTATCCCGTTTTCATAATCATTCTCATTAACTTGAAGTTTCACTCCTCCGATTGCATTTGAATAGAAATTATTCACTTGGGCAGTTAGCTCATCTTTTATATAAGTTTCTAAACCCTCCGATTCAAGGAATCCTTTGGCAAGGTATGCGTCTTGGGGTAATGTAAAAGTTATTATAGTTATTAAATTTTCCATAATTAATCTAAGTTGCTAATTGTATATAGTTTTTTGATCTAAGAACAAGGATTAACGATTTAAGATTTAAGATTTCTTTATAGATAAACATATATTATTGAGAATTAACTGTTTGGATTACTTAACTTCTAAGATCAAAAATCGTTAATCCTTGTTCATAAATCATTTTATTAAGTATTTCTATAGGTAGCAACTTGAGTTAATTAATAATTTTATAAGAATTAATTTATTTTAACCAATCAAAACCCCTCAACCAACCCCCTCATCTTCCCAAGCCCCGTTTTAGCAACCTCCAGCGGATCCTGCTTCCAGTATTCCGCGTTAAAAAGTTCGAGGGAAAGTACCTTTGTGCCGCCCATAGTTGTAAGGTCGGTTAAGATCTGTTTCATAGGAGCGACTCCGTCTCCTGGATATACCCTGTCTTTATCTTGTTGCTGTTCGCGGGGTATAGAACCTACATAATCGTTCATATGAAACAGTTCCAGTACATTTCCCTGAACCATTTTCAGGGAATCAAAACCCGATTGACCCCTGAACATGTGATATACATCGGCAAGAATATGAACATC
>JAZDIP010000066.1:0-30809 GCA_043804925.1 bacterium | reverse complement strand
AAAGTAGCAAAAGTCTATTATTATCAATTACTTACCTGTATTCTTCCTTTTTTATCAACACTCTACTTGTTGATAATACAAATCTAAAGGTTCCACAGAGAAGGCACAGAGAGTCACTGAGAATTTATCCCAAAGGGATTGAATTTTTTTGTTTAATAATTTGATTTTAAAAAAATTGATTAAAAATTGATAAAAATCTCAGAGGGATTAATTACTGATAACAGATAACGGATAACGGATAACAGACATCGGTTTACTTCGTAAAATAATTCCTAATAATGCTAACCAAAAATCTGATAAGAAAATAAAAACCGACAACAAATATTATCATATTGTCTGGGGGGAGGAACAAATCCCATTCCCTGAAGAAAATATTTACAATTACTGTGAATAATATTATAGGAATCAGAAATATCGAATTAACCATTATTTTGGTTATAAACACTTTGTTGTAAAGTTCCGAATATTCTTTTTGAAGTTTTTCATAAGTTTTTTTGTCATGATGTATAAGTGTTAGCCGTATGAGATTTCTTAATTCCAAAAGTCTTTTATCAATTTCAATTATCTTTATATAATGAATTGGAAATAATTTCCTCCCGGTTTTCTTATTGAATATTTCACTAAGAAAAAGAATGAGGACAGTTATAACCGATAATATAATCGAATTAAGAATCATTAAATTTTCTTTGTTTTCATTGTTAATAAAATAATTTATACTAATTTAAAAAAATAATTTTGATTTTTAATTTCTATGTTATATTTTTGAGAAAAATTTGAGGGAGTAGGCCTATTAATAATGTCCCTTGAGGACCTTGCAAGTATATCTTTATGATATAGTTTGTTTTTGGTGCATAGACACCGTTGGCGCTTGACGCTTAAGGACACTCCCTCTCTTTTTTTATTTTTATGAAAAATCAAACAAAAGCATATATTTTTGCACTACTTGCCGTCCTTTTTTGGTCAACGGTAGCTACTGCATTTAAAATTGCACTTAATAATTTAACATTTTCCGAATTGCTGTTTTTTTCGACACTCTTTTCATTATTGATTTTATTCCTAATTCTCGTTATTCAAAAAAAATTATATCTGCTCAGACAACAAAATTTAAAGGATTATTTATTCTCAGCAATTCTCGGTTTATTAAATCCTTTCCTTTATTATATCATTTTGTTTAGAGCTTATGACCTGTTACCAGCACAAGAAGCATTAACATTAAATTATACATGGGCAGTAGTTGTGGTAATTTTATCAATACCTTTGCTAAAGCAGAAAATCCGGCCGGTTAATTTCATCGCTTTGCTAATTAGTTTTTTTGGAGTTGTAATTATTGCGACACACGGAAATCCATTATCTTTGAAATTATCAAATACTTTTGGAGTTGGTCTGGCTCTGGGCAGTTCTGTCATCTGGGCATTATTTTGGCTCTTAAATATTCGGGATAAACGGGATGAAGTATTAAAATTATTTATGAATTTTATATTTGGTGCTATTTATATTTCCTTATTCCAAATAATCAATTTTGATATGAGACTGCCGGATTTATATTCACTTTTGCCTGCTGTTTATATAGGTTTTTTTGAAATGGGAATTACATTCGTCCTTTGGCTATTAGCTTTGAAGTATTCTGAAACAACAGCTAAGGTTAGCAACTTGATTTATTTGTCCCCATTTTTGTCTTTGTTTTTTATCAATATTTTTCTTCATGAAGCAATACATTTATCCTCAATATTTGGTTTAATATTAATAGTTAGCGGAATTTTAATACAGCAAGTAATTCGGAAATAGATACAGATATTAAAAAATCTGTTGTGATGTTTTTCTATTAAAACAATAATATGTAAGTTACACAAATTTTTTTTCAAATTAATCGAAACAATAATGAATATAGCAAAAAATGGAGATAATGTTAAGGTGCATTATACAGGCAAATTCGCAAATGGAAAACAATTTGATAGTTCTGACGGAAGAGAGCCCTTAGAGTTTACTGTTGGTAGTCAACAGGTAATAGCAGGTTTTGACAATGCGGTTTTAGGTATGAAAGTTGGAGAGAAAAAGACTGTTGCTTTCCCACCTGAAGAAGGTTATGGAAAACACATGGATGAAATGATTTTTGAAGTTGCTAATGAAAATTTTCCCGAGGATTTTAAACCGGAAATCGGAATGCCGCTTGAAATGGTTAATCATCAGGGAGAGACGAGAGTTGTCAGTGTTAGTGAAATCACTGAAACAGGAGTAATGCTCGATGCTAATCATCCTTTGGCAGGGAAGCATTTAACATTTGATATTGAATTACTTGAAATTAAATAGTTAACATATTTTATCTTTCTTTGTGGCTCTTTGTGTCTTATCTTTGAGCCCTTTGTGTTATTATTTCCAATTCTTTTAACACAAAGTTCTTGTTTAATCACTGTAGTTTCCCCCTGGCAGAGATTTCGATTTCCTGTATTATTTTATCTTTATCTATGAGATATGCTTTTTCGAACATATTATTTGTTGAACAGGCATGATTGGGAATAATCCGTAATCGCTCTCCAATTCTAAATCGTTCCTTTTGGTGTTTTATTATTCCATGTTCTTCAGAAAGTTTTTCGATGACTGCATTTTTCCCAATTATGTAACCATACCCTTTTAAATTTTCATTTCCGTGAGCACCTCTGTCTGAGCTAAGTGTTTTACTCCCGGCATCTATTATTACCCTGTTGGATGAAGGGGAACTAATAACCTGCGTTAGAACAGTCAGAGCACACCGTGATTTCTTTACAGTACCCAATGACACCTGTATCATGTCATTAAATATATAATTTCCTGTACGGATTTCGGTTACTCCTTTTACTTTGCAACTTTCTCTTGCAGTTGGATTTGAACCAATTGTTACATCCTGAATTTCAATCCCGTCCTTTCTGAGTTTATTTGCATAATGTACCATCAAGTTTCCTTCATGTTTTGCTATCATAAGTCTTTCTAAATTTGTTTTGGATGCATATGATTGACCGGCATGAGTAGTGATGCCAAGTAAATTTAAGGATTTTCTTGTTTTAATAAAATGAGCTAATTCCAATATCTTGTAGTAATCATTATATCCACAGCGATGATATCCGCAGTCCACGATTATTAAAACATCGATTATTTTTCTATTCTTTTCGAAAAAGTCAGCAAGAAGAGTGGCATTATTAATAGAATCGACACAACATGATAGTTTATCAACTGTCTTATGGAGTTTTAATAAATTATCAAACTTCTTTTCACCAACAATAATATTTGCTATTTGAATATCCCTAATTCCTGATTTAGCAAAAACCAATGCTTCTGTTACTTTGGCACATGCAATTCCAACTGCACCTGCTTCAATCTGCATTTTTGCAAGATTAGGAGATTTATGTGTTTTTATGTGAGGTCTGAGCTTAACGTGATGTTTATCAATCAAGTTTTGCATATCATTAATGTTTTTTTCAACAATGCTCTTTTCAATTAGCAAAGCAGGGGTATCGAGTTCAGGAAAGAGAAGTTTCATTGATAGTACTATTTTTTAAGATTGATATAGTTCTAAATCTGATATGAATTTGAAATCCTTAAGATTGAGTGTAAACAATCTAACATTGTTAATAATAGCTGTTGCAGCGATAATACTATCAGGTATAGAAAGTTTATGACTCAGTGAGTATTGATTCATTAATTCTATGAACTTATTATTTATCTCATTATCAATTGGAATTAACTTAATTTCCATGCTTGTTTTCTAAGGGTTTCACCATCAATATTACGGTTTTTCCATAAACCTGCTGATTTAAAAAAATTATATTTTTTCTTAACATCCTTTTTTTCAATTGTGAATTCAACAAAATCCAATTGTTTCAAAAGGTCAATAAGAAATTTTGTTTTGCTATCGTCTTTAATTGATAAAGATATCTGTTCCACATTAACCTCAATTTATATTAATTTATTTTTTTAATAAACGAACATATCAATAAATTCTTGATATTTTATTAAAATTAATTTTTAACATACAACTCCGCTATCTGCACTGCATTAGTCGCCGCACCTTTTCTTACGTTATCGGCAACAATCCAAAGATAAAATCCATTCTCAAAAGCATCATCCTTTCTGATTCTACCTACAAACACTTCGTCTTTACCATTACTAATTGCAGGAGTAGGATAATTCTGCTCAAGCGGATTATCTATTAATATAACATTTTTAGCATCCTTCATCACTTTTCTTATTTCTTCGACAGAACATTTTTTTTCTGTTTGGATGTTCACTGATTCACCATGACCTCCAAGAATCGGTAGCCGGACACATGTTACAGAAATTGGCAGTTCAGGCATCTCAAGAATTTTTCTCGTTTCATTAATCATCTTGATTTCTTCTTCGGAATAACCGGCTATACTGGAAATATCATGAAACATTGCATTAAATGCAATTTTATGTTTGCCTTCTGTCTGATTCCCTTCGAGTTCATTGAGTAATTTATCAATTCCTTTTTGCCCTGCACCACTTATTGACTGATAAGTCGAAACAATCACACGATTCAATCCAAAATGCTTTTTAATTTCATTTAATATTACTACCAGTTGAATCGTTGAACAGTTCGGATTTGCAATAATACCTTTATAGTGTTTCAGAACATGTGGATTTACTTCAGGAACAACTAATGGGATATCTTTATCCATTCGCCAGCCCGAACTATTATCAATTACGATGCATCCGCTTTCAACAGCAACTGGAGCCCATTTACGGCTTGCAGTTTTCCCGGGAGAAAATAAAGCTATATCAATTCCATGAAAAGAATGTTCTGTAACCTCCTGCACTTCTATATCCTGACCTTTGAAATTCAAGACTTTTCCGGCACTTCTTTCAGATGCAAGTAACTTTAAATCCTTTACAGGAAATTTTCTTTCTTCCAATACCTTGAGCATTATTCTTCCAACAAGACCCGTTGCCCCTAATATTGCTATATTAAATTTCTTCATTATTTACTATTAATTTATTTGTTTTCCGTTATCAGTTATCAGTTTTCCGCAAATATTTAATCCATGATTAACTGGCAACTGACAATTTATAACTATTTACTAAAATTATTCACTATTAACTAAATTTTATTTTCCATTTTCAAATTTTGGTAAAATAAATTGTTCGATACTCTCAGCCAATCCACTACTAATATCTAAAGTAACATTTACTCCGCAAATACGGCAGTCTTCCGAAGCTACCTCATATTTATGAGGTATTTGTAAAAGCATCCTTTTCAATGCCTGCTCTTTTTTCATTCCTACAACTGAATCATAAGAACCTGTCATACCCACATCTGTTATATATGCTGTTCCTTTTGGCAAAATCGAACAATCCGAAGTTGGTATATGTGTATGTGTACCTATTATTGCACTGACTCTACCATCCAGATACCATCCCAAAGCCATTTTCTCGGCTGTTGCATCTGCGTGGAAATCAACAATAATTATATTTGTCTTATCTGAAACGGTTTTGATAACAAAATCTGCCGCTTTGAAAGGACAGTCAATCGGTTGCATAAAAGTCCTGCCCTGAATATTCAGAACACAAATATTAAAATCTTCTTTTTCCTGAACGACATAGCCCATCCCTACATTTCCAGCAGGATAGTTAAAAGGTCTCAAGACATTAGGATTTTCCGCAAGCAGGGGTTTGGAAGACCAGTTGTCCCAGACATGATTTCCCGAAGTTATCACATTAATCCCAAGTTCAAAAAGCATGTCGGCTTCCCTTTTGGTAATTCCTTTGCCTTTGTCTGCATTTTCTCCGTTAGCTATAATGAAATCGGATTGATATTTATCTTTGAGCTCAGGTAAATAACTTTTAACGATATTGATTCCGGCTTCCCCGACTATATCGCCAATAAATAAAACATTTATTTTTTCTTTCATTTTCTCGCTTTTTAATATAAATAATCATGCAAATTACTAAAATTTCAAATTTTACTTGTTAATCTATCGTTTTTTTATCAATTTTGTTTTTTTAATAATAATTAAAGTTCACAATGAAAATTTATACCAAAACCGGAGATAAAGGAAGCACTTCGTTATATAATGGCTCAAGAGTCTCAAAATCTGCTTTAAGAGTAGAAACTTACGGTACTGTTGACGAAATGAATTCTATTATTGGTATTGCCTTATCTCATGAAATGCCTGAAACTCTGAAAGGTGATATGACGAAAATCAGTAATTGGCTTTTTAATCTTGGTTCCGACCTTGCAACACCTTTGGACTTTAAAATCCTAATTGAACGTATCAAAGAAGAAAATATAGCATTTCTCGAGAAGAAGATAGATGATTATACGGAACAGATGCCCGAATTAAAGAATTTTATACTGCCCGGTGGCTCAAAACCTGCATCTTTTCTGCATCAGGCAAGAACAGTCTGCCGCAGGGCAGAACGTTTGGCAGTTTCTTTGGCGGAAACCGAAAACATTGGTAAATTACCGGTAATATTTCTCAATCGTCTTTCGGATTACCTTTTCACTGCCGCTAGGTACGCAAATCATTTGTTGGGAGTTGCCGAAAGGAATTGGGAAAAAACCAATGTCTGAACCGGCTTTAGAACACAGAAAATAGAATATAGAAGAAAGAAAAAATCTGAACTACTGATTTCGCTGATTTATTTTCTTTATCCCTCTGGGATAATTTTCAATTTTTAATCAATTTTTTTAAAATCAAATTATTAAACAAAAAAATTCAATCCCTTTGGGGTAAAAATCTCAGTGTAGCTCTGTGCCATCTCTGTGGAACTCTGTGTAATTGCCTTCAATTCTACATTTTCACGTTTTCACCCTTCCAATAAAAAACTGCCGACTAACGACTGGCGACTAACGACTAAAATCCCTTCTCCTTTTTCCCTTCTCCAAAATTCGTAATTCGTAATTCGTAATTAGTAATCACTCCACCGTAACGCTTTTTGCGAGATTCCTCGGTTTGTCAACATCCTTGCCTAACTCATCAGCTATGAAGTATGCCATCAACTGCAATGGAATGACTGCCAAAACAGGTGTCAACATGGGTATTGTGTCAGGAACATAGATAACATGTTCAGCAAACTTTTTGATTTCCTCGTCACCTTCTGTGGCAATAGCTATTACTTTGCCGTTGCGAGAGCGGACTTCCTGAATGTTTGAGAGAACTTTATCGTGAATTTCATCTTTAATGGCTATAACAACTACAGGCATGTTATCATCAATCAGTGCAATAGGTCCGTGCTTCATTTCTGCCGCAGGATAACCCTCGGCATGAATATATGAAATTTCCTTAAGCTTCAAAGCACCCTCAAGTGCAGTCGGGAAATTAAATCCCCTGCCGAGATAAAGAAAGTTTTTAACTTTTAAAAATTGTTTTGCGATATTTCTGATTTTCTCTTCCTGAGCCAGTATTTTTTCCATCTGAGCAGGAATGTCGAGTATTGCCGATGAAATTCTTTTCCCGTCACTTTGTGATAGAGTTCTCATTCTTCCCAAATAAAGTGCAAGCAATGTCAAAACGGATAATTGAGATGTAAATGCCTTTGTTGAAGCAACTCCTATTTCAGGACCTGCGTGTATATAAATACCTGCTTCGGTTTCTCTTGCAATAGAACTTCCTACGACGTTAACTATTCCCAATGCTGTAGCTCCTTTGGTCTTAGCTTCTTTTACAGCGGCTAATGTATCTGCTGTTTCACCGCTTTGTGAAATTGCGATTACAATATCGTCAGGACCGAGAACAGCATTTCGGTAGCGAAATTCTGAGGCATACTCAACCTCAACGGGTATTTGAGCAAGGTTTTCAATCATGTATTCGCCGACAAGAGCCGCATGCCATGATGTGCCGCAGGCAGTGATGATTATTCGTTTTGATTTACGAAGCTTTTCTTCAACTTGTCTGAGACCTCCTAGGCGTACATTACCCTGCTGTGCCAACAGACGTCCTCGATGAGCTTCCTGAAAGGTTTGGGGTTGTTCGTAAATTTCCTTAAGCATGAAATACTTGAAACCGCCTTTTTCGATTTGCTCCAAATCCCAATCAATCTGATGAATTTTATTTTGAGTTGACTCGTTGTCAATTGTTTTGGTCTCGAATGAATTTCTGCCGATGATAGCCATTTCGTTGTCAGAAATATAGACTGCATTTCTTGTATGCTGAATAATTGCAGAAGCATCAGATGCAAGAATATACTCTCCTTCACCGACTCCTAAAACCATAGGACTGCCGCGACGAGCCGCAATCAATTTATCAGGTTCGTATGAAGAAATGACAACTATCCCAAAAGTACCGTCAACTTCAGAAAGAGCCAAACGTACTGCTTCTTCCAGATTTTTCAGTTTGTCGTACAATGCACCAATAAAAACCACAAGCACTTCTGAATCGGTATCTGAATAGAAAGTATATCCCATCTGAAGTAGTTTTTTCTTCAAAGCTGAATAGTTTTCAATAATGCCGTTATGGACTAAGGAGATATTTCCTGAATTGTCAACGTGTGGATGAGCATTAATATCATTTGGGACACCGTGAGTTGCCCATCGTGTATGTGCTATGCCTATAGTCGAATCAAATACCTTGTTCCTGATTAAATCCTCAAGCTGCTTAACTTTGCCGGAACGCTTGAAATTCTCGATGTTACCATTATTAATCATTGCTATACCGGCAGAGTCATAACCGCGGTATTCCAGGCGTTTCAATCCATTCATCAGCAAAGAAGAAGCTTTGCGGTTACCTATATATCCAACTATTCCACACATACTTAAAACATTCCATTAATTGTAATAAATCTAATCAACTAAACTACGAAATTTCCTGTATAATATTTTGATTTGTGGGGGAATAAAACCAAGTCCGAGAACCGCAAAGAACAATTTTTCAATAATCATTGAAGTTTTATGAAAAAATTCCTTAAATTTAAACTGGTCAATGGTCATTATTTTAGAAATTATTAAAAATATTTTATGAGACAGTTATGATAATCCCATTTTTATTGAAACTTAAAAAAATATATATAACTTTAATATTATTATTTATATTAATTTCTTCAAATTGTTATTCTCAAAATGTTGATAACTCAGTTAAACTAAAAGCTATGCTTAATAATCCTGAATTAATGCTATCTGATCAAACTCACAACGTTGATGAGAGCATGAAAGCAGGATTTGCTGCTTTTTTTAAAGTTGAGTATGAAAATGGCTATGATATTATTAGTGATGACTGGTATTTAACAGAATTAGATTCGCAACTTCATGTTCAAATGTTTAAGGTGAAATCAAAAAAAACAAATAGAAAATTCAGTTTTATTTTTGAAAGAAGTGGTAATTTTAAAAATTTTATTCCAAAAGGAAACTTCAATCCAAATGATTTATCAAATAATTTCAAATTGGTTTCACACATAATAAATTTTCCGGATTCACTAGAATTTTATTCCGAACAGGATTTAAATGATAGTGAATTTAAAAATTATTTGATTAAAACCATAAAAGAATTTAAAAATAATTATTATTTTTACTACTTTAATTATGGTTATGATTTATATACTGAAAAAGTGATAGATAATGATATTGAAATTCAAGCTAAAAACAGTAATAAAAACTTAACTTTTTTATTTATAATAAAAGAAAATAAATGGCGATTGAAAAAAGTTTTTGAGGCAGGTTATCCTTAAATTAATTTTAATGAATTATCAATTCACGAAGTGGAAATCACCGGAGGAGGAGAAGAAGGAGGAAATATTCTTGAAATCGAAGAAATAAAATTCGTACAATTTTGCAATTGTATTGCATAGTTGTACTTTTTTAAAAAATGTAGAAGAACTGATTAATTCAATATTTTAGTCTTTATTATAGATAAGAATATGAAAAATCCAAAGGATACTTGATGTCATGGAAAGATTTGAATAAATTAAGTTTTTAAATTTTCTAATTATATAATTCAATTTTTTAATATTTTTGAAATATTTAAATTTCAACATTTTAAATTGTTATAATGAGTTTAAAAATATTAATATTGTTATTAACATTTATATTTACTGCCAATAGCCATCTATTAGCTCAGGAAAAAAATGACCGCATACTAGCAACTACAATTAAATTTAAAACTCTGGAAAACAACGAAGAGCTTTGCGTTGGAAAAGTTTTTGAAATTCAGTGGGAAGGTGTGGATGCCTCAGAAGTGGTTACAATAGAATACTCAACTAACGGAGGTGCTAATTGGATAACCATAACAACAAATGCAACCGGTTTATCTTATGATTGGACTGTACCAAACACACCAAGTGAGAACTGCATCGCAAGAGTAATAGCACCTCTTGCTGCGGGTGGATGCATTGAGAAATGGGCAACTTCAAATTTAAATGTTGACCATTACCGCAACGGTGATTCCATTCCCGAAGTTCGTGATATGTCAACATGGATGACTCTTACTACAGGAGCTTGGTGTTATTATAACAATGACCCAGCAAACGGAGCAATATACGGTAAGCTTTATAATTGGTATGCAGTTAATGATGCACGCGGCTTAGCTCCGCAGGGCTGGCATATTCCAAGCGATACAGAGTGGAAGACTTTAGAAACGTGTCTTGGTATGACTCAAACTCAGGCGGACAATACCGGATGGCGAGGAACAAATGAAGGTGGAAAACTAAAAGAAGCAGGAACTTCTCATTGGAAAAGTCCAAATACAGGTGCTACAAATGAAAGTGGATTTACGGCTTTGCCTTCAGGGTGGAGGAATGATGGGAATGGCTCTTACTACTATCTTGGGGACGGCACGCAATTTTGGACATCTTCAACTTACAGTACGAATAATGCATGGTCCAGGTATTTGATTTTTGACCAGGCAAAAACATTTAGAGATTACGGAGACAAAGGACATGGCTTTTCAGTGAGGTGTATTAGAGATTGATTTAATGAAACAAAAAATTATTATTATATTGTTTTTTAATTTTTTATTGTCTGATTTATTAATTGCAGAAAATTATCAGATGGATACTTCTTCTGTATTTAAAATTCTTGCTATGCCGAATCCGCAGATTTCAGGAGGAGGAAATTCGGCTTGTGAAGGTTCTAATGTTACATATCAGAGTAACGCAGATGCTTCTGTTTCTTATAAATGGGAAGTAACAGGAGGTACAATCAATGGTGCTTCGAATCAACAAAATGTTACTGTCAATTGGGGAACAGGTTCTAACGGAACTTTGAAACTTATTCATTTAAAGTCTTCGGGGTGCAACGACTCTACAACAAAAAATATAACTATAAACCCGGCACCTAATCCACAAATAACCGGTGGTTCAAATTTCGTCTGTGCTGAGAGTCAAACTACATACACCGGAACTGTTGAAGAAGTGGCCACCAATCTTTGGATAGTCAGCGGTGGTACAATCAATGGTTCAAATGACGGTTCATTAATTGAAGTAAATTGGGGAACAGGCACGAACGGAAAAGTTAAACTAATTCAAACGAATTCAGCTTCCGGATGCCAAGATTCTGCCGAGATGTCAATTATGATAAATCCTTTGCCTAAACCACAAATTTCAAACGGTCTTTCATCTGTTTGTGAGGAAAGCCAGTCAAGCTATGTAGGAACAATTGATGCTAATTTGACCAACCTTTGGGAAATAACAGGAGGTAAAATTTTCGGACCTGCTGACAGCAGTGCTGTTAATGTTATATGGGGAACAGGAACAAGCGGCTCTGTGAAACTGATTCAGACAAATTCTGTTACAGGTTGTAAAGATTCAATTAGTATGAATATTGAAATTAAACCTGTACCATCAAAACCAATAATTTCGGATACTACAATAGCGTATGATGGAACCGCAGTTTTAAAACCGAAAGGTCCGCCTAATTGTACTTATAGATGGTATAAAAAAATTACTGATATTACTCCATTTGCAGTGAAAGATACTTTAGAATTGAAGAAATTAAAAAAGGACACAATTTTATATGTTGAGTCGTTTAATTTAATAACAGCTTGTTTTTCGAATGAAAAGACTAAAGTAACGATAACTGTTTCTCCTGAAGGTGCATTAATCCTGGACATGAAAGAAAAAAATGTTTCAATTTGTCAGGGTGATTCAGTTCTGATCGGATTAAAAAAGGAGATGACCGGCGATAATCCTCCTTACAATTATCACTGGAGTCCTGTAAGTGGTTTATCAAATCCAAATTTTTTCGAGACATGGGCTAAACCCGAAAGTTCAACTGAATATATTTTAACAGTGAAAGATAAAAATGACAATTCGGGGACTTCAAATGTAATGGTAACTGTCTTTCCGTTACCTGAAGTTACTTTTAATTGTGATGACAATGAATTTTGCTTGGATGAAGAAGAATTTGTGATAAACGGAGGTACACCTGTTGGTGGAGTTTATTTAGGTGTTGGAGTCGAAGACGGGATATTTCATCCTTCAACAGCCGGTTTAGGTAAACATGAGATTAACTATATATTCACTTCTGAAGATGGATGTACAAAGAGTGCCACAGATATTTTTGAAGTATTTCCATTACCTGAAAAACCAAAAATACAAGAAACTTCTAAACTATTATACTCAACATATGCAAGTTCTTATCAATGGTACTTAGAGAATGAAGCAATACCTGATGCAGTAAAACAAACTTATAAACCGGATAAGACCGGAACATACAAAGTTGAAATATCTGATGAACATGGCTGTAGTAATATTTCTGACGATTATTATTTTGATATTACTGATGTAAAAAATGATGTATTACTTAATCAGGAAATCAGGATTTATCCCAATCCCGCAACCGATTACATCGAAATAACTGTAGGGGCACATTGCAATGTGCCCCTACAAAATGAAGTTCATATATACAACATCTTCGGTGAATGTCTTTTGTCAGTATGGGAATCCCGAAGTAATCGTGACAATGTGTCCTTACGAATTGATATATCGGAATTTTTCGATGGTATATATTTTGTTCGTTACAATAATTCGTCATCAACATTTGTAAAGTATTAATCGAAAAAATTCCTTAAATTTAACATTGTAAAAAATGAATTTTTAATTGAAAATTGAAAATGAATCAAACTAAATTCTTCAATGCGTTCAGAATGATAATACAGAAACCATTCAATTATTAAAATACTTATGTTTCCCGA
This sequence comes from bacterium, assembly GCA_043804925.1. GTDB lineage: Bacteria > Bacteroidota > Ignavibacteria > Kapaibacteriales > UBA2268 > ChocPot-Mid. The sequence goes on along the minus strand of JAZDIP010000066.1, from coordinate 17,697 downwards.
GAACTCCAAATAACATTTCTTCACTTTTTCCTTCTATATATCCTTTGTCTTTATCCTTTAATTTGAATACAACAGGGATTGTAACCCAAGATGCAGTGGCTTTTCCTCCAACTGTTGCAGGTACAAACTTTGTTAATAATATTGCCTTTATTGCCGCAGAATCTAGCAGGGAATTATCGGAAAATACTACCTGTATTTTAGTAGGACTTCCATCCTTCTCTATCAATGTACGAATAACAACTTTTCCTTCTATTCCTGCTTTTCTTGCATCTTCAGGATAAATCAAATTCTTCTGAATTTCTTTCATATCAAAAACAGGGTCATGTGCCATCTGAATATCTTCGGAAGAACCTTCTTGAAGTTCCACGGCATTTATGGAAGATTTAGCCATCACACCTGTAGCACGATAAACCGAACCACTAGCAGGCATTAAAGGTGCAGAACCGCCTGTTCCCATAGAATACATTTTTTTATCCTGACCAACAGCATAATCCGAAACTCCCTCCGGTAATGGCAAAGCTTGTTTAACGGTAACTAACTTTCCATTTTCATTTCTTGTAATATAATCAACAGCAACAAATGATGTATATTCAGTAAGTAGGTTATATCTCAAACCAAGCTCCGTAACTTCGGGTTTATACTTTTCTTTGTCACCAACAGTTGCATAATCATTCAATACTGCGATCTTATTTCTTGCCCACAAATATTTCAATGCTTCATTATCTACCTTGGTTCCAAATTTCAAAATATCAACATCCACATAATATCTTTTTTGTCCGTAAAGCCCTGATACACGAATGTTACCATCAGCTACATCCCTCCATTTTCCAAATATAATTATCGGTCTGTCCGAAAAAACATCAGGTATTGATTTTGGCTCCATATCATAAGTTTCGAATTTGCCGAAATCCACATTAATGTTTGTCATAATTGGAGACTTCACATAATTGTAAAATTTATCTGCCTGTTCCTTTGCCTCTCTCTGATTAGTAACAATGAATGGTTCTCCCTGTCCTGCCCTTGCCATTCCTTCAATCAGGAACCTGTTTACACCATTGCCAATGCCATAAGAAAATACATTTGCATCTTTTAAATTATTCCTGATTAAATCGAATGTTTCCGCTTCGACATCAATATATCCGTCTGTCAATATCAGAATTGTTCTTGAAAAACCTTCTTCTTTCTTATAGTCAATTACTTTTTTCAAGGCAGGTAATAGTTCAGTTCCACCACCTCCTTTTTTAAGTTCCAGCATCGTCAGTGCCTTATTAAGGTTCGAATCATTTGCTTCTATAGATTTCTCGAAAAGCATTTCGGAACTTCCTGCAAAAAACAAGATGTTGAATTTTTCATTTGGCTTCAATCCTGCTAATAGATTTTTCATTATTTCTTTCGATACATCCAAGGGGAAACCGTACATCGAACCCGATACATCAACAATGAAAATATATTCTCTTGATGGAATATCCTTTGGTTCAATCTTTGCAGGTGGCTGCAGCATCAGTAAAAAGAATTTTTCTTTTCCTGATTGTGATAATATCAAACCTGTTTCAATTCTGTTTCCGCTCAGCTTATATTTCAAAATAAAATCTTTATTTCCGCCAAATTCATCTGCTTTATCAAGTTCAATGAATGCATGGTTCCCTGCAGTCTGGGATACTTGTATTTTATGTGTTCCGCAAGTAACTTCATGCAATGGAACTCCTGATGATAAATTTACTTTTATATCAAATTTATAATCCGGTTTTTCACCTTCGTGTTTGTAAGGTGTTTCAACAAATTTGTCCTTATCATTTGCATTTTCAGATGATTTATTCGAATATCTTGGTCCGACAACAGTCGGATAAACAAATTCATAAACTTTGTCTGTAGGAACCAGTAACTCGGTATATTTCATTTCAACGATAATGGAATCACCGGGCATTATGTTCGCAACATTCATTTGAAAAACATTCGGTCTTTCCTGCTCGAGCAGTGATGCTGTCTTACCTTCCTTCTTAGCTTTTTCATAAGTTTCCCTTGCTTTCTCCCGTTCCTGAATCTCGGCTTTCAAAACTCTGTTACCGATAGTCATTGTCATTGCATAAACTGCTGCCCGTGTTGAAGCAGGAAATATATAAATTGCCTCGAGAGTGCTTTTACCGGTATTTTTATATACTTGTGTTACTTTAACATCAGCAATAACACCCACAATATTAACATCAGCTTTAGTCAGATATAAAGGAAGCTGGTCAACCTCAGGATTATCCGACTTAACAAAAAAGTATGGTGATAAGGTCTTGTCCTTTCCTTGGTTGTTATCCAAAAGATTAATTTGTGCTGTCGAAAAACTATAAGCAAACACAAATGTCAGCAAGAAAGATATTAAGCGTTTCATAACCTGGTCCTCCAAATATAATTTCAATTTTATCTTTAAGACGTTTCAAACATAAGAAAAGTTACAAATATTTCATAATTAATTCGTCTCCTTTTTAGTAAAAAGTTAAAAGTTTGTAAAGTTTGTAAAGTAGAAGAAAGTAAAAAGGCAGACAGCAGACAGGAGACGGGAGGAAGGGGAAAAGGGAGAAGGGAGAAGGGAGAAGGGAAAAGGGAAAAGGGAAAAGGGAAAAGGGATTTTTGTTAACCGTAAGCTGAGAAGCGAAGAAAAGAAGACAGAAGACAGAAGACAGAAGAAATATGAATATAAAATTGGTTTTCACTTTCTCACGTTTTCGCGTTTTCACTTTCTCGCGTTTTCACTTTCTCACATTTTCGCGTTTTCACGTTTTCGCGTTTTCACTTTCTCGCGTTTTCGCTAATATTTAATGAAAGGTTATATGGAACAAAATAAAAAAGAAGAAATACTCGAAAAATTTAAAACAAGAGACAGAGTAGTCAAAGTACTTTCCAAAGACGGGAAATTCAGGGCGGCAATAGTCAAGAATACTACATCGGCAAGAACTGCACAGAAAAAACACAAATTGCATTTCATCCCGGCTTTTTTAATGGCTCGTGCTTTATCCGCCGCTTCGCTTATGTCCTCTTTTTTGAAAGGTGAAGAAAGGATTGTAATTGAGGTTTCAGGTTCGGGAATAATTCAATATCTCCTTGTCGAAGCTATGCAAGTCGGTGAAGTTCGTGGTTATATCAGGTATGATGAAGATTTAATAAATTCAAAGATAAAATCCCTGTCCGATATGCTCAGTGACGGTACTTTTAAAGTTGTAAAAATTATGTACAACAAAAAGGAACCTCAAACAAGTGTCATATCACTTCAAAAAGGTGACATAGAAAGCGAATTAACCAAGTATTATGCACAATCCGAACAAATCGCTACGGCAGTTCTTTTGGAAGTTGAAATTGATGATGTTGGGATAATCATGCAATCAGGTGGTATAATTATTCAGGCACTCCCCGGAACAAAAAAGAAGGAGATTCAAAATATCTCAAAACAATTTTCAAATATCAAGTCAATAAGTAAATTTTTCAATGAGGGCTTAACACCCGACAAAGCATTGAAAGAAATCCTACCTTTTGAATTTGACCAACTAAGCAGTACCCCTGTGGATTTCTTTTGCCGTTGCTCAAAGGAAAATTTCATGTCAAAGCTTGTAACTTTAGAACACAAAGAGATTCAGGAGATGCTCGATTCAGGGCAAAACGAATTGGTTTGCCAGTACTGTAATTCCAAATACGAACTCGATGAAAAGGATTTCGACAAGTTGCTTGAAGAAACCAAGGCAAAGGAAAATTGATATTTACCTCACCAGTGTATCTGTTCTGTCTGGACTGAGCGAAACAATTTTGATTTCCGCTCCAACATAATCTTCAATTTCTTTGAAGTAATCGATAGCTTCAACAGGTAATTTGTTCCATTCCTTGATTCCTCTCAAACTTTGGCTCCAACCCTTAACGGTTTTGTATATCGGTTTGGAGTTAACCAAAGATGGTATATCAGCCGGAAAACTCTTGAGGATTTTTCCATTCAAGTCGTATCCGGTACAAAGTTTTATTTCGGTCAGTTCATCAAGAACATCGAGCTTGGTTAATGCGATTTGATTGACACCGTTAATCATGACGGAATACTTCAAGGCAACCAAATCCAGCCAACCGCAGCGTCTCGGTCTGCCGGTTGTAGAACCAAACTCGGCACCTGTCTTTTGCAATTGTTGACCGATTTCATCTGTTAATTCTGTCGGGAAAGGTCCATTGCCAACTCTCGTGCAATATGCCTTAACAACTCCTATAACGTTTTCGATACAAGTAGGAGGGATGCCCAAACCTGTACATGCACCACCTGATGTCGGATTCGAACTTGTTACGAATGGATATGTCCCATGGTCGAGGTCAAGCAAAGCACCCTGAGCACCTTCGACATAAATTCGTTTACCTTTTTTTATTTCTTCGTTAAGTAATAAACTAATATCTGTGATATATGGGTCAATCTTTTTATCAAAATCAAGATAAGTTTCAATGATTTCTTCAGTATTAAATTCCTCATGGTCATATATTTTCTTTAATATATTATTCTTTTCAGCAATATTCATTCTCAATTTTTCTTCCAGGGATTTCCTGTCAAGCAAATCCACAATACGAATACCAATTCTTCTTGCTTTGTCGATGTAACAAGGTCCAATGCCTCGCCCGGTTGTCCCGATAGCACTACCTCCCTGAGAGTTTTCCCTTATTTGGTCAAGAAGCTTGTGATAGGGCATAATCAAATGAGCTTTGTGGCTGATGAATAAGCGGTTTTTTACTTCAATCCCAAAAGATTCAAGCATGCTAATTTCATCCATCAAAGCTACAGGGTCAATTACAACACCATTACCGATGATACATTTCACATTTTGAGTCAGCATACCCGATGGTATCAGATGTAGTATAAATTGTTTTCCATCAATTACAATTGTATGTCCGGCATTTGCCCCGCCCTGATAACGGGCAACATAGTCGGCATCCTGACTAAGCAAGTCAACAATTTTTCCTTTACCTTCATCACCCCATTGGGTACCAACAATAATATTTACACTCATGGAATTCCCTTTTTCAATTTTTTATTCTATGAAATTATTTTGCTTTTTTCAATATTTGCCTAAAAAATGCTCCAAATCATAATGAAAGTGGAGCATTTAAAAAACAAAATTCATTTATCTTTATCTAATATTTTCAAGGGCTTTATCAACATTATCATATGTTATAAATACCTGGTCTAAATGTGTCATCTTTAATATTTTTATAATCTTTTCAGATAGCCCCACCAGAATCATGGAAGCATCATTTTTCTTTAAAGTAGTCAATCCGCTGACAAGCATACCGATTCCCGAACTATTAATCAACTTAACATTTTGCAGGTCAACTATGACATGTTCAATATTTTTTTGATTTAGTTCCATGAGCTTTGAGGAAAAATCCAATGCATCATTCCCGCCAAGAAGATTCTCGCCAATCCGGATAACTACGACATTGTTTTTTAATTCTTTAATATTAATGGAATCCTTGCTCATATTAACCTCATATTAATGATAATAAGCTATGCTTTCGTTGTTGCAAATGTTTCAGATTGACCGGTATATTCTTTCATCTCCACTTTTTTGACTTTTTGAGTGAACCATATCACGAATGAACTGGCAATGTAAATTGATGAATAAGTACCGGTGATAATACCTACTAACATAGTAAAGGCGAAACCTTCAAGAACAGGTCCTCCTAAAAGAACAAGTGTTAATAATACTAGTACAACCGTAATAACCGTATTTATTGTCCTGCTTAAAGTTTCGTTAATACTTTGATTTGTCATCTTAATAAAATCAAATCCTTTGAATTTCTCTTTATTCTCACGAATTCTATCGAAAATAATAACAGTGTCATTGATTGAATAACCTACTACGGTTAATAATGCCGCAATAATTGACTGGTTGATTTCAAGGTCTAATATCCCCAAATGATGAAACACTATTATTATAGATGTTGTAACCAAAACATCATGAATTAATGCTACAATTGCTCCAAGTCCAAAAACAAACTCAAATCTGAAAGCTATATATAACATAATTGCAATAATAGAAAGCAAAACTGCGAACAATGCCTGTAATCCTAATTCTTTACCGATTTTAGCACCAATCTGGTCTACTTTTAACACTTCGATATTATATTCTGGAAAGTTTTTCCTTAAAACATCGTCAACCATTGTTTCGGCTTTATCTACTGTTTTTACACGGATGAGAAATTGATTTTCCTCACCATAAGATTTTATTTCACTGCCTTTAATGCCACTTTTTTCAAAAGCATTTCTAATTTCCTGAGTACTTACTTTTTTGTGAAAATCAATGGCTAATTCCGTACCACCTGAAAAATCAATTCCTAAAACAGGTTTCAAAATGATTGAAGCAAGAACACCAACAACTATTAAAGTTGTGGACATGTAAAAGAAAATTTTTCTTTTTCCTATAAAATTTATATTCGTTCCATGAAAAAATTGCATTTTATTTCCTTCTTTTAATTAACTTTTAATAACTTTTGGTTGACCGAAATTGAAACTGGTAGCTCCACGGGCTATAAACAATTCAATAATTGCACGTGAAACCATTATACCTGTAAACAAAGTACCGAAAATACCTATTAACAATGTTAAGGCAAATCCCTGAATAGGACCTGTTCCTAAGAAATAAAGTATCATAGCTGTTATACCGGTAGTGATATTAGAGTCAATAATGGCACTATAAGCTTTACTAAATCCTTCATCTATGGCAGACCGCAATGACCTGCCTTTGTATAGCTCTTCACGAATACGTTCAAAAATCAATATATTGGCATCTACTGCCATACCTAAGGTTAATATTAAACCGGCTATGCCTGGAAGTGTCAAAGTACCTTGGAAAGCAGCAAGAACTGAAATGATTAATGCTATATTTAGAATTACTGCTATATCGGCGATCATCCCACCTTTTTTATAATAAATCAACATGAAAAGAATAACTAAAATTGTAGCAATGCCTAAAGCTGTCAAACCGCTACGGATAGAATCTTCGCCTAATGATGGACCGACAACTCTTTCTTCGATAATCTGGACAGGAGCTTTCAATGCACCTGCTTTAAGTACTATTTCCAAAAGATGAGCTTCATCGGCATCTGCCATACCTGTTATCTGGGAATTTCCGCCTGTTATTTTAACTTGAACTGTCGGTGCGGAATAAACCTGGTCGTCAAGGACTATAGCAATTCTTTTTTTAATGTTTGCACCTGTTATTCTTCCCCAACGTTCTTCACCCTCCTGATTCATTTCCATCGTAACCATCGGTTGATTGGTTTGAGGATCAAAAGTTGCCATTGCGGTTGTAACAACATCTCCTGTTAGTTCGGGTTCTGCTTTTAATGCATAAAAACTATATGCATTGATATTATTCTGCTTATAAACTCTTTCGTCAGGTTTAGCTTCCCTCACAATTTTCACATCAGCGGGAATTAACGAACGTACTTCAGGTCTGGTAAGAATTTCGTTAAACTTTTTTAAAGTCTGTTCGTAAATCATAAAATTATATTCACCTTCTGCCGGAAATACATCGGCAGAATAACTAACTTGCATAGGTTGTGAACGTTCTCCCGGCGGAACATAATATGTATCAAATAAAGTCGTAAAAGGATGGTCTTCAAGATACCTTCTTTGGGCTTCTTCTTTAGACAGACCTGCGTAAGGGTCGCTTGTGTCAGCTTTTTTAGCAACTGTCGTATCAACTTTTGATGTATCGCCGGCAACAGATTCTTTAGAAGTTGTGTCGCTTAATGCCAATGTACTGTCAGTTGTGGTTTCAGAAACAGAACTTGTGTCAACAATACCTCTTCTCCTTTTTGACTGTTCAGCCAATAACTTATCAATCTTAAAGAATGCTCTAACGATTTTTTGGTCGTTTTTAACCAAATTGAATTCAAGCCGGGCTGTTGTTTGCAAAAGCTTACGCATTTCTTCTTCTTTGTTTACACCGGGAAGTTCAAGCATTATTCTTCGGTTACCCTGCTTTTGAATAGTTGGTTCGGAAACTCCGTATTTATCAATTCTTTGGCGGATAACTTCCAATGCCTGGTCTATTGCACTTTCTTCGTTATTTTTTAATCTTTCGATTATTTTTTCTTCAGATGGTTTTCTGTCACCAAAATCAAAATAATTATGAAGAGTATCATTTTTGTTAACTGTAATCTCGTGAAACTTTTTTAGAAATATATCAATTACAGGATCATTGTTCCATTGAGTTTCATTCCTAGTTTCTCTGATTACTTGAGCAAATAATTCATCGTTAACTCCTTTGGACGCAGACTCATCAATCAATCTGACAACATCAACTTCTAAAGTTACGTACATACCTCCGCGTAAGTCCAATCCCAATTTGACACGGTTGTTGTTAGCACTTTCCAATTTCTTGCCGTATTGTTTTTCGAATCGTTCGATTCTCGATAATGAATCCGCTGATGTACTATCTTGTTTTGCCAACTTTTCAACCTCACTCTTTATCTTTTCCAATTGTGAAGATCTATAAGTAGGATATAGCAAAAAAATAACAGCTATTACCGGTACAACGATTAATAAAATTTTTCCAATATGTTTTTTCAATTATATACCTCCTGATATACAAAATCATTAATTTTCTTTTACAGAACTACAAAAATAGATAAATTAAACTAATATGCAAAATTGTTTGAAAATTTTATAAGGTTTAGGCATTCTTGTCCCAAAAAAATCAGATATCATACCCTTTATATGCTTTATTTATTTAATACATGTTTTTGATTTTTTCTTGTTTTATTTTAATGTATCTCTTCAATATTTTTTTGAGTTGAATCAACTTCAATGTAACGAATCCAATGCACACATTTTGTAGCATAGGTTTGTCCTTTAGCAACAGTTATTTCTATTGTTTCTGGTGGTTCATTGTCCTTTCCCCAGTATTCAATTGACGAAGGTAAATTAATGTCAGCAATACTATAAGGGTTAATGTAAATATCATCTTTTTCAGAACCAAATCCATACTTAATTGTTGAATAACATCTTTCTGATATAATCAATTGATAAGGTGCATCATTAATATAAAAACTATGTCTTGGTAATGAATCAATTTCAATTGTTTTGTTGTTTTTTAGTGTATATTTTATCTTACTATATCTGGGGAATATTTTTAAATTTCTTTCGTATATCCCATGTCCAAAAGAGTTATTTGAGATAATAATAACGTTTACAGGGTAGAAAAAGATAAATATCAACAAAATGATAGTATTTAGAATTAAAATAAACTGTAAACCTTTTGTTAATAAAAATTTTTTAATGCCCGTTAACCGAAATTTATATACTGTCTTTTCTAATTTTTTTGATAAAAAATAAAAAATAATTATAATTATTCCTAATAAAATAAATGATATTGTAAAATATGTAGAATTTTCTATTAGCATAATTATATAATCAAATTATGTTTTAATCATTTAAGTAATTAATTTGAAAGCATTTCTAATATTCGCTCATCAATATAAAGTGCCGATATAATCGAAACAACGATTAATAAAATTTTTCCAATATGTTTTTTCAATTATATACCTCCTGATATACAAAATCATTAATTTTCTTTTACAGAATTACAAGTTTAGATAAACAAAAGCATTCTGCAAAATTGTATCTTAAATTTTATTTCTTAATTGGGACAAAAATTTATTTCTAATTTTCTTTTGAATATTCGTTAATTTTTTTTAATTTGTATTTTGTGATTTTAATAATAATAATTAATTGTTTAGCTATGACTAAAATTTTATATATTTTTTTAAAAATAATGTGCATAGATGAATTTTTCCTTTTAAAATAAATTAACATTTACTTAAAACGATTATCAAATCATACTGATTATTTTATTAAAATTTTATAATATAAATTTGATTAAATTAAACAAAAGTTGTATTTTACTTAGTCAAAGTTCACAAAAATTAAAAAAATGAATTTTAATTGAGATAATTAAAAGAATTTAAACTATAAATTTTGGGAGATTTTTTATGAAAAAGCAATTAGCTCTCTTTCTTATGATGACAATCGCTTTGCTTGTCTTAACAAGCGAATCGAAATCACAGGATACCTTATCAAGATGGGTATTTGGTTCCGGTGGTACGCTTTACCTTTCAAACGGAGATACACAAATCAACAGTATCTTGGGACAAACTGCAATATATACTCTGACACCTAGCGGCGGAGGTGAGGTGTTGCATCAAGGTTTTTGGGTTACCGATACCCTTACCGGTGTTGATGTTGATGATAAACCAATTAGCTTATCACCCGACCTTATGAACTATCCAAACCCGTTCAACTACAATACTACAATCCGTTATATACTTCCCGGTTCGGGTTACGCCACAATCAGGATTTACGATATGGTTGGCAGATTACGCAAATCAATTGCATTGGGATTACAGGGAACAGGTCCGCAAGAAGTAGTTTGGGACGGAAAAGATGGAGAAGGCACCGATTGTGCTTCCGGTTCTTATATGTATGAGTTATCTGTTAATTCTTACCAATCTTATGGTTCGAGTTCACAAAAGGATTTTAACCTAAGAAATGTCATGGTAATAGTTAGATAAAATTTGGAAATAATTTATTATAAAAATATATTTATCATTTAAAGGAGTAAAGATGAAAAAAATAATTTCACTAAGTGCCTTGCTGATTTTATTGTTGGCAGTTGTTTTGCCTTTCCAAAACGCACTTGCCCAATCACAACAAACAATTAATTATCAAGGTAGAATTATGGATGCAACCGGTATTCCGGTTGGTGATGGAGACCATTTGATGGTTTTCAGTATTTGGAAGAGCCAAACCAGTACTAATCCACCTGACCTTGTTTTCACCGAACCAAAAAGCGTTGGAACGGTAAATGGATATTTTAATGTGAATATCGGGGAAACTTCCAGCTTTGATAATGTACCTTTTGGTACCGATTTGTGGCTCGAAGTTAAGTTTGGTGATGGAGCTCCATATCCAAGAACGAAACTCACGGCAGTTCCTTATTCATACTTCACTTTAATTGCAGAAACTGCTTTAAAAGCCGATATAGCAACAACAGTTGAAGATGGAGCAATCACACAGGAAAAATTAGCAGATGGAGTTATGGCTATTCCTATGGGAGAGGCAGGAGGTTCACTTTCCGGTGAATATCCGAATCCTACTATTGACCCACAGGCAATAGTTGATGCCATCGAACCCGGTTCAATTACTCAGGAAAAATTGGCTTCAAACATTACAGCCATTCCTATCGGTGAAGCTCGCGGTGATTTAGTCGGTTACTTTCCTGAACCGACAATTCGTCCGGGTGCTATTCGTACAGAATATTTCGGACCCGAAGTTGTTAACGAAGGTGTTATCGCACCCGATGCTATAACGACTGTCAAAATCAAAGACGATGCCGTTACATTGGATAAAATGTATAATGGAAATAAAAATGGTCAAGTTATTTGGTGGGATACTGTTGAAAATAACTGGATGTATTCCGGTGGTCCGGCTCCCAAAGCCCCTTTAAATGACCAAACATTGAAATGGAATAATGGATATGTTGAGTGGGGAAATGATGCTCTCTATCTGCCATTTGCATACTCAGATACAACAGTGGATAACAAAACACTATTTTCGATTACAAAAACAGACCTTATTGGTAGTGTTATAGCAGCGATTGTTGCTCCTTCGGGTTCAATAACTTCCGATGCTAATGCAATTGATGCTATTGCTACTAATGGACATGCCGTTTATGCTTATAATTCAAGCTCAACCTATTCGACAATAATGGCTACAAATGACCTTGGCGGTCTTGCTTTGGAAGCTTTTGGTAATGTCTATGTTGATGGGAATTTAGATATTACAGGCTCATTTTACGCACCTACTCTTACTGCTGACGACCTTTATATATATAACTACGCAGGTTTCAGCGGTCCTGTTGATATTGACGGTGCTACAAGTATCTACAATACCCTATATGTTCAAGGTGCTACTACTCTTGATAACACTTTGGATGTTAACGGGGCAACAAACATTTACAATACTTTGTATGTTTCAGATTATACAACATTAGACAATGGATTGCAAGTTAATGGTAGTACAGATTTATACGGCACATTGTATGTTTCCGATTATACGACATTAGACAATGGGCTCGAAGTTTATGGTGGTACTGATTTATATGGTTATACTTATGTTCAAGATGATCTTACTGTTGACGGCTATACATATCTTTACAGTGATTTATATGTTTCAGATTATACAACATTAGACAACGGATTGGAAGTTTATGGTAATACTGATTTATACGGCACATTGTATGTTTCCGATTATACGACATTAGACAATGGGCTCGAAGTTTATGGTAGTACTGATTTATATGGTTATACTTATGTTCAAGATGAATTATATGTTGACGGTGCAACAAACTTATATAATACATTATATGTTCAGGGTGCTACTACATTAGACAATACATTAGATGTTAACGGTTATACATCCATTTATAATAACCTGGATGTTTATGGACCTACATATCTGGCAGATGTTCTAGATGTTGACGGAGCAACAAACATGTATAATACATTGTATGTTCAAGGTGCCACAATATTAGATAATACATTAGACGTTAACGGCGCTGCAAGTATCAATAACACACTTTATGTCTTGGATGCCACATCACTTGATAATACTTTAGATGTATCAGGATATACATCTCTATATAATCAACTTGATGTTTATGGCAATACATACTTGATGAGCGATCTGTCTGTCGATGGAATAACTTATTTGAATAACACAACCAACGCAACAATGGTTGGGGACGGTGCCTTAGCAGTTGCCGGTGGTGCAAGCGTTGCTCAGGATGTCTTTATTGGTGGCAACCTCGATGTAACAGGCAACTACACCTCAACTGACGGTTCATTTACTTTAATTAATGGAAGCGTTGAATTGGTTAACGGCGACTTTACAATCGGCGGTGCTTTCAACGTTACAGGTCTTACAACTTTAGGTCCCGCAGATATCGGTGGTGATTTAACAGTTGCAGGAAATTCAGACTTTGTCGGAACTGTTAACATGCAAAATACTTTGGACGTTGCCGGTGTTACTAACTTTGCAGATGCTGTGAACGTAGCAGGAGTTTTGACAGTTACGAATACTACCGGTGCAACAGGTGCAGAAGACGGTGCCTTGATTGTTGACGGTGGCGCAGATATTGATGAGAACTTGTTCGTTGGAGGAAATATTGATGTTACAGGAAACTATACTTCAACAGACGGTTCATTTACTCTTATAAATGGAAGTGTTAATTTAGTCAACGGCGACTTCACTATCGGTGGAGCATTCAACGTAACCGGTATTACAACATTAGGACCTGCAGTTATCGGTGGCGACCTCGATGTTGCCGGAAATTCTGACTTTGTTGGTACGGTTAACATGCAAAACACTTTGGATGTTGCCGGTATTACAACATTAGCATCTGATTTAGGTGTTGTTGGCAACGTTGGTGTTATTGGTGATTACACATCATTAGCAGGAAATTTAACCTTAACAGGTGGTACTTTAAATGTCGGCGGAGCCACAATTTTAGGAAGCACACTTGATGTAACTGGCATAACAACTTTATTGAGCGACCTGAATGTAACAGGAAATTACCTGTCAGCCGCAGGCAACTTGACATTAACCGGTGGTACTTTGAATGTAGGTGGTGCAACAACATTAGGAAGCACACTTGATGTAACAGGTATAACAACTTTATTAAGTGACCTGAATGTAACCGGAAATTACCTGTCAGCCGCAGGGAACTTGACATTAACCGGTGGTACATTGAATGTAGGTGGTGCAACTACATTAGGAAGCACTTTGGATGTAACTGGAATTACTAACTTTGCCGATGCAGTAAACATTGCCGGAGTTACTTCAATTACAAATGCAACACCCGCAACAGGTGCCGAAGACGGTGCTTTGCTTGTTGACGGTGGTGCAGATATTGATGGTGACTTATTCCTTGGTGGAAATCTTGACGTTGTTGGCAGCTATACTTCAGCAAGCGGTTCTATTACTCTTGCAACAGGTAGTTTAGAACTTACAACCGGTGACTTCACAATCGGTGGTGCTTTCAATGTTAATGGCATTACGACTTTAGGCGATGCTGAAGTTGGCGGAAACCTACATGTAGCAGGTTCTTCGACATTTACAGGTGCCGTCCAAATGGATGACGCATTAAATGTTGATGGTGCTACAACACTAACAAATACTTTAGGTGTTACAGGTATAGGAACATTCGCTACTGATGTCGCTGTTGGCGGTAATCTTGGTGTAGTTGGTGATTACACATCTACTGCAGGTAACTTAACATTAACCGGAGGCGCTTTAGATGTCGGAGGTGCTACTACTCTTGGAAGTTCTTTGGATGTAACCGGTGCAACCTACTTAATGAGTTCTTTAGACGTTGACGGATACACTACTATTAATAATGATTTTGATGTATATGGTTATGGATATGTTCAAAATGATTTGACTGTAGATGGTGCTTCATATTTAGGAAGTACATTGGATGTTTCCGGAGTTACAACAATCACAGACATTACTGGAGCAACAGGTGTTGGTGACGGTGCTTTAGTAGTAGCCGGTGGTGCTGACATTGGTGAAAATCTTTTTGTTCATGGAAACCTTGGCGTTGACGGTGCAACAGAATTAAATAGCACACTCGATGTTTTCGATTATGCATACTTTAATAACGACCTTGAGGTCTTGGGAACAGCTTGGATGGATAATGCATTGGATGTGTCTGGGGCAACAACTTTATGGGGAGCTCTTGATGTAGATGGTTACACAACTATTAACAACTATTTAGATGTTTACAATGATTTATGGGTAGCTACCGATGCTTATATTGATGGTGCTTCATATTTAGGAGGTACACTGGATGTTACCGGTGTAACCACAATTACAGATATAACCGGTGCTACGGGTATCGGTGATGGTGCTTTGGTAGTTGCCGGCGGTGCAGATATAACAGAAAATCTATACGTACATGGCAATCTTGGAGTAGATGGTTCATTTGACGTTGCTTCTCTTTCGACAACAGGAAATGCCGATATAGGCGGTGACCTTACTGTTACCGGTTTAACCACATTAAACGGTTATACTACCATTAACAATTATTTAGATGTTTATAATGACTTATGGGTAGTTACTGATGCCTATATTGATGGTGCTTCATATTTAGGAGGATTACTCGATGTAACCGGTGCCTCATATTTAGGAGGTACATTGGATGTAGCCGGTGTAACAACAATTACGGATATAACCGGTGCTACCGGTATCGGTGATGGTGCTTTGGTAGTTGCCGGCGGTGCAGATATAACAGAAAATCTTTACGTACATGGCAATCTTGGAGTAGATGGTTCATTCGATGTTGCTTCACTTTCGACAACAGGAAATGCCGATATAGGTGGTGACCTTACTGTTACAGGATTAACCACATTAAACGGAGCCACTCAGGTTAACAATACATTAACCGTTACAGGTTTAGCAACTCTCGATGGTGGTATTGATGTTGGTGCTGCAGGTGTCTTTACAGTTGCACCCGTTACCGGAAACACATATATACAAGGGACATTGAATGTAACCGGTTTATCGACATTTGCTTCTGTTGCTATAAGCTCAGGAAATATTGATGGTACGGCTATTGGTCTAACTACACCTGCATCAGCAGACTTTACAGATGTTGCGTTAACAGGTGGTTTAACCGTTACCGGAAATGCTGGAGTAGTAGGAAACTACAGTTCAGCCGTAGGTGATATTGATTTAACAGCCGGAAATTTAACAGTTGGTGGATTATCAACATTAGCAACAGTAGATATTGGCGCTGGTGCAATTGATGGAACTACAGTAGGTCTAACCGCACCTGCAGCCGCATCATTCACAACAATAGGAATGAGTGGTGATTTAGCTGTTGGTGGAAATTTGGACGTAGCAGGTACACTTGATGTAGCCGGTTTAGTATCGTTAGGCAATGTTGATATTAATGGTGGAACAATAGATGGCACTGCGATTGGTGGTTCAGTACCTGCTGCAGGTGCTTTCACTACATTAAGTGCAGGTGGTAGTAACTTCACAGTGAACGCATTAGGATATACACATGTAATTAATGCTATGGATGTAGAAGGCGACTTTAAAGTACAAACTAATAAATTCACGGTTAATGCTACAACAGGCGATGCCGGAGTATTTAATAATCTTTCAGTTGGCGGAACTTTGGGTGTAACAGGTGCTACTACATTAGCCGGTGCTACACACATAACAAATGCAACTCCTTCAGTTAATGCTGTAACAGGTGCTTTGGTCGTTGATGGCGGCTTAGGTGTGGTTCAGGATGTAAATATTTTAGGAAGTTTGCAAGTTGGTGTTGCTAAATTAACTGTTGACGATGCAACGGGTAATACTACAGTTGCAGGTACTTTAGGTGTAACAGGTGCTTTATCTGCTCCTACATTAAATACAGGTAATGGAGATAATGAACTGTTTGCAATGGATCAAGCAGTACAGACAACTGACGCTGTTACATTTCTGACTGTCAATACGGGACAAGGTGCAAATGAACTGTTTGCAATGGATCAAGCAGTACAGACAACTGACGCTGTTACGTTCCTGACTGTCAATACAGGACAAGGTGCAAATGAACTGTTTGCAATGGACCAAAATGTTCGTACAACTGACAATGTAACATTTAACAATGTAACTGCAACAGGTACACTTTCATTACCACTTGCTGATGGCAAAATCTGGATTGGTACTGCAGGTGCTGCTACAGAATATGCTTTGTCTGGTGATGTTACAATGGATAATGGTGGTTTAACAACTATTCAGGCAGGTGCCGTTAGCAATACAGAGATAGCAGCCGGTGTTGATGCTGCTAAGATTTCAGGTGGAACGGTATCTAATGCCGAATTTGATTATTTGGCAAATGTTACAAGTGATATCCAGACACAATTGGATGCAAAACAAGCAACTATAACAGGTGCAGCTACTACTGTCGTTTCTTCTGACTTGACAGCAAGCAGAGCAATGGTTTCCGATGCTTCAGGAAAAATTGCTATCAGTACTGTTACTGATACAGAACTCGGCTATTTGTCGGGTGTTACAAGTGCTATCCAAACACAATTGAATGCAAAACAAGCAACTATAACAGGTGCAGCTACTACTGTCGTTTCTTCTGACTTGACAGCAAGCAGAGCAATGGTTTCCGATGCTTCAGGAAAAATTGCTATCAGTGCAGTTACCGATACAGAACTCGGCTATTTGTCTGGTGTTACAAGTGCTGTCCAAACACAATTGGATGCAAAACAAGCAACAATAACAGGTGCCGCAACAACAGTAGCTTCTGCAGACCTTACTGCTAACAGAGCTATGGTTTCTGACGGTTCCGGTAAAATTGCTATCAGTACTGTTACCGATACAGAACTCGGCTATTTGTCAGGTGTTACAAGTGCTGTCCAAACACAGTTGGATGCTAAAGCAACTTCGACATTGACAAGTGCTAATATATTTGTAGGTGATGTTTCTAATGTTGCTACAGGTGTTCCTGTAACAGGTGACATTGCTATCACAAATGGAGGTGTTACAAGTATTGCAACCGGTGTAATCGTAGATGCTGATATTAATGCAGGTGCGGCAATCACAGCAACAAAGATAGCCGGTGG
>JAZDIP010000065.1:0-26935 GCA_043804925.1 bacterium | reverse complement strand
TTGACGTTTATCATCATCAGTCAAATCTTTTGCATTTTTCAAAGTCAGCCGTTGAATTTTGTCGTTGAACTCACCTTTAATATAGCTCCCAATCTGCATTGTGAGCGATGGGACAAGATTAATCGTTTGCTTGAGTTTCGGGAATTCGTGGAAAAGCATAGGCAAATCAAGATAATCCTTGACAGCATGCAATCGAACCCAAGGTAAAATCAACTCATCATTTTTAATATAATGCGGTTGATGAAAATGCCACAAAATAGCTACTTTTAAAGGTTTCATTGTTTTCTCAATTGTTTAAGAAATTTGTATTCGTGAACCGTAAACCGTGAACCGTGAACCGAGAACCGCAATAACTTATTAAACCTAACTATGCAATGGTAATTTCCTTGCACAAATAAACATCCTGAATGAGATTCAATAGTTGAAATCCTTCGCTCATTGGTCTTTGGAAAGCTTTACGACCTGAAATTAAGCCGGTTCCACCTGCTCTTTTGTTTATTACTGCAGTAACACAAGCATCTCCGAAATCATTTTTACCCGAAGCACCACCGCTATTGATTAAGCCAGCTCTGCCCATATAACAATTTGCAACCTGATACCTGCACAAATCAATGGGATTGTCGGAAGTCAATTCGGTATAAATCCTTTCATCATACATTCCGAACTTTCCTTTTGCGTTCACTGCCTTGTAACCACCGTTGTTTTCCGGTAACTTTTGCTTGATAATATCGGATTGAATAGTAACACCAAGATGATTTGCCTGACCGGTCAAATCAGCCGATACATGATAATCCTTATCCTGCTTAAAAGCCGAATTTCGAAGATAGCACCACAATACGGTAGCTAAACCAAGCTCGTGAGCAAGTTGAAATGCTTCAGCTACTTCGATTATTTGCCTGTTACTTCCCTCAGAGCCAAAGTAAATGGTTGCTCCGACAGCAGCGGCACCCATATCATAAGCTTGCTCAATCTTACCGAACATTATTTGGTCATATTTATCGGGATAAGTCAATAGCTCATTATGGTTAATTTTAACCAAAAATGGTATTTTATGTGCATATTTCCTTGACATCATACCCAATACACCAAAGGTTGAAGCAACAGCATTGCAACCGCCTTCGATTGCTAATTTAATGATATTTTCAGGGTCAAAGTAAATCGGATTTTTTGCAAAGCTTGCACCACCGGAATGTTCAATTCCCTGGTCAATCGGTAAAATTGACATATAACCTGTTCCTGCCAATCTTCCGTGGTTAAACATCCATTGAAGGTTTCCCAATACCCTGTTGTTTCTGTCTGAAAGTGAATAAACCTTATCAACAAAATCAGGTGATGGAAGATGTAATTGCTCCTTCGGAATTTTTGGATTTGAAAAGTTTAACAAATCTGTTTGCTTGTCACCAAGATACTCAAGAATTTTTTCATTCATAACTGTACTCCTTAAATAATTATTAAATATTTATCTTGAAAATTTATTGCCATCGTCATAATTTATAAACATCAACTTATTAAACTCATTAAACTCATTAAACTTATTAAATTTATTAAATAGAGTTATAATACAAATATAATACTTAGCTATACAATAAGAAATTATTTTTTCGTATTAATTTTTAGTTAAGAAAAAAAATCATATATTTCGTTATGGATAAAAAAGATAAGATAAAATATCTGAAAAAAATATTTCTCATAGCAATAGTGTTTATTGTGACAACTAATGCCAAAGCACAACAACACTGTTATGATTATATGTTGCTTGATGGTTCAGAACAACTCGTTACTTTTGGTATGGATACTACTAAGAACTGGTGGGCTATTACCGAACCTTTCACTGAAAATTACAGATTGATTATCAATGGTCATCCTTCCAATGATTATAAAGAGTTAAGACAACTTGTATTTTCACCTGACGGTATGCGTTGGGCTTTTTTTGCTAAAAATAATACACAATGGTTTTTGAATATGAATGATACCATTATACCCATACCAGGCAGTGATGTTGGTCAAATTGAATTTAGTCCTAATTCTCAAAAGGTTGTTTATTCATATTTTGAAGGTTTTGAAGAGCTTATTGTAGTAGGTGATAAAAAAATCAGAGCTTATCAACGGGATTATGAAAATAATCCTAAAATATATTTAAGCCGGAATGGTGAAAAATACGCTTGGATTTCAAATAGAGGCAGTGGATATTCTCTGAATATTAACGGTATTGAAACAAATGTCTACGATGAAATTAAGCCAATCGGTTTTTGGTATGACTCAAAAATGCTATGGGCTTGCCGTTCCTATGACCTTTGGGAAATTTTCAAGGATGATGAATCCATTTCTGAAAATTATACCGGAATATTCGAAACTGCTATCAATTTAAAAGGAAATGTTGCCGGTTTCTTGGCTTCTGAACAATCCGGGAAGCAGGTCGCTGTTCTTATTTCTGATGATTTTTATGAGCCACTGATAGGCAATAGATATGATTATGTCTCTAACTTGGTATTACATCCATACCTCCCGATGATTGCTTATAATGCTAATTTACATCAAGTTGAATTTGTCGTACTAAACAATACCGAATATACAGGAGGAAAAGAACAAACGGGAACTCCGGAATTTACCCACGATGGAGAAGATTTGTTTTATATCGGCTGTGATTTTCTTTGTTTTGTTAATGTCAACGGCAGAAAATACGCCCTGAATAATGAAATTTCACTTGACAGGTACTATGCAAAAAAACCCGAAAGTAATACAATTTGCTACGTTACAAGTACTTCTATGATTGTCCGGGATATTGAGAACAATGAGATGTATGCAGGAATGATGGTTGACAATCTTATTTCTCCAAGATTCAATTGGCGTACGAACACCTATGAAACATTGGGAAGTATTGGGAACAGGTTGTATTTGATGACCTGCAGGTTTTAAATAATACTGCCTCAATAATTGCAGTTATGTTTAACAAATATTGAGACAGCTATTAATTTATCCAAATAAAATTTACCTTCCCCTGTATTCAATCCCTTTTGTCAGCCATTCCGGAGCAGGTGTTTTCAAAATGTAATGGTCAAAAAATTCCTGCATCTTAATTGCATAATCCAAACGGTTGGGATATTTTTCGGGCCAATGCGGCTCTCCCCTATATTGCAAAAAGATACAATTTTTATTCAGGCGTCTCATAGCCAAATATAGCTCTATACCTTGCTCCCATGGCACTGCCCAGTCTTCGTCGCCAAACATCAGCATAAATGGGGTTTTGATTTTTTGGGCTTGGAATATAGGGGAATTGTTAAGATAATTATCCAATGAATCCCAGAGATTTCCTCCAATTCTGCTTTGAAACTTTTCATACTGAAACTGACGGGCAAGCCCTGTTCCCCAACGTATACCGCTATATGCACTTGTCATGTTTCCTACAGGAGCACCGGCTACTGCAGCCGCAAACAAATTCGTCTGAGTAATAATGAATGCAGTCTGGTATCCTCCCCATGAATGACCTTGAATCCCAATTGCATTGGAATCAACATAACCTTTACCAATCAAACTCCTGACTCCGGATACTATACAATCTGTAGCATCATATCCCGGATTTCCGGGAGTATAAACTATATCCGGATGGAAAATCAAGTATCCTTTACCGGTATAAACAGGATATATAGGTCTATGTCCAACTCTCGGAGTAAAAAATTGATTGTAGTAATTCGAAAATCTATCATAGAAATAAACCAACATAGGGTATTTCTTCTTCGGGTCAAAATCATCCGGTTTGATAATCCAACCTCTTAAACTGTCTCCTTTTGAACTTACCCAATCGAGCAATTCTGTTTTACCCCAATTAAATTCAACTAATTCAGGGTGAACTTTACTTACTTGAATTTGATAAGTAAACATTGAATCGGCAACCCATAAATCGGGAAACATATCGTATTTTTGTTTTACATAAAGCAATTTATATGTCCCCTTGGCTTTATCAAGAACCTCTATACGTTTATCCTCCAGGACAACTTTTTCAGTTCCTAAAATCGACATATTTATTCTTGCCAAACCCTTGATTTTATCAGCCCAATTGTAACTACTGATTAAAACTTCTTCCCGGGGATAAAAGAACTTTTTCTCAGGGTCAAGATGTAAAACCCGATAAATTACCTTGTTAAATCTGCCTTCTGCGGCAGTTAAATTCAAATAGCTTTCCCCTTCCAAATAGAACTTCCAAATATCGTATTCATCATATAGTAAAACTGCGGCATCGTTCTCAAGCCAACCTCCAAATCCATAACTGGGAGCATCGCTTGGTTCGTCATATTCTCTATCGTAAAAAGGTAATTCCGGTAGATTTGCTGTCAAATTTACTGTCGAATCAGTATGAGTATTATATGAATACCAATTTTTATCGGCAAACCAGATAATAAAATTCCCTTTTGGAGATATTCTTGCATTTTCAACAATTTTTGTAGCTATTTTTTTCTTTTGACCGGTTATTAAATTAACTATGTACAAATCATTAAACCAACCGTCCCAGGTTATCTCTTTTAGATAAGGTTTATCATCGGTTCCAATTGTAAAATCGGGATTATCGGTAAAGGCAACATCCGAAACATCATTATCAGCGAGAAAAATAAATTTCTTCAAGTCGTTATGATAAACAGAGCGATAAATCCGGTCTTTATTTTCTTTCCACCAAATCTTTTCGTGTGTTTTAATTCGGGTATCATTCCAATGCCACAAATCCAAATCCCGTTTGGCTAAGATTGAATCAATATTGTAATAGTTGGAATCGTTGTATTTTACTTCAATGACTTTGTCGGAAGTATCGGCTACCGGTTTCAGGCCAAAGTACAAACGATTGCCGTCTTTTGTCCATTTCAACTCATTTTTAAAAGGAATTTTCCACCCTTCCGGAAGTTCCTTGTCTGTAGTATCTAAAGGGTTAATAATTGTCATTAATTCTTTTTGCCGGCTATTCCACATCATTAAAGAGCATGAATCAGGATTTCCTTCTATATCTTCTTTGGCTGAAATAAAAGCCAAAATTCCAAATTCATCATTCCATGTTAGATTCGAATAATGAGTTTTTTCTGCTTTTAAGATATGTTGGGGAAAATTGAATAATCCCTGTAATTTTATATAGTAAATTCCATTCCTTTTACCTTCGGTGCCGGCAATGACATATACCAAATAATTACCCAAGCTGTCAAAAGCAAATTGGGTTACGTCATGAATTGGTAATTCCGAAGTAGTTTCCAAATGCCTTAAAACAATATCATTACCGGTTACCTTATCCTTTTTCTTATCAGTGTCATTTTTGTTTTTATCTTTATCAATTACATATATCATCCATTTAGAATCTTCGGAAAAAACAAAGCGTGAAATATTTTCAAACTCAGTTTTTTCTCCGGATTCGAGATTTAAAAGAGTCATGTTATTTTTTGGCTTTTTATCCTTTTCGGCATTGAGTAATTGAATATCTTTTGGTTTGACGATTGCTGCCAACCATTTCGAATCATTTGAAAATTTTGGATAAGTACCCATATCAATTTTGTATTCTTTATCATTTTCAAATTCTTCGGAAAGTTTGACATAGGTAACAGGATTTCCCCTGTCAGGTTCAGTATGGTATGCAACCCATCTTCCATTGTCGGATATAGCCGATGATTTGATTACCTGAAATTTCATGGCGTCATCTATTGTAAAAGATTTCTTCCCGGCATTCAAAACCGAAAAGAAAAAGATAATTTGAATTGTTATCAAAATTATCAATACGGATTTTTTCTTCCAATAATTTTTTAAATTCTTTGTCATTTTTATTTTCAAATAGTGAAACATAATAAAACCAGTGAATATATTATAAATATTTAATTATCTTTTTAAAAACCTCCTAAGTCATTTCTGCCTCTGTAAAAATCAATTTTTCTTATTCTTGATAATTCCTGCTTTTACAGTAAAGACATTCATTACAGAGAATTTAAATTTATAAACTTAATAAACTTTATTCAGAAAAAACATATCTCAAACTTTTAAAGATAAGAAAAATTGAAAAAATAATTATCATTATTCCCCAAAACCAATAAGGTAAAACTAAAGCGTTTTCCATAACACCGGTATCGGAAAGATACTGCTTACCACCGATATTTGCACCTTTGGAAAAGAGATATCCAATATTCATATAAACAGAAAGACATGATTGCACACCCAACAATTGCAAAGTCAACAATTTCCATTTAGTATCGGTTTTAAAAGAAATATATAAAAAAATAATCCCGAATAAGGTTATAATCATAATACCAAAAAAAGAACGAATATAAAATAATACCGATAATAATAAGATTATTCCTAAAGCAGGTAATAAATAAAAAGAAATTTTTTCTTTCTTTGTAGCCGCTATAATCAATGCACCTGCTATTGTCGGACCGAAAGGACCTCCAGCTGCAACGAAAGCCCGTCCAAAATTCCCAAGATATAAGGCACCGGCATATACAGCTATACCTGAACCATCGGGCTGAATTTTTATATAATAAAAATCTCCTCCAAACAACAATGCCGTTAATCCATGTCCCATTTCATGAAACCAAGTCCCGAGAATGGTAAATGGGTATAAAATATAATAACCGCCGGGTACCTGCCAGATTATTATCGTCAATATTGCGAATGCCGCTATAACAAATAATCTTTTATTTTTATCATCCATATTATCTCTTTCTTGCAATTAATTCAATAACACAAGCTTCCCCGACATGATAGCTGCCTTCATTTAAGTAAAGATTTTTCTCATTAATCAAGATAATATCAAGGTCTTGGAAATCTTCTTGTAATTCATCAGTTGAATACAACATATTAATATCCTTAGGACCACCGGAATTAAAATCAATCTGTTTTTTTGAAAATGCCTCCAAAATGATGACTCCACCCGATTTAATTGACTGAACTACCTTACGGTGAACTTCATTTCTGAATCCATGTTGAATATGTGCAAACAACAGCGCTGCAACATCGTAAAAATCGGGAATAATCTCCAAATCTTCAAATGATTGAACTTTATAATTAATGAGGACGTTTGCTTTTTGAGCTAAGAGCAAAGCTTTTTCCCTTGCCTTTATACTATAATCAAAAGCAAAACACTCCCAATCCTTTTTTGCAGCATATACCGCATTCCGGCCTTCGCCCTCTGCAGCTAATAATATTTTACCCGGTTTTTCTTTATCAATAAAATTTTTAAAAAAAATATTCGGCTCTGCACCGTATATATATTCAGCATTGTCATATCTGCTGTTCCACATTTCTAACATATTTTTTGTCAAGCTATATCAAAATAAATTTCATTCTTACGATAAAGTTTAATAAACTCATTTCTTATCATATTATTTTCCGGTTTCCTTAACTGAGAATCTTTTTCAATAATTGAATAGGCGTCCTGTCTTGCTTCGGATATAATATCTCCATCTGTAACCAAGTCAATAAAATTGAAAGTTGGAAGTCCGGATTGCCGGGTTCCGAGGAAATCTCCGGGTCCTCTTAATTTTAAATCCACTTCAGAAATTTCAAAACCGTCTGTTGTTTGCTCCATTGTTTTGAGACGTACAATAACCGCTTTTCTTTCATTTATAATATCATCACTACGTCTCATAGCATATAAGAAGTTATCTTTTGTGCTCAGGAAACAATATGATTGATTTTCTCCCCTTCCTACTCTTCCACGTAATTGATGTAGTTGCGAAAGCCCAAACCTCTCTGCATTTTCAATTAGCATTATTGTTGCATTTGGAATGTCAATACCAACTTCAACAACAGTAGTAGCAATAAGAATATCAAATTCTTTATTGAGGAATGCCCGCATTGCATCTTCCTTTTCATACCAAAACATTTGTCCGTGTAGCAATCCGCATTTTAATTCGGGAAATATTTCGTTCTTTATTTTTTCATATTGAACCGTAGCCGCCTTAAGCTCCATCTTCTCTGATTTTTCAACAAGGGGATAGACAATAAATGCTTGTGAACCTTTTTTAACATGTTCCTTTATAAAATTAAACACTTCGTTTACCCTGCTTTCGAAAACGACTTTTGTTTTCACAGGTTTCCTGTTCTTTGGCATTTCCCGGATAACCGATACATCGAGGTCTCCATATAGTGTTAACGACAAGGTTCTTGGAATCGGTGTTGCTGTCATAACCAAAATATGCGGTACAACTTCCTGTCCTGAAAATGAAACTTTCGCCAATGATTTGAGGTTTGCTCTTTGTGCAACACCGAATCTGTGCTGTTCATCAATAATTACAAAACCAAGTTTGTTGTAAACAATATCACTTTCAAATAAAGCATGTGTCCCAACTATTATATTCGCTTTTCCTGTTGAAATATCCTCAAGAATTTTGGCTCTTGCTTTCTTCCTCTGACCACCAAGCAATTGAACAATATTTATATCAGTATCTATTAGAAATTTTTTAATTGTGTTGAAATGCTGTTCTGCAAGAATCTCGGTTGGAGCCATTATTGCAGTCTGGCATCCATTGTCAATTGCCACAAGCATATTTAATAAAGCCACTATTGTCTTGCCTGAACCTACATCTCCCTGAAGCAATCTATTCATTGCCTTTCCACTTTTTAAATCATCTGTGATTTCCTTAATTACTTTCTTTTGGTCTTTTGTTAATTCAAATGGAAGTGATTCATAAAGCTTCCGGGCTTTGTTACTTTTTGGATTCATTATATAACCGTTTTCCCTAATCTGCACATTCTTGTGACGGACAGCAAGGAACAATTCAAAGTAAAATATTTCTTCGAACTTCATTCTTCGTTTTGCAATCGCAATACTTTCATGTGATTCCGGAAAGTGTAGATTTCTTATTGTTTCCTGTTTAACCGGAAAATTTAGTTTTTTAAGTAGGTAGCCAGGCAAAGTTTCTTGAACATGATTAACTTCTTTGTCCAGAGCTACACTCATTGCATGACGCAAAGCTCTCATCGTCCATTTGGCGTTTCTCATGTTTTGAGACAATCTATAAATAGGAAGAATGCCTCCTGCTCTGAATAGCTTTTCGTCTTCTGCATCGAATTTTTCGATTTCGGGATGAATAAAAATGATTTTACCGTAATCATCCAACATTGGTCTCCCGCTTACAACTATTTGCTCACCAACTTCATAAATCTTGGCATAATAATCCGAAAAATTCCAAAATATAATATTTGCAATTCCGGTTTCATCACTAAGTTTTAATTTGAGCATTTTTCGGTTTTTACCCCATTTGTGCTCCTTCTTATCAATAATTCTTGCAATAACAGTAGTTTCATTTTTTAGGTTTATCGAGCTAATATCAGCTCCCTCAAAAATCAAATCTTCTTGTCTGAGTTTGACTGACAAAGCTTTGAGATTAGCAACCAAATCCCTGTCTATATAATCCCTCGGAAAAAAATTTATAAGGTCATTATAGGTTTTTATCCCTTCTGAAAGCAAAGCTTTTGCTTTCACAGGACCTACACCTTTGATATACTGCAACTCACTGATTTTTTCTTTTGTTGTTTCTTGCATAAGCACAAAAACATTAAAATCTAAGTTAAAGATAATCTACTTTTTAATATTCAAACTCCTGAAAAATACTCCATATTTCGTCTCCAGAATAACAAAATAATTACCTGATGAAAAATTCTGCAGGGAAACTGAAATTGTTGCATTTGAATAAGCATTGTCATAATCAAAAACTTTTTCATATAATTTACTGCCAATGATATTTAATAAATATATTTTCAATTGACCGGAAAAAGGTAATAATAAGTTAATATTTACTAGTTTCTGAGCAGGATTTGGTGTCAGTTCAAAATTAATTGGAGAGATTAGCAAATCATCCTCAACAAAAACCTCATACGTAGTCTTGAATTTACGGGCAGATGACCACTCACTTTCATAATCGAGAAATTTTGATTTAACCCTCCAATAATAATCCGTTTCCCAATTTAAAATTCCTTCTGTAACATTAAGTATTGTTGTATTTAAAGTATCGGATAAAAGTATTACGGTAAATTGTGAATCTTCGGAGATATTTAAAATATACTCATCGGCATTTGCAACCTCTTCCCATTCAAAAAAAGTAGATAATGGAATATCCAAAGCATTATCCAAAGGATAAACGAGTTGTGGAGAAACAAGATTTAAAGTCATGGTAGTAAAGTCGAAAATTTCAGACCAATCTCTTTCGTACCCATTTATAATAGCTCTGACCCTCCAATAATATTTCCTGTTAAAATCCAATTTTCCTTTTGGTGCAGTGTAGCTGTTTTGTATTACTGAAACTTCCAAAACATTAGTATCAAATAATTCACTCTCCGATACCTGAAGAATGTATTCTGATACATTATCTAATTGCTCCCACCCGAATACAGTCAAAACTGTTACATCCGAAGAATTATTGGCAGGTGAAATTAAATTGGTTATGGTTGGTTGTTCTGATTCAGTTGTAAAATTGAAAATTTCGGACCAATCGCTTGTTCTGGTGTTCTTGACAAAATTTACACGCCAGTAATAAGTTTTTTGAAAATCCAATATTTTTTCAGGAATTTGTAACTGTGAAATAGTGCTGGAAAAATCTGAAATAATGTGCTTGTCAAAATTATTATAACTATCTCCAATTTCAATATTATAAGTTTCCGCCCCATCAATTGTTTCCCAATCAAGAACAGGTTGAGTAAATATTTTTTTCGCATCATTTGCAGGATAAAGCAAAACAGGCATTGGTAAAGGTTCAGGTATTTCTCGTTTGAAGAGACTTTGGCCATAAGAAGCTGCGTAAATAATATTATCATGTATTGCCAAATCACGAACATCTTTAACTGTAAGACCTTCGTTAAATTCATTCCAGCTTTTTCCGGAATTTGAACTATATAGAACTCCTGTACATTCATCTGTCCCAGTGTTTTTTACGGAAACAAAAACTGATTTTCCTGAAATATTAATATCGTGTATATATTGGTCTTCAAATTTAAAATCAGTACTTATCCATGTTCTTGCTCCATCATAGCTGACATATATCTCTGCATCAAACTGAGGTTCGGGTTGGGAGCCGGCTACCAAACAACTGTCATTCCCTGTAATTTTAGTAATATTATAGCTTTTCATTCCGTCCGAAGATGGTATCCACGTAACAGCATTATCCCTTGATAAATAAATTTTATCATCGGTAGCAAGGTAAACATCATCATTATTATCAACATAAAAGTCCTTTATTTGTTTTTGACGTAAAAAATGAGTTTTGACCAACCAATTCAAACCTAAGTTAGTGCTGAAATAAAGGCCATCATCTGTGCCTGCATAAAATTCATTTTTATATTGCTTAAAAAAATGTATTTTATTCCCTTCCAAACCATAGTTGCGGTATTCCCATGTAATCCCATTGTTGGATGTCAATAATAAACTATCGTTTGAAATAACCCAAAGACCATTCAAGTCTTTAAAAAGATATGATACCCTCCTGTACCCAAGATTTAAGTCAGTCCAGGTTATGCCATAATCAGTGGACATAATAACCCCGTTATCCTGCAAACCGGCATACATAATATTATTGTCTATTAATATGGACAAAACCCTCTCATTAAGCAAACCATTATTGGATTCGTTCCATCTTCCTCCATAATCATTGCTATAAAAAATGCCCTTGGAGGTACCTGCATAAACAAAATTATTAAAATTTAATAGCGAGTAAACCCTAATCATAGGTAATTCGGAATGGACATTCACCCATTGCCCACCATTATAGGTCGAAACGAAAACTCCTGCAGAGCGGCCAGCCAAAATATAAGGACCGGTAGAATAAAGAGAATATATAATGCCGTAACCCAAAACATAACTATCCGCTAAATCCCAAACTAAGCCATTATTACTGGTCATCCATATTTGGTAGTTGCTTGCAATGAAGATATTTTGCTCATTAACGGCAATATACATATATGAACCTGTGGATTTAAATGTTCCCCATGATTCAGCATAATTCCCACTAATGAATATACCCTGATTTGTTGCAAGATATAAACCTCCGCGATACAAAGTCAATTGATTAACAAATTTATTATTTAATCCGGCATTTTTTTCAACCCATGTATCGCCTTTATTCGTACTTGCAAAGATGCCTCCACCATAAGTCGAACAAAATAAGTTCCCATCGAGTTCAACCATAGAAGTAACCTGGATATTTTTTAATCCGTTGTTCAAAGGAGTCCAGTTTAAGCCATCATCTTCGGTAAAATAAATGCCATATTCTTTGTTTGAGACGAATAATCTTCCACCATAAAACAAGACTTTTTGAACATCAAGAAAAGGTAAATTTTCTCCGATAAATATCCAGTTGTCTCCAAAATCAGTGCTTTTATACACACTCCCGCCCATAGTACCTGCATATAAGATGTTTTGGTAACTTGCAAGACTAATAATTATTCCTCCATAAGGACCGGGTATTTGCTCCCAATAATCGGCACTAACAAGTTGTTTTTCGGTTCTTTTACTTTCTGTATTTAATATTTGTCCAGTGCCTTTTTTATAAGTACTCAATCCTCCAACTTTACTCAATTCACCGCAAAAAGATTGGGAACAAGTTAAAAGGATTAATACTACAATCAAACTTGTATAAATTGAATTTTTCACTTTTGCACCTTTATGTATAAATTATAAAACCTAAATTTATTAAAATAAATCCAAAATAAAAACAGTAAAAAAAACTATTTCCAAAAAAAAATACACATTTTGTTTAATAATTTAATTATTTTAAATTTTTCTAACAATATCGCTAACAATCCAAAAATATTAATTTTCAAAGAAAAAATGATAAATTGTATTTTTTTGAAAATGTAATTAATCAAATATATATTTGGGAAAACAAAGTACAGATATCGTCATTATTTCATATAACACTCTGAATCACACTTTGGAGTGTATAAAGTCCATAAATCAAACTGCAAAAGACATTATTAATCTTATCATAGTTGTTGACAATGGTTCGACAGACGGCACTTTAGACGCAATAAAAAGCAAATATCCTGACATTAAATTAATTTCGAATAATGAAAATCTGGGATATGCCAGAGCAGTGAATATCGGAGTGAAATCATCAAATTCGGACTTTGTAATAATATCGAATAATGACGTTATTTACCCCAATGATTCGATTGAATATTTATTAGAGTATTTAATAGAAAACACAAAAGTTGGAGCAGTTGGTCCTCAACAGTTATATCCTGATGGGGATTATCAGTATTCCTTTGGGGATTTACCTGGAACTAAACTCGGATTAAAAAAACTTTTTTTAATCAATCATTTCCAGGAATATTTAAAAAAGAAAAATTGGAGAAATGACAGGGCAATTACCAAACAAGTCCCTTATTTAGACGGAGCAGTAATAGCAACGAAAAGAATTGCATTTGATGAAGTAGAAGGATTCGATGAAGATTATTTTTTTTATACGGAGGAGGCAGATTATTGTCATAAATTAAAACAAAAAGGATGGGCGATAATTCATAATCCAAAAGCTTTAGTAACACATTTTCGCGGAGCTTCAGATAGTTATAATGGATTGAACAAAAAAAATCATAATGGATTGAACAAAAAAAAATACAGTGAAATGATTTCAAGTAAAATCAAATTTTGCAAAAAGCATCTTTCCTTTCAGTCAGGAAAATTGTACATTATTTGCGAAATTGTTTATTCCTTTAATATGACAGTTTTATGGTCTCTTAAAAGTTTTTTTCAGAAATTGAAACCTACAGTGAGAAATCATGAAACCGCCATACAAAACGGAGCACATAAACACTCAACTCCGGACTCTAAACTCTTAACTTCGAAAAGGAAGATTGCGTATAATAAATTAATGTTTCATCTATGGCTTGATGAGTTCAACAAATTTTTGAGGTCAGGTGAAAAATAATTTTGATATAGCAATCGCTTATAGAATTTATCCCGGAGTGTCGAAGGTACCTCCTGTTTTTTCAGATAATAAGTTTAAGTTGTCTGAATTATGTTTATATTCGTTCAGGAAATCATTAGAGAATCTGAAATTCAAATTGTTTGCCTTGTTCGATAATTGTCCTGACAGTTATGTTGATTTATTTAAAAAATATTTCAATGATGACGAATTGGAGATTTTCAGGTTCGGGGGAATTGGAAATGCCGGGACATTTGAACAACAGATAGAGATTTTATTAAATCAAAATTATTCGGATTACATCTATTTTGCTGAAGATGATTACTTTTATATTGATAATGCCATCCCAAAAATATTAGATTTTATAAGAAAAAACAAAAATGCAGATTTTGTATCTGCGTATTATCATCCTGATTATGACAAAATGAAGGTTCACAAAGAATTTAATTCGGTTAAAATCATTTCAGATGAAATATCATGGAAAACAGCAGCTTCAACAACAATGACTTTTTTAACGACCAAAACAATTTTAATGGAATCAGAAAAGACATTCAGGTCATATCTAAAGAATAATTATGATGCAAGTATATGGCTGAGTTTAACAAAACATAAGGTCAAAAATCCCTGTAACCTATTTAAATACATGATAAGCGATAGTTTGTGGAGCAAAATTTTACTCAAATCATGGCTTTATTCAAATAAGCAGATACTTGTCGGCAAAAAAAAGAATTTGTATGTGCCCGTTCAATCTTTATCCACACACATGGATACCAAATGTTTATCGCCCAGTGTGAATTGGAATGAAAAATTCAATAGTTTGATAGAAAAAATTAATTTTAATAGTTAAATAAATTTCTTAAATTTGCTTTTTAAATTTTTTAATTGAGTGTTGTTTTTATTATTAATAGAGGTGTTATTATGGCTCATTCAATAAATGAGGAATGTATCAATTGTGCAGCTTGTGAACCTGAGTGTCCGGTCGAAGCTATTACGCAGGGAGATGAATTTTATGTTATTGATCCTGATAAATGTGTAGATTGCGAAGGGCATTTTGACGAGCCACAATGCGTCAGCGTTTGTCCAATTGATGATTGTATTACAAAAATCAGCTAATAATGTAGTTTAGAATTTTATTTAGCCGACGATTTTCGTCGGCTTTTTTTATTATGATGGGAACCTCATTTCAAGGTAAGTTAAAAGTTGTTGACGGAAAAATCATGTACGTTTCTAAGGGTAAAGATTTTGTCCAAATTGACACTAATCTTCAATCTTATTTTTTTGAAAATGCCTTTGCTTTACCCGGTTTTTCAGATAGTCATGGTCATATTGCCGCTCTTGGTTCTAAATTGAATGGCCTTGATTTTTTGGATTGCTTAAGTTCTGAGGAGTGTATTGAAAAAGCATTAAAAAATCCAAAACAAAAAGGTGATTGGATTGTAGGATTTGGGTGGAACCACGAATTGTGGAATATAAAAGAATTTCCAAACAATAAAATCTTAGATAAATACTTTATAAAAACTCCTGTTTGCTTAACCAGAATTGATGGACATGCTGTTTGGATAAACTCTTCAGCATTGAAAGCTGCCAAAATTGATAAATTCACTCCAAATCCTGAAGGAGGTATTATAGAAAAAGACAAATCCGGCAATCCTACAGGAATTTTGCATGATAATGCCATTGATTTAGTAAAGGATTTAATCCCGAAATATACCGATAGTCAATTGAAGGAGAATATTCAAACGGCACTCAAAGAATTAGTAAGGAATGGTATTACTTCAGTTCATGATATGGATGTTCGACCGGAATTATTAAGTATCTACAGAACCTTTGCAAGCAAAAAGGAACTTCCACTTAGGATTTATACATTTGTCAGCGGTTACAAGTATGAATGGTTGAAACATAATATAGAACCGGAATACAATGATTTTTTCAATATCATCGGCGTCAAGTTTTATGCTGATGGTTCTTTAGGTTCAAGAACTGCTGCAATGCTCGAAGATTACTCAGATAAAAAAGGACATAGAGGCATTTTTTTAATTAGCGACTCGGAATTATATTCAAAAGCAAATATAGCATTGACAATGAATTTTAATGTGGCTGTTCATGCAATTGGAGATGCAGCAAACAGGATGGTTTTGCAGACTTTCAGAAAATTGTTGGCTGATGCAAGTAAAAATATTGTTTTCAAGCTTAGGGTCGAGCATGCCCAGCATATACATCCCGATGACCAAAAGATATTTAACGATGGCAATATTATAGCATCTGTTCAACCGGTTCATTGTATAAGCGATTCAGCAACAATCGCCGGAAAAAGGTTGGGAGAAAGATGTAACTATGCGTATCCATGGAAATCATTGATTGAAAATGGAGCACATTTAATTTCAGGTTCTGACTTTCCAATTGAATCGAACAATCCTCTGATTGGTATTGACGCATTAACAAAAAGAATTCCTTATGGTCAAACTAAAGCATGGTATAAAGAAGAAATTCTCGATATTGAAACAGCTGTTAACTCATATACTTGCTATCCACATTTGGCTACTTCCTCGAATTTGCAGTTAGGTGATATTCGCGAGGGATTTTTGGCAGATATAGTCATACTCGATAAAGATATTTTTACCTATCCCGATACTAACAAAATCAATGTATTAGGAACATTTGTCAACGGAGAGAAAGTATTTTAGAATTTTCAATTTTACAATTTTACAATTTTCAAATCAACTAAAAAAATCCAATTTTTTATTTAAAACCAATCAAAAAAAAATCAGAAAGGTCATCGCGAGATATTAAGTCCATTAATAAAAAAGATTTGGAAATAAGTTTAGATTGAATTAAATTGCATAGCTCCATACTGCAAGGTTTGGAAAATATATATATATTAATTAACTATTGTTTAACTATTTTATTTAAAATTGGAGTATTTCATGATTGAAAATGAAACCCTTGATTTAAGGGAAACCCTCGAATTGAGGGAAAATGAAATCGAGCAGGATTTTGATAAAACTGAAGAAATTATTGAATCTGACGGTTCATCAACCGAACAAGAAGACTTTCTTATGGAAACCCTTGATAAAAACTATTCTAACTTTGATTACCACAACTTAAGCACTATATTGGAAGAAGGTTTTGGAAACCTTGAACTGGGCGATGAAGCTTTTGAAAAATTAGCTGATGGCTCAATAACCAAGATAAAAGAGGATGAATTAGTCCAGGGAAAAATAATCAATATCACAAAAGATGAAGTTTTGGTAGATATAGGTTTTAAATCATTTGGCGTTATACCAAGAGCTGAATTGTTGAATGCAGAAAACCTGCAAGTCGGGGACCAAATTGATGTCTATATTGAAAAAATGGAAGATGCAGACGGAAAATTGGTATTGTCACGCCGCAGAGCAGACTTTATGCGTATATGGGAAGATATTATACAACTGAACACAGAACAAAAAATCGTACCCGTTAAGATTTTACGTAGAATTAAAGGTGGTATGGTGGTTGACCTTTTGGGTATTGAAGCATTTTTACCCGGGTCACAAATTGACGTAAGACCTGTACGTGATTTCGACAGTTGGGTGAACAAAACTATTGACGTTAAGGTTGTAAAAGTAAATCATCCCAGCGAAAACGTTGTTGTAAGCCACAAAGTTTTGCTTGACGAACAAATATCCGAACAGAGAAACGAGATTATTTCCAAACTTGAGAAAGGTCTTGTACTCGAAGGAACTGTCAAAGCAATTTCCGATTTCGGGATATTCGTTGACCTTGGTGGTGTTGATGGTTTGGTTCACATAACAGACTTATCTTGGGGAAGGGTAACTCATCCAAGTGAAATCGTAACGCTTGATGAAGTTGTTAAAGTTGTTATTCTTGATTTCGACAATGACAAGAAGAGAATTTCTCTCGGTATGAAACAGCTAACACAACATCCTTGGGATACAATCGGCGAAAAATATGAGAAAAGCACTAAGGTTGCAGGTAAGGTTGTCAGTTTAACCGATTATGGTGCATTTATCGAAATTGAAAAAGGAATTGAAGGGCTTATACATATCAGCGAGATGTCATGGACACAGCACGTAAAGCATCCTTCTCAAATTGTTTCTATGGGACAAAATGTCGAAGCTATTGTTCTCAACATTGATAAAGACGAAAAGAAACTTGCTCTCGGCATGAAACAACTTGAACCGGACCCATGGCAGGATCTGATGGCTAAGTTCCCGGTTAATTCCCTGCACAAAGGTATTGTTAGAAACTTAACAAACTTCGGTGTGTTTATTGAACTTGAACCTGGAGTTGACGGATTGATTCATATTAGTGACTTATCATGGACTAAAAAGATTCGTCACCCCGGCGAATTTGTCAGAAAGGGTGATGAATTAGAAGTTTGTGTTCTCAGCATTGACCCCGAACAAAGAAGGATTGCTCTCGGGCACAAACAAATTGCTGATAATCCTTGGGACTTTTTTGAAACAAAATATAAGTCCGGTGAAGAAACCGAAGCTAAAATCGAACGTATTATAGAAAAAGGTGTCATCGTTGAATTACCCGATGCCGTTGATGGTTTTGTACCGATTTCCCAGCTCTCTTTCGCACCTGTAAAGAATATCAGTGACTACTTCCAGATTGGTGATTTATTACCGTTGAAGGTTGTCGAATTTGATAAGGAAGCCAAGAAAATTGTTCTTTCTGTTGTTGAATGTTTGAGGAACAAGGACCAGGTAACTATTGATGCTTACGTAGGAAAACATCCTGTTCCAAATGCAAACAAATACACAGCAGGTACACCTTTGGAGCCAATGGAAAATATTGAAATTCCCGAAGAAATCCTGTCTCCGTTGAACGATATACCGATTCCTGATTATTTTATCCATCAAAAGGAAGATGTTACTGCGAAAACCAAGGGTATAACTAAAGAAGTTCAGGCAGACAAGAAGCAAGATAAAACTGATGCTGAGGTATTACCAGAAATTAAAAATGAACCGGAAGTTAATGAAAAAATAGAAACTCAAGAAGAAACTATTGAAAAAATTGTTGAAAATCCGGAGTTTATCTTAGTTTCAAATGAATCTGCTGAATCTGAATCGCCCAAGGAAGAAGAAAATAAAGATTAATAATCTTTAATTTAAATATAATGTTCTAAATTCATACAAACGGCGTTCAAATTCTTGTTCGCCGTTTTTAAATTTCGGCTTAATAAAATATAATATGTTCAATATAGCTTTAATATCAATCGGAGATGAGATTTGTATTGGCCAGATAATCAATACAAATGCTGCATGGATTTCTTCAAAATGCACTGAGTTAGGTGCAAACGTGTCATATCATTCAACTATTCGTGATAATAAGGAGGATTTGATAAATGAATTGAACCGCTCTTTACAGAAATCTGATATGGTTATTATCACAGGCGGATTAGGACCAACTCATGATGATATTACTAAGAATGTCCTAACCGGTTATTTCGAGGATGAGCTAATATTCCATGAGCCAACCTTGGAATATCTCGAGAAAATTTTTAAATTACGAGGTTATAATTTAACGGAACGAAACAAAGAACAAGCATTGATACCTTCAAAAGCTAAACCCTTAACCAATGCATTGGGTACAGCTCCAGGTATTTTATTTGATGAAAATGGTAAATTAACGGTTGCTTTACCGGGTGTTCCCGCTGAAATGAAATATATAATGAATAACTCTGTATTACCAATTATGCAAAACAAAATTATTGAGCGTAATGATGATATTCTATTATATAAAAATTATCATACATCGGGAATACCGGAGTCAATGCTCGCAGATTTAATCGGAGATACTCAGGAATTATTAAACGGAGCTTCTCTTGCATTTTTACCTTCATATAAAGGAATTAAGTTAAGAGTTGGTGTAAATGCAAAAAATTTCGAAGAAGCCAATAATAAAATAATCCAAATTGAAAAAAAACTATATGAGGCAGCAGGTAAATTTATTTATGGAAAAGATGATGATAGTCTTAGTTTAAAAGCCGGGCAAGGATTATCTCAGCTTAAAATGACCGTGTCTGTTGCCGAATCCTGTACCGGCGGTTTACTTGGCGGGGAGTTAACATCAATTTCAGGGAGTTCGGAATACTTTATAGGTGGAGTTATCGTTTACAGTAATGAAGCCAAAATAAAAATTTTGGATGTTGACGCTAAGATAATAGAGAATTATGGTGCTGTCAGCGAAGAAGTGGTTAAAGAACTTGCAAGAAATGTAAGAAAAAAATTCGGAACAGACTTCGGAATCGGTATAACCGGAATAGCAGGTCCAACCGGGGGAACCGAAGAAAAACCAGTAGGAACGGTATGGATTGGTATCGCCGATGAAAATGTAACGATTGCACAAAAATTCATATTTGGAAATGACCGCGAAATCAACAGGGAAAGAGCAGTAGGCACTGCTTTAAATATGCTTCTGAAAAGAATAAGGGATTTCATGGATTAGTATGAAGATTTTAGCTATTGAGTCGTCTTGTGATGATACTTCTGTTTCTATTGTTGAAAACGGGAAGGTATTAAGCAATGTCATTTCTTCGCAGCATTTTCATAGTAAATATGGTGGCGTTATTCCCGAATTGGCATCACGTGCTCATCTGAGTTATATTTATGAAGTTTTGACTCAATCTTTAAAGGAAAGCCAAGTAAAAATATCGGATATTGATGCTATTGCTGTTACAACCGAACCGGGATTGATTGGTTCTTTGCTTGTCGGTTCAAACTTTGGAAAAGGTCTGGCAATAAAATATAACAAACCAATTATTCCTGTCAATCATATTGAAGGGCATATTTATTCCGGTAGTTTGCAGGATTCCAATGTTGAATTTCCATACATAACTTTGGTTGTCAGTGGTGGACACACTGCTTTGTTTTATGTCGAATCTTTTTCAAAGTATAATATTTTGGGAGCCACCGTTGACGATGCGGCAGGCGAAGCATTCGATAAAATTGCTTCGATGCTTGGTCTCCCCTACCCCGGCGGTCCTGAAATAGACAGAATAGCTATGAATGGGAATCCAAAAAAATATAATTTCCCAAGGTCAATGATTAATGACCACAATTTCAATTTCAGCTTCAGCGGCTTAAAAACATCTGTCAAGTATTTTCTCGAAAAAGAATTTCAAAATAATAATTTCACAACGGAGATACCCGATATTGCCGCTTCTCTTCAACAGGCAATTGTTGATGTACTCGTCAAGAAAACAATTGATGCCGCATTTGAAATGAATGTTAATGCTATCATTATAGCCGGAGGTGTATCGGCAAATTCCCTATTACGTGAGCAAATGAAATCCCATGCAGCGAAACACAATATACAAGTAGTAGCACCCGATTTGCAATATTGTATGGATAACGCCGCAATGGTTGGATTTCTCGCAGAAAAAAAGTTGCAGGAATCAGGCATTGCAAGCTTCTTAAACTTAACCTTCCGTGTAAATGCTTCTTCAATCAGGGCAAAGAAAGTTAAAAGGAATAAATAAATAAAAATAACCCCAATAACTAATTCTCGTGAACTGACATGACCGGTATTAAGAAATCCCTTCCCAAAACAAGTAACGTTGAGTAAAGGACTAAATTCAAAAAAAATCTCCCTATTTATAATTTTTAAATCCTTTGTGACTCGGAATATTTATCCTGAATATTGCTCCGCCATTGTCTCCCATGTCAACTTCGATGTTGCCTCTATGCCTTTCGACAATACCCCAGCTAACGGCTAATCCCAATCCGCTTGTTCCCTTCGTCGAAAAGAATGGCTCAAAGATTTTATCTATTAAATTTTCAGGAATTCCCGGACCTGTATCCTCAACCGAAATTATACATTTGTCATTTTTAAAGTCGTAATCCGTTGAAATGGTTATACTCCCCTTGAATTTCATTGCATCGGCGGCATTGAGCATAAAATTAAGTATTACTTGTGTCAACTGTTGTGGGTCTGTAAATATATTCGGTATAGATTCCTTTAAGCAGGTTACAATAATAATATCTTTAAACTGCGGTAGCTTTTTAACAAGATTCAGGGCATTTTCGACAGTAGTATTTACTTCGGAAACCTGAAATTTGGGTACATCCTGCCTTGAAAAATCAAGTAAATTTCTGACTATATCCCTGCACCTTAGTGTCTCCCTGATTATTACCTGCACATCGCTTCGATGTTCTGAATTTTCCTCAAATTCATTTGCAATATCTTCAGCATAAGCAAGGATTCCTGTGAGTGGATTGTTTATTTCGTGAGCAACACCTGCGGCAAGCTTACCCAAAGCCGCTAACTTTTCGCTCTGAATTAATTGCTCTTGCAAACGTACTTCATTTGAGACGTCTCTTGCAATTGTACATACACCGATTATTTCCCCTTTGTAATCCGTTAAAGGAAATCTAACAGTCTGAAAGTGATGGTCAACACCGTGTACCGGGATAACCTCATCAAAAGTCTGGTACTTTTTTGTTTCTATGACCTGCCGGTCATGAATAGTTATGGTTTGCGCTAATTTCATAGGTAATATCTCAATAGGTTTTTTCCCGATGAAATCTTCAGGTTGAAGACCAAAAGCTTCAGCTGTAACCGGATTTGCAATTACATATCTACCGGTCAGGTCTTTTATTGATATCCAATCC
This sequence comes from bacterium, assembly GCA_043804925.1. GTDB lineage: Bacteria > Bacteroidota > Ignavibacteria > Kapaibacteriales > UBA2268 > ChocPot-Mid. Next base: position 4,434 of record JAZDIP010000065.1, on the reverse strand, counting down.
TTTGCCGAGTTAATGAAACTCTTAAACCGCATTTCGGCACTTTCTATTTCCCTCCGAAGCATAATCCTTTCGGTGATTTTATGCCAGGTTGCCAGGATACTTTCAACTTCACCTTTGTTATTCCTGATAGCTGTCCTGTTTACTTCCCAATGTGTCTCATTTGGTGCAAGGGTTTTCCACAGAAGAGTATGAGGATTGCCTGTCCTGAAAATCTCATCGAAAGTTTTATCAAATTCAATATCATCGCAATTAATATCTTTATTTCTTAAGACATCTTTGCAGGATTTCCCAATTGCTTCTTCTTCGGTAATTTCAGCAAATTGATAAAATTTCTTGTTAGCTCTTTGTATATTTTTATCTTTATCGAGCACAACCATCAAATCCTCGTTGCTGTCAAAAATTTGTTGCAGAAAAGTTCTCTCTTTTTCTATTTCGTTTTCAAGTTTCTCGAGTTCTTGCAATTGCCAGTTTTGTTCAATCCTTGCGTTTATTATGTCCCAGAAAATATGTGTGAAATTATGGTCAATAATTTTAATTCCCGGTCTGATGGTTTTGTAAAGTTCCTGCAAAATTTCATCCTGCCCGGTCATTTCGATTATCATTTCGAGTTCCGGTAATGACAATGCTTCTTTCATACTTGTGAATGTTTTTAATCCAATTTCACGGGCATATAACATCCCAAGTGCCTGGTCATTAATATCCATTACCCCTATAATATCCAAATCCACTTCTTTCATGATTGGGTCGTTAAGCAATCCTATTAATGAACGGCAACCTTTACCACCACCGATTATTAGAGTTTTCATTTTTCAATACTTCCGGTTTTGAGTTTTTTAAATATTTATCAATGATTCAATTTGATTTTGTTGTAATTTCGTAAAATAAATTTTCATGTGCAATTACTTAAGAGAAAAAATCTATTCAGGATTGAATAAATTTCAGTTCACTTCGTTATACATGATTATAATGTTATATTATTTAATTTAGGTTGGAATGCGTTTAAAAGTAATTTTATTTTTTATTTTATTTCTCCCGGCTATTACGGCAAACTCAGGACAAACCGGTCCTTACAAACCCTTAGCTGCATATAAAATTGATAGTATGTGGTATTTCGTCAATTACGATGGAAATCAAATTTTCGCTCCTAAGAAACTCAACAATGTTTTAGGTTATAGCGAAGGTTTTTATTGTGTTTCCGTTATGATTAATAACAATGAAAAGTGGGGATACCTCGATTCGACAGGTAAATTCATAATTGAACCAAAGTATGATGTAGCACAACTTTTTTCGGAAGGTTTTGCTACGGTTTATGAATTTCCGTTAAATTTAGGAGAACCATCATTAATTAGCTATATCAATAGAAATGGAAAACCAATTAACAAAGATACATTAATTGATGCCATCAGTTTTTCAGAAGGTTACGGCTTTGTATTTACAAAGAACGGTAAATCCGGTTATATTGATACTTCCGGAGATTTTGTTATTGATTTGAAAGAGCTTGTAGGAAATAAATTTAGTGAGGATTTGGCTGTTGTAACAAATTACGATTTATTTGCAGGTTTTATTAATAAAAAAGGTGAGATTGTTATACCGGTTCAATTTGAATCAGCAAAAAAATTCTCTGAAGGATTGGCACCTGTTAATAAAAATTCAAAATATAATTTTATAAATAAGCAAGGTGAATTTGTAATAACCGGTGATTTTGATGTCGTTCATAATTTCAACGAAGGTATAGCTTTTGTTGGAGACTTTTATCCAAAGAGTTTAATGACTTTGTGGGGATTCATTGATAAAAGCGGTAAACTAATCCAGGATTACAAATACAATGCCGTATGGGACTTTAGCGAAGGAACTGCGGCAGTTAGAGATTCTTTATATTGGGGCTTTATTGATAAAAAGGGGAATTATATTATTGAACCTGTTTATACTTATGCCTCCGGTTTTATTGATGGATTTGCCTGGGCTTCCAAAAAAGATGAAGAAGTTTTTGGATATATCAATAAACAAGCTGATTATATAATAAAATTTGATAATTTTGAAAAATTAATTGATTTACGATTGAATAAAAGAATGTATTAAAATGTCTGAGGGAATATGAAAAAGTTTCAACTGTTTGCACTTTTATTTTTAACTTATTTTATTTTTTATTCTTGTTCGGAAGATACAACTGCACCTAAAAAAGGATGCGATTTCTTGATTGACAGCCGGCTTGCATATTTATATGATTGTCCTCCGAGTATTGATAACTGTTACGAAGGAACGCTCACCTATGCCGAGAAAATGAAAGCGTTGGACAGATTGAATTTCATCAGGGCAATCCATGGATTACCTGAAGTAGGTTATAATCCCGATAAGGATATAGCCGTTCAAAAGTCTGCAATAATAGCAGTCGCAAATAAAACCCTTACACATTATCCTGATTCAACATTTAAGTGTTACACTAAAATTGGTGACACTGCCTGTGGACAAAGTAATCTACATATATCCTACTATAGTTCTCTGTCAACTGTATGGAGTTCTGCTGCAAGCATTGATGGTTGGATTAATGAAAAATATTCAACAAGTATTGGGCACAGACGTTGGTTCCTTAGCCCTTTTCTTAAAAATGTTGCTTTTGGGCGGGTTGACTGGATAACAGCAAAAGGTGAATATTGGATAGGTTCCACCATGTGGGTTTGGGATAATGATGGTCCTACTGAATCTAATGTTGAGTATATAGCATGTCCTTATCATGACTATCCATCCTCGGCTCTTGACACTAATTTGTTTCTTTCTTTTTCGGTTTTAATGAATAAATCGAATTGGTGGTCAAATGACAAAGTAGATTTCTCGACTGCCACTATACAGGTAAATGATGATAACCAAACTACTTATTCAGTACTAAATATTAGCTCTGACAATCTATTCTCAGGATTACCGAATAATCTTCAATGGAAAGTAAGCAATTTAAAACGTAATACCAGATATAATATTACGATTAGTAATGTTGATGTCAATGGACAAAAGAAGAATTATGAGTATTGGTTCAGGATTGTAAATTAATATCCAAATGATTTTAAAAATACGGATTTCTTTCTCCAATTTTCACGGACTTTAACGAAAAGTTCCAAATAAACTTCTGTTTGGAGGTAATCTTCTATATCTTTTCGGGATTTTTCCCCGATCTCTTTTATTTTCTTACCCCCGGCACCGATTATTATTCCTTTTTGGGATTGTTTTTCAACGATAATATCTGCAGAGATAAACCATTTCCCATCAGTTTTTTCTTTAAAGCCGGTAATTACTACTTCTGTGGAGTATGGAACTTCTTTTTGATAGCTTTTAAAAATAGTTTCCCGGATAATTTCCGAAACAAAGAAACGGACGGGTTGGTCGCTTAATAGCTCGGTATCAAAATAAAATTCACCAACAGGAATAAAGTTTTCGATAAAATTCAGCAATTCATCGATACCATCATGTTTGGATGCCGATACCGGCATAACGGAAGTAATGTATTTATAATCAGTCAACTCTTTGAAAAATGGTAATAATGTTTTTTTATCCTGCACTAAATCGGTCTTATTTAGGACAACAATAATAGGTTTATTTAAGTTTTCAAGTTGTCTGCGTATATGTGGATTCAAGTATTCATCAAAATTTTTATAGTTCTCCAAATCTATTAGAAGCAAAATCACATCAGACTCTTTCAAAGACATATCAATATAATTCAACATGGCTTTGTGCAGATTATGCATCGGCTTTAACAGACCGGGATTGTCGAGAAAAACAATTTGAGTGTTTTCCCTTGTATAAATGCCGAGAACACGTTTTCTCGTAGTCTGGATTTTTGGGGTAACAATAGAAAGCTTGGAACCAAGAATCGCATTAAGTAAAGTTGATTTACCTGCGTTCGGTTTACCGATGATTGCAACATATCCTGATTTTTTTATCATCTGAACATCCGGTAACCTGATAAACCAAATACCGGAAAAAAGTTTGGATTATTCCTGATTGCTGTCTTCTTTCCTGAATAGTTTTAAAATTGCAAATGGTATTAAAATACAATAACCAATTACAAGAAGAACCGGAGCAACTGAAATAGCTAAAGGATTGTTCCATGTACCCTCGACCAATGCAGGGTCATCTGTTATGCCGGTTGCCATAAGAATATACCCGATAATAATTACAACTAAGCCGCTACCTGCCCAAATGAAATTCTTCCTTTCAAGAGGAAAAACCCAAGATACAGCTTTTTTCTTGCTGATTTTAGATGTATGTTTTACGGGTTGCCTCGCAACCTGTGCATCTTTAGTGCTTCTATCAATCTGTACTTTTTTTGTCTTCTTTGCTGTCATCTCATCCCTAAAAATTATTTCTTTAGTAAAAACAATAAATTCATAATAATATTGTATTATTGAACTAACAAAAATAATAAATTAATTTTATATATAAATA
>JAZDIP010000064.1:0-7475 GCA_043804925.1 bacterium | reverse complement strand
GAATATGCACGTACTCATAATATTCCATTATTTGATTCATTTTATCAATCTGAAAAAAATATCAATCTTCAGGGAAGAGCGATAAACTCAGCAATGAAATTCGTTATGATGATTCAAAAATATATTAATCAGAAGGATTCAGTCAATCCTGCACAACTTGCAATAGATTACATCGAGGAAACAGGATTACTCCAAATGTACAAGGAAATGGGAACAACAGAAGCACAGGACAGATGGAATAATATTCAGCAAGTGTTGTCAGATATTTCAATGTTTTTGAGACGTGAACCTGAAGCAACTCTCGATGATTACCTTCAACAGATGACTTTGATGACAGATATTGACGAAAAAGATATGTCGCAAAATCAGGTAAAGCTGATGACACTTCATTCTGCAAAAGGTCTTGAATTTCCCGTTGTTTTCATATCCGGTCTTGAAGAAGGACTCTTCCCGTTAGGAAGAACGGAAATGAATAAGGAGGAGGAAGAAGAAGAGAGAAGACTGTTTTATGTCGGGATTACAAGAGCAGAACAAAAATTATTTTTGACCTATGCTCAACGGAGGATGAGATTCGGAACATATCAGGATAATTCTCCATCGCATTTTATAAATGAAATTGACAGGAAATATTTAAACAGCTCGATTTCAATCAAGAAAAAAAGTGAAGAAAAACGGGATGTATTAAACAGTTTTTTACATAAAGAAAAACAAAAGAAACCAACATTTTTCGGAACTGCATCTGCAAAGGAAACAATTTCATCTACTCCTGAATTTGATTTCAAGAACGGGGATATTGTGTTACATTCAAAGTTCGGAAAAGGTAAAGTACTTGCTTTGGCAGGAACCGGCAACAATGCCAAAGCAGTTGTGCAGTTCAATTCAGTCGGTAAAAAAGTTTTGATGCTGCAGTTTGCGAAATTAGAAAAAATCTAATTTAAGTGTTGGGTATTAATTCAAAAGTATTTTAGATTCCAGCTTTTGCAGGAATGACAAAAACTAAAATCATATTTTCATTCTCCGATAACTGATACTAACTTTATATTAAGACTTTTCCAAGAGCATGCCTACGATTTTCTCGGTGCTGACATTGTCGGCTTCTGCATTGAAATTCATTACCATTCTGTGACGGATAACCGGCAGTGCAACGGCGTTAATATCATCAATATCGGGTGTAAATTTTCCTGTTAAAGCCGCTCTCGATTTTGCTCCTAAAATCAAATACTGCGATGCACGGGGACCAGCTCCGTAATTGATATAATCTTTTATAAACTGCATTGTGCCGTTTTGAGGTCGTGTACTTCTGGCAAGTTTTACTGCATATTGAATTACATTTTCTGCAACAGGAACCCTGCGGATTAAATCCTGGAACATGATTATATCTTCAGCACTGAGAACTTTTTTAACGTCGGGTACATAATCGGCAGTTGTGGTTCTGACAATTTCCATTTCTTCTTTTTCTGATGGATAGTCAAGCCAGATATTAAACATAAATCTGTCAAGTTGTGCCTCAGGCAAAGGATAAGTTCCTTCCTGCTCGATAGGGTTTTGGGTTGCAAGAACGAAAAACGGTTCTTTGAGTTTGTAGGTATTTCCTGCGGCAGTAACTTCATGTTCTTCCATTGCTTCTAAAAGTGCTGCTTGTGTTTTTGGAGGTGTCCTGTTTATTTCGTCAGCAAGAACAATGTTTGCGAAAATTGGTCCTTTTACGAAACGAAATTGCTTTTCACCTGTAGAAATGTTTTGCTCGATAACATCGTTTCCGGTAATATCCCCCGGCATTAAGTCAGGTGTAAACTGGATACGGTTGTATTTCAAATCCAGAGATTTTGCAAGCGTCCTGATTAATAAAGTTTTTGCCAAACCCGGCACACCAATTAAAAGTACATGCCCTTTAGCAAACAGGGAAATCAAAAGATTTTCGATTATGCTATGCTGACCAATTATAACTTTGGAAATTTCATCTTTTACATTTTTAATAGCTTCTGCTAAAAGCTCAATTTTCTTCAAATCATCGGTATTTTGAACCATTTATTTTCCTTAAATTAAAATTCTAAATTGAATAAGTAACTATGACGTTATACTTTATATTTCATTGAATAAATAAATATTAAAATAATGTATTATCGAGACTTTTTTCAAGGAGTTTCTTATCTCCGACAGCCGTAATTACAAGCCCGGAAGTTGAAAAATATTTCTTTTGACAATCAAATATCTCATCAATTGTTAACTCTTTTATTCTATTATAAAAATTTGTGTAATAATCATCGGACAATTCTGCAACTATTTGATTCCTGACTAAACCTGCAATTTGCCTGCTCGTTTCAATGCCCCTCACAAATGAGCCAAGTAAATATCTTCTAACTAAAATATATTCTTCTTCTGAAATTTTCTCATTTTTCATCAAATTCATTTGTTCCAATACTTTTTTAACTGTATCAGCAGAAGCATCTTTATTAATACTTGTTGAAACAACTGAAATTGATGCAAGTTTTTTTGAATTGATATATGAACTTACTCCATAGGTATATCCCAATTCCTCTCTAAGCAATTTATTAAGACGGGAAAGAAAAAAACCTCCGAAAACGGTATTAGCAAATTGATATGCGGGAAAATCAGGATTATTTCTACTGATTGTCAACTTTCCTATTCTCAAATGAGTTTGTTCGCTGTCTCTTTTATTTTTAATAATGATTTTATTTTCAATATTTTTATCAAATAGAATAAGTTTTTTACTGTGTTTATTTTCCTCTGCTTTCACTTTGAAATTCTTATGAACTAATTTAATTACTTGTTCTATTTTAAAAGTACCTGAAACTACAATATTAATCTTTTCTGAACTTAAAAGTTCATCATACCAACTCAGACAATCAATATTTTCAATCGTTTTGATGCTTCTCTTCGTCCCTATCATGGGATGTCCATAAGGGTGATTGCCAAAAACTCCTTTGCTCAGTGAAATATCCGCAGTATATGAAGGGTCTGCCGTTTCCTGTTCTATGTCAGCGAGATGTTTAGTTTTTAATCTTTCGATTTCATCATCACTAAAATTGGAATTATAAATACAATCAGAAAGAATTTCAATACAATCAGAGAAATAATTCCCAAGGCAAGTAAATCCGGCTTTTGTATAATCCCAATCAGATGAAATATTTAAAGAAGCACCTAATTTATCAAATTCTTCAGCTATTTGTGAGCTACTTCTTTTTTTTGTACCTCTTTTTAGCATCTGAGAACTGAAATATGAAATTCCGGCATTTTTTTCAGAATTAGCTCCCAAGGGAAACAATACAGTAAAACTGACCAGTGGTTGAAAATCATCATGAACAGCATACAGAGTTATATCTTCATTTATCAGGATTTTCTCAAATTGAGGAAACTCGAAATCCGGTATTTCAGGATTAATGGGAGCTTTAAATTTATTTATCATTTTTGTATTCATTATTTAAATTTGTTCTATAATATTATTCAGCTGATTTCAAAAACTATAATTATAAATTATTTAATTATTATAAAATTCTCTGCAAATCTCCAGTAGTTCAGAAATTATCATAGCAGTTGCCCCCCAAAGAGGAGTTGTCGGATGAATGTTCCAAAGTGGTATTGTAACTGTTACTCCTTTAAAATCCCATTCTTCATTTTTTCTGAAATCATCATTTATCAAGTTCGATAAAGGCACATAAAAAACTTCCTCAACTTCATCATGATTTACTTTTATTAAAGGTTTATCTTCAATATATCCTAGCACAGGAGTAATTATATTATCAGAAGGAGGAACAAACAAATCTGAGAGTTTGCCAATTATCTTAATCGAACCGGAGTCAATACCGGTTTCTTCATAAGTCTCTCTTAATGCAGCTTCTTCAATAGTTTCTCCCTGTTCGCATCTTCCACCCGGAAAACTGATTTGTCCGCTGTGGCTTATATTTTTACTCCTTAAAGTCAGTAGAAGGTCAATACCTGATTTGTTCTTTACAAATAAAGCCATTACAGCGCTTTGATTAGCTGTTTCGCTTGGTTCAAATGTTCGAAAATAATCCTTTGGAGTTGTAGGTGCCATCATCTTTTGGGATTCAAGTCCCGGAAGCGGCTTTCTCAATCTCTCACTTAAAAAATCTATAAATAATTCCCAATTTTCTTCCATCAATCAATAATCTTTTTTAATATATCATAAATTTAATATAATTTTGTCAAGCAACGTATATTTTTATAAATTGTTTTAATTGTTCAAGTTTAATGAACCTGAGATGGAAAACAAAGATTTTTTTGAAAAAGTATTTGATGTAGTTAGAAAAATCCCTGAGGGCAAAGTAACGACTTACGGGTATATAGCTCAGTCATTAGGGCTGAAATCTTCTGCACGGATGGTTGGCTGGGCATTAAATTCAGTTGCAGGAGATATGAGCATACCTTGCCACAGAGTAATTAACAGGAATGGAGAGCTAACCGGAAAAAGGCATTTTTCGACACCAAATATGATGAGGGAACTACTCGAATCCGAAGATATTGAATTCGAAGATGACAGAGTGAATTTGAAAAAGCATCTGTGGGTACCGGAAATTAAGATTAACATCAACGATTAATAATTACATTTCCACTATAAACCTTTTCTCCTGACTGCAAAACAACATTATAAATTCCTTGCGGATAGACGTTCAGGTTGAACGTTTCAACATAATCACCCGGGAATTTGTATTCACTTTTCAGTAGTGATTTTTTTAATGAAAATCTGTTGTCGCTGTAACCCACAATCCAATAAATATATAACGATGCAGATTCCGAAATTGCATTAAAAATGCTGTTTTTTTATTTTTTTTATCTTTTTTATCTTTTTTTATCTTTTTTTATCTTTTTTATCTTTTTTATCTTTTTTTATCTTTTTTATCTTTTTTTATCTTTTTTATCTTTTTTTATCTTTTTTATCTTTTATTTTTTTTTATATGCCGTAAATGTCGGTCATTAGTTTTAAGCAATGACACTGTAAGTTGTTGTTGTTTCAGTGTTTATCAGATAATGTCTTATTTGTCGTGTTTTTTTCTCTATCGTGAACTGTTTTCCATTGTCAGTGAACAGTAAAAAATGTTAAACTCAGAGGACATCGAGCAGGCACGGCTTTAGAAAATAGAAAGATAGAAAATAGAAAGATAGAAAATAGAAAAAACACACCCCGGCTTTAGAAAATAGAAAATAGAAAATAGAAAGATAGAAAATAGAAAAACACACCCCGTCTCTTCGTGACACCCCGGTTGTAGAAAATAGAAAGATAGAAAATAGAAAAACACACCCCGTCACTGCGTGCCACCCTTCTTGATAGATGGGAATTTTTAAAAACTTTTTGCAAAGAACGAGACGGACTAATTTACGATGTTGATGTGAAATGTAATTTATTTTATTTTAAAAAGATTTTTAAACCGTTATCGGTTATCCGTTATCGGATGTCAGTTAGCCGAAGGACGGAATAATTACGAATTATGAATTACGAATTACGTGAAAACGCGAAAACGTGAAAACGTGAAAAGAAAGTCAGTTACACAGAGTTCCACAGAGAGAATGTCTGAACTATTGCACTATCATCACTCTTTCACTAAAAACATTATCACTCATCTGCAAAACAACATTATAAATCCCCTGCGGATAGACGTTAAAATTGAACGTCTCTACGTAATCCCCGGGGAATTTGTATTCGCTTTTCAATAGTGTTTGGTTGCCTAAAACATCTGTCAGAAAAATATTCACCAATCCTGCTGTTTCAATGCGGTAGCGGAGGTTGACTATACATGATGTTGGATTTGGATAACAAAGTATTTTGTTTTGCTCAACTTTTATGTCTTCATCTACATCTGTTATACCTACAACACCTCCTTCCTTAAATATATATAAGCCTTTTGAAGTTGTTATTAGTTTATTTCCGTATTTGTCAATTTTTATCAGAGAACCTTTTGTATTATATGCTGAATTTGAAGAATCCAAAATAGTCCATTCGCCTTGTTTATATTTAATTAAGCGTCCTACATTCATGCTATCACCTAAAATCCAAATATCATTATTTGATTCAGTTGCAATTGAATAGACACCCCAACCAGGAAAATCATATAAAATAGTCCAATATTTTCCATCAAAAATAATAGGTTTCAAAGTGCCAATCCATATATTGCCTACACTATCCTCTTCAATGCAAAATTGAGATGACCAATCATTGACTGTATTGAATATGGTGTCATAAACAATCCAATTTTTATTATTAAATCTAGCAATATAGCAATCTGTTCCCATAAATCCGAACCACTTATCGTTTTGTTTATCTACAAATAATGTACGAACTTCAGAATATCTTTTATAAAAAGAATTTGATGAATCAATAATCAACCAATTTATATCATCAAAGCTATAAATAAGATCTTTGCCGGATAATGAAGCATTTCTGAACCATTTAACATTGTTGCTATCTACGACTAAATTTCTTATAAAGGTGTTTTTTATTGGGCTGTTTGTTTTATCGAATACCTGAATATCATTATCCTTGAATTTGAATAATCCCTCCTCACCTAAAGATCCTATCCAAATAGCATTATTCTTATCTATTTCAACTTCAAGTAATTGGTTAGTAGGAATAACAGAATTGTCAGTATTGAGTACATCCCAATCATTATAATCATAGAAAACAAGACCACCGCCTCGATTATATCCATCCTGCCCAAATACCATAACAACATAACCATCTTTGTCAAAAGTTATATCATGTAGATTATTAAACGGAACCGGTGAATTTTCAATATCAAATACCAACCATTCAGGTGCTTGAGAGAAAGAGTTACAAGTTTGAATTAGAATCAAAAATACTATTATGTTTTTTATTTTCATTTTATAAGCACTACCCTTTCACTAAAAACTTGCTTGTCTGTCTGCAAAACAACATTATATATCCCTTGCGAATAGCCATTCAAGTTGAACATCTCAACATAATCCCCGGGGAATTTGTAATCGCTTTTCAATAGCGTTTGGTTACCTAAAATATCTGTTATGAAAATATTTACCCTGCTCGCTGATTCTATGCGGTAGCGGAGGTTGATTGTGTTTTCTGTAGGATTTGGAAAAATACTTAAAACATTCTTTTCTGTTATAGGTTTTTCTTCGACTGGTGTTAGGTATTTTTCTACATCCCAAACGACAATGCGACCTTCGGGAGACATAGCCGCAAGCATTTTTCCGTTGTCCGAAACGGCAACATAATCCATATCGTTTAGCTCAGGGTCTGCGTGCAGTTGTATGCTGTCTCCGGTTTCAATATTCCAGATTGTTGGACCAGAGGAGATGAAATGCTTTTCATCAGGTGCAAGTTCAAAATCTTTAGAAGTTCCGTATAATATTTGTTTAACTGGCATTCCGAATTCATTTTTTTCGATATTATATTCATGCAATCCAACTCTCTCTTCTCCAAAGGATAATAATTTACTATCATCATCATAAAATCTTACTTC
>JAZDIP010000063.1:0-53439 GCA_043804925.1 bacterium | reverse complement strand
CCTGTAATAGTACCACTCATAGCTAACCATTTATAGCTGTAATAAGAATTAAATGGTGTTGTAAAAGTTTGTGAACTTTTTGTAAAAGATGTAATGTCACCTGTAATAGTTGGTGTTGGACTAATTTTGGTTATTTCGCTTAATGTATATGTTGTACTAACTTTTTCGTTAAAATGTTCAATAAATGTGGCATCATCCGGTAATCGAAAATCTTTGAATTCTCCGTTTTCCTGCTTCATTAAATGAAATAAGCATATTGCTTTTAGGTTTGGAAATTTTTCTTTAATAGAATAATAATGAGGTTCATTATTGCCATTATTGTCAGTGGATAAAATCTGGTCAATCCAATCTGACTTCCATTTAATATTATTGGCAAGATTATTTGTCGTAATATTTCCCACTCTTAACAAATCAATGTTAATCGTTGAAGAACTATTGGTGATTTCATTTGTATGAAGGTCTATTCTCAAATATTTTGATAGAAATGCAGAATTACTTCCACTCCTGAATAAATCAAATGGGATTATTTTTTCTTTAAATTGCACTGGATTGTTATTATTATAATTTGATAATTGTAATTTGAAAGCACAAGCAGCTATGTCGTGATCCTCTCTAAATTGAATTATTATGGAAGGCTCTATTTTGCAATCATCTTCACGCTTTACAAAAATAGAAATTCCTAAATCAGTATTTAATGGATCAAAGTCAAATTCATTTGTTATTGGCTCAACCATACCACCACGATAAAAATCATTGCTTATTAATGTGGATGTTATTTGATATGAATAATCACCTGAAATAGGATTTGTAGGATCTAGATTAATTGTCATTCCTCCCCATGGACTCCATGGAAGTTGTCGATTTTCCTCGAAATCATCTATTGTTATTGTTGAAGAAGGATCAATAGTATATTCATGAATGAATTCAGATGAAGTCTCGCAAATAATTAATGGTTTTTTATGACCGTTTGAATTTGATGTATCGCAATAATCATAATAAAAATTATCAAAAGTCAGCATATTATAAAATTGATAGTTATCACATTTATTAATCTTTGTCCCCGGTTCATTGTGGTTATACAAATCCAATCCTACCCAATCTACATAATCATCTCCAGGATAGTAATCTTTATAACCAAGGATAGAATGATTACTTGTATCATAATAATTCGGACACCAAATCATGGATACATTTGGAGCAGTATTATGAAAAACATTGGCAACATTTCTAAAAGCTTTTATGTAATCATTAATCGAAAAGGTAGAAGAGCCTTCACATGTCGTTTTTGAGCACCAAGGATACCAATGAGCATTCATTTCATGGGCAAAACGTATAAATATTGGTCTCTTGCAATTTTTTTTACAACTTATAGCAAATGCTAATGTGGAATCGTAAGCTTCATTGCCGGGTCCCCATGTTGTTGAAGATGATGCAACGAACAAATCGAAATCTACCATTGGCATTAGTGTAAACATTAATGCAATTCCCGGACTAAAAGAACTTTCCCATTGTGAGTCAAAGGAATCATATTTTTTTTCCCAACTCCACCAGCTCGGGAATCCCACAAATTTGTTTACAATTGTAAATGTACAACTATTCCCAAACTGTGAACTAAAAGAATCATAATCAACATAGTGCATTTGTCCTTCATCTGCTAGCTCACCAAGAGAAACACCTAAATAATAGCCGGTTGAAGGAACATAACTGTTTCTTAGTTGTGCTACACACATATTTTCGATGATAACGACGAATAAAATTATGAGAAATAATTTAAGTAGTAATCTGTTAAATAAGTTGTCCATGCTATACTTTCTAATTGGTTAATAAAAATAATTGTATTCGTTCAATAAAATATTTATTTTGAATACCGAATAATCTCTGAATATATAAAACTTTCTGTAAAACTTCATCTTAAAAAGATAAGTTTTAAGCGATGGATGTGCGTGTATGTCTGCTATTGTCATTTAATGTAATAAATATTATTTCAAAGAATTTTAATAAATAATATTAGGATTCTATTTAAATCCATATTTATTTTCTCTTTTTTCAAAGGCTTCTCTTCCACCTTCAAGGATTTCACATATATGTTCTCTAATTCCTTTCTGATAAAGAATGGCATTTTCTTCTTCATTCAAAAAAGAATTTTCAATTCCGCCAGAAATATACTCAAATTGATATTTTCTTTTATAGCTTTCTTTATTTTGACCATCCTGATTAGCTACAATTACATTTTCAGAATCTGTAGATACCACAAGGTTAGGATTATGAGATACAATAATTATTTGTCTATCAATTTTTTTCTTCTTTATAAAGTCATTTAATTCTAGAAAGACTGTCCTATTATCTAAGCTATCTTCTGGCTGATCTATTAAAATAGGATACCTTGATGAACTTAAATGCAAAAATAATTGGAATAAAATTATACCACGTTTTCCAGGAGACATTTTTAAGAGACTATCACCATGTTGAATAATATCAAAATAAACAGAAAAATAGTCATCAAATAAAATATATGTAACTTTTTGTTGGTCATAACCTTTATTAAATTTAATATTTTCTTCTTTTATCAAAATATCAAAAATATATTCAATATTAGCCAAATGTCTTTCTAAATTGAATGAGTATGTATTCCCTTTAAAAATACCATTGAATTGTTTTTCCAAAGAAATATTTTTTGTTATTGAATCCGAAAACAACGAATTAAAATCACTTTCTTTGAAAGTTAATTTTGATACTAATTGAAAGTCATAATTCGTTGATTCAGAATAAGTATTTGTCTTATCTATAATTTCTTTATACAAGTCAAACAGTCCTTTATATAAAGAAACAATAAATTTTGGAGAAATCTTTTTTTGTTGAACATCAATCTCTTTTTGTTTCTTTTCAATTTTCGATAAATACGATTGTTCTTCTTCGATTTTATTTTCTAAAATATTGTATTGATCTTTTTGAGACAATTTTTTTATAATATGTTCGATTTTCTCATTTAATCCCTTTATTTTACTTTCAACATAAAGCATTCTATTGATTAAAAGAGTTTGATGTGAACTATATTTTGAAAAATATTTATCAATAGTATTATTGAAATCAATAATCAAATTATTTTGTATTAATTTAAGTAATTGTGATTTAATATCATCACCTTCAAATTTATATCCCAGATCAGTAAAATATGCATTAATAAATTCAGGGTAATAATTATTCTTAATATTTTCGATAAGTTTAGATAATTCAGAGTAAAATTCATAATCATTATCCAAACTTTTAGTAATGAGATTATAATTGGATGTTTCATCTCTTGTATAGTTATAAAGTACCGTTTCTTCCTCAGATAAAGCCATTTTAATTTTTAGGTCTTCAAATAAAGTTTTGTTGTTTTCTATCGATTTAATAATTGCACTTTTATCACCGAGTTCCTTCAATTCTTCTTTTAATGCTTGCAAATGGTGATAATTTTGAAACAAATTTCCAATTTCAACACAAATTTTTTGGTTACATTTGTTAATTTTATCTTCTTGCTCCATTCTAAAATGATAATAATCAATATTATCCTTAAGTATATCTTCAACTATTTTATTTAATTCTGCTCTTTTTTGTTCAGCTAAATTGTTTAAATATAACTGTGGAATAAAAGTGATTTGTCTGGTTTTTTCTTCCAAATTATTTTTTAATGTATATCTCTTTTCATCACCCCATTCTACAACAAAATCGAAATCTGGAATATCATCAAACTCATAATTGTACGTTAAAAATGAATCTTCATCATTAATTTCCTCAATTCTTGCTGGATCAATAGTCTTGGCTATATGATATAAAAGTAAAGATTTACCTGACGATTTACCACCGATAATTGAATTCAAATTTTGATTAAGATATATCCATTCGTTAGAGAAATATTTACTTGTAGTATCATTAAATTTAACTCTGTTAATAACAAGATAATTATCCTTTATTTCAGGAACAGTTTCTGATATTTTTAATCTATCATCTGGTTCATATAGAATTTGCTTTAATCCTTCAAATGTTGGATCAGATTTAATCCAAGTATATTTTTTTCCAATTTCTTCAATAGAATGGGCATCTGAACTATATAATACTGGCTTTGGTTGTGAATTCGGATATCTGTCTTTTTTCAAGAAGAAATCTACATCCTGAACAGTACCGAATAATAGATTGGAAATCTTATCAATCTCAATTGCTAGTGCAATTCCCCTGCCATCCCCCTTTTGTGGTCTGAAATTTCCATAGCCTCTGGGACAGGTAGCAATTAAATATTCACCATTATCAAAATCCTTTTTTAATTGTTCCAACAAATTGGTCGTCTCAACTAAAGTATTATCAAAACCAATATTTCTAATATCCTTCTCATTACAATAATATTGAGTTTTTGTTTCACTTGTATTAATTAAGGGAACTCGATTTAATGATTGTACGATTTTATTTAGATCTGTACTTTCAGAAAAAATTATATGAATATTAATAAATTCATCATTTTTATTTGGCTGCTTAATTCTAAATTCAATTGCGGGAAGAACAATTCTATTAGGCAAACATCTTCGTGTTTTTTCTATTTCTTCAACATCAATGCAGAAATAGTTGGTTAGCCCTATTCCAACGATGTCATTTTTGATTATTTCTTTTATAAAATCATCCCAATTCTTATTATAATTATTATTGAGAAATGTATTTGGAGAATGTATATGTAAATCCCATTTTCTCCATTCAGATCCTCTCGGAAATTTATTATTACTCATCTTTTGTTCCTTTTTTTTCTAACTCCACATTCATTTCTAAAATACTATCTAATTAATTTTCACACATCTGTCAAAACTTAATTAATACCCTTTTTAATGTTAGAATTATTAAATAATCTTTTTTTCTATTTATTTTTTTTATTATATTCAATTGATGTTATATCTGATATAAGAACTCTTTTTACTCCTATTACTCCAAAAATTGTATTTTCAAGTTTCAAAATAGTTCCTTTGTTATTTAATTTATACTCTTTTTCTTTTTTAATACTCAATAAAAATTCGGTTATCTGAATATTCTCAATAAACCATGCGTTGAACTTTGTTTCAGTTTTTTCCCCATCTTTTATTTTTTTATATTGAGTAAAATATTCTCTTTTTCTAGGTTTGTACAAAATACATCTTTCAATACTAAAGTCATACTCGCTTCTATAGTGTTTATCATGACTGAATACTTTGCATAGATTATTAAATATCCCAGGAACATCTAAGTGATAAATTCTGATTATTAAAAAGTCTTTCTGCTTATTATTCTTATGGGAATTATCAAATAGTTTGAATTTATTTTCTATATTATTCAATTTTTTAATATGTCTACTTGTAATTCTATTAAAAATAAAATCCTTTTTATTCTTTATAACAAATAAATTTTCGTTATTCAATTTATATTTCCTTAATTCTCTTTCAATAATGTTTTTTAATTCTTTCTCATTGTTATTAGAATAATCACTTAAACAAGCATAAAATATGGCATGATTTTTCTTGGACTCGGTAATAATTAACTTATCAAAATTTAAATGGAAAAAAAAGATTCTATCAGATAATGCTTTGGATTGGCCAATTTTATCAGGTACAGTCATCTCAAAGTAATACTTTTGTTTTTTTACTTTATTTAATAAAAGATTTTTATCTTCAATAATATCGATAAATTTATTTGCAAAATCATATTCATTTTCATAATCAATATGAGTAATTCCCAACCTACTTAAACCATCAAGAAAATAGCATAGTTGAGGTGTCATACCATGTTCATCCTGAAAAGATTTACAAAAAATATGTAATCTATCATTATCATTGTTCCGTGTTTTAAATTTATCTATTAGAGATTTACATTCATAATAAAAATTAGAATTAGTATAATGTGCAGTTAAAATTTTTCTTAAATGAATTAGGCAGCTTTCTTCATTATGGTCAGTATTTTTAAAAAATCTACAATTTTTATTTGTACAATTTTTCCTGAAAAAATAGGATAATTCATATTCTATTGGCGTTAAATAATATAAATCTCTATCTCTTGCTCCAACAGTTTCAAAATATATTCCTAGAAAGTAGTCTGTTACATCCAGCATTTTATCAATTTTATTTTTAAGATTATCCTTGGGTTCAGTTTCGAACATTAAAGGTCGAAAACCCAGATTCTTACAAGTAGAAAAAGCCACAATTCTTTCAATAGCTAATTCTTTCATTCTTGAACTGATAAAAATATTATTCATAGAATCCTCCTTTTAATTATTAAAGCTTATTTTCAATAATTCTACATTAATTCTGTCAATTATTTAATATCAACATTTCCACATTTTTGTCTTCTATCATATTTTTCCCATCTCAACCATATTACAAAATCAGCATTATTTACTTCAACCCAAAATCAGCAAGTTTACTTAATGAAAACTCTTTTGCAATAAATAATGAATAAAAAGGTTTGGGATTTACACTACCATAAAAACCTTTCAACTCTCCACCAATTTTCAGTTTTGTTTCCAAATCTTTTAATTCAAAATAAAATGAATAGGAAGCAAAAGATTCTTTGTGATAATCTTCATAATCAATATCTACGTAACTCAACTCATGTGAATAACCTATCGGAGCAAAATTAACTTTTAGCTCAAAACCACGTTTTAAAAGATTTTGTCTTAACAATAAAATAAAACTGAGCATAAAATTTGTAGTATGTGATTCATAATATTCTTTTGTAGTAAATGGTTTGTTAAGTGAACTTCTTCCTGATACAGTATCAACACTTATTGTGTCTTTATATTCGGTTTCAAAACTTGTTCTATTATATAAATATTCGAGCTTTAATCCAGCAAAAATTTTTCCGATGTTTGAAGTTTCAGAAAAATCAAATATTTCTACAATTGGTTCGAGAAACATCCTGTACGTTTTTGTAGATGTAATAGAATTACCCTTCATTTTCAATACTAAATATTTCCATGATGTAGTATCTGTTTCATAAGGGGATATATTTTTATAAAAAGTATTGCTATCCATTTCAAATGTTTTATTATATGTATTATTACCAGTGCCAAGAAAAAGTCCAAAATCGAATTTCCCTAAACTAAATAATTTTGGTTTAAAATAATAAACATCCGCATAAACTTCATCTGAAATAGGACCGTCTATTAAATCAAAATTTGCTCCTAAAGATATATTACAATCGGAAGATTCGATACCCAAACCAACATCTGGTCTGATATTCAAAAGCAGTTCATCCAAGGTGACTTCTACTTTATCTTTGTTCTTCATTTTTATCTTAATACTAATTGCTTTATTTTCTTTACCGGATGAATCAATGCCAATGAATATAGGAACAAACAAGTTCCCTTGAGATTTGGGCATCAGATAATAAATATTATCATTTATACTGCAAAAAGGCGGTAAATCCGGTTTTGAGTCAAGACAAGTAATATAGATGCCGGTAGTGTCATCAACATCTGAATATTTAACCTCAACAAATATGGTATCTGCCTTCACATCGGATGAAATTATTTCATGTGGAGCAGATATGAATTTACAATTCATCGAATTTGCAATCGTGACATTAAAAATTAAGAATATTAAAATTATTAGTCTCATCAACTTTCCTTAACTATATAATTCAACTTTCAATTCTTCCTGAAACATTCAATTTTCTATCAATATTTTTCAATCTTTACCGTTATCAAACGCAAATAGGTAAACGCTAAAGAAACCGGAGACAAATTTCCGGTTATATAAATTTCCTATTTGGAACACGCTGAACCGGTGGCTCTGAAAAATCGCCGGTTCAGTTTTTTTTAAGTTACTTCAATGGGATAAGATATACAATAATCACCCCATTCTCCACTTTTCTTAGTTCTCCCTTTTGCTTGATAAAATCCCGGGGATTTCAAAAAAGGGCATTCTGTTGCTATGCCACCACTATAAGCAACCTGCCAATTTATTGGTTCCTTTGGTGTGTATAATATTTCATACTCCTCTGCATCAAGAACACCATCCCAT
Source organism: bacterium (assembly GCA_043804925.1). GTDB lineage: Bacteria > Bacteroidota > Ignavibacteria > Kapaibacteriales > UBA2268 > ChocPot-Mid. The sequence goes on along the minus strand of JAZDIP010000063.1, from coordinate 45,427 downwards.
TTTAAAAGTTGACCTACTCTTAAGTATACAATATTTTCCGGTGGGGGTGGTAACATAATTACTCCTAAATTATTAAAACATTAATTTAATTATTATTAAAATCCTTGTAGGATTTTACTATTTTATCCAATTCATTAGCTATGCCGGTATATGATTTGCTTAAATCTTCATACTCCTTTAGATGATTTAATTTTGCAATTGTAACCGATAACGGAAATAAATTTGGTTTGACACTTTTGGTCAAAGCAAAATATACTCCGTTTTGAAAATCATTCATGGTCTCCAATTCTAATATTTTATTATTCAGCAACTTATTTTTTCTGATAATGATGATCCCGGATATAATCAAAATAAATAATATTAAACAAGAAAATCCAATGATCAAATACAACTTGCTTGTTTCAGCTTTATGCAGTGATTCTTGTTTTTTTAAGTTATCAATAATTATTTCAGCTTGGTATTTCATTGATAAGGATTCCAAAGAAGTCTTACTATTTACATCGTTAATCGAATCTTTTAATGAGTTTGATAATTTTAAAAATGCTAATGATTTTTCATTATTCCCCATTTTATAATAAATTTCTGAAGTAAGGTTATAATTTTCATTAATTGCAGTAATATTTTTGCTCTTAGTGTTAAATTCTTGAGCTATAAATAAAAACTTTAAAGCATTTTTATAATTTCCTTTCTTCAAGTTGAGTTTTCCTAGGTGTTGATATGCATCAGCAAGGACATTTTCATCAGAAATTTGTTCGGATAATGTTTTGGAATTCTTAAAATATTCTTCTGCTTTTTTATAATTTCCAACAATCATTTCTAAATTTCCCAAATTCAAATAAGAAATTAATACTTCCAATTTATCATTTAAATCATGACCGAGTTTTAAAGACATCTCCTGATAATAGAATGAAGAATCATATAACTCTTTTTCCAAATATACTAAGGAAATGTTGTTATATAAATTTGATAGCAGCTTTGTATTCTCATTATTTCCAAGAATTTTTAATGCAGTGAGGTAATATTCAAGTGATTTTTCATGAAGATTGTTATTAAAATACAACTGACCAATATTATTATATGCTTTGGCAATTCCTATTTTATCATCTTTTTGCTTCTTTTTTAATGATAATGCCTTTAAGTAATGTTTTAAAGCATTCTTCATGTCCTGAATATCATCGTAGATGATACCAAGATTAAGATGAATACTGGAACATAATTTCTCATCGTTCAACTTTTTTGCAATATTCAAAGCAAGGTTATTATAAACAATTGCATTTTTATAATCACCGGTAAAACCGGAAAGTCTTCCTAATGCTAAATAAGCATGAGCTATACCGGAAGCATCATCATATTCCTGATAAATATCAAGAGCATTTTGAAAATTCAGTTCAGACTGCTCGTAATTCCCGGTTGATGCATAAAATATACCAATATTCATCATAGCATCGGCTTTCCCTTTTTTATAATTAATACTTTTTGCAACTTGCAATGCTCTCTTTGAATAATGATATACTTTGTTATTGTCATTGTCTCTATATGCCTTTGAAAGTTGATTCAAGATATTAACTTTCTCCTTACCTTCTGATTCATACAACTGAAGGGTTAATTGGTCAATATTATCACTCCCAAAAACATTATTTAATGGTAGGATAATCACCATTATTTGTATTATATATTTTAGCGTTTTCATTTTTTTTCTTTCTCGTTTTTTTTCATTTCATCTCTAACTGCTTTTCGTATCAGGTCATAAAAAACTTTTAATTGTGGGTCGATACCTTCTTCGGTAATATTATCATTTTTTATTTCTTTGCCTTCCTTTTTGTATTGGAAGATAAATCCTCTCGGATTATTTGAATAAACATTTCCTTTACCTGTTACAACCCAATCTAAATTACATCCGGCTTTTTCAATTAATGTTAAAAACATTGGGGAAGAAGAATAGTAATCCTTAAGTTCATTCTCAACATCTCCCAGTTCTACATTCATTTCTTCAGTAAATTCTTTAATAGAATTGTAATTCTTGTTAATCCAATTTCTTATACGATTTTTCATCATCTCGATACCATATTCAGGATTAGATTCATCATGTTTCATGCGAAACTCAGTACCTTTTTCATTACTTGCAAACATCGAACCTTCACCGGACAATAGCCAACAGACATTTATACCTGCTTTGTAAAATTTCAGAAGTGAATCTTCAGTTGGTGAAATATTACCTTTGAGATACTTACATAAACTTGAATAATAAATATCACTTTGTTCAGAAAATTGCTTGTTGTTTTTGTAAAAGCAATCAATGAATATTTTTAGTCTATCTTTAAGTTCCATAATTATTTCCAAAAAAGTGGCAATATTGGTAACTTTATTTAAAAAAATAACCAATATTGGCAACTATTTGATACAAAGATACTTACAAAAATTATTTTTATCAAAAATAATCATTTTTTTCTTTTATAACAAAATTATTTTTTATATTTTTGAAGAAAAGATTGACTTTGATAAAATATTTTAAAATTTTTCAAAATAGATAATGTTAAAATGAAAAAAATTAGAAGTAAATAAAAAAGCCCTGCTTCCCGAGGGTTGCAGAGCTATTTCCGACGGGTATTTCTACCCAAAACAAAAATAGCAAACCTTCGGGAATTAGGCAAATAAATAAATGTTTGTACAAATTTTTTGAGAGGTGTTTTATGAAGTATTTAAAAATATTAATTTTGCTGTTTGTTCTTATTTTTTTCCAAAAGAAAGTGAGGTAAAAGCAACAGAATGTGATACAGGATGGGTAGAATTATATAGACCTAATATCCCTATTGTTGTTGACGGTGATACATGTCTCTACAATCTGTGGTTATGTGTTAAATGTAATGCAGGAACTTATCCCATCCCATTCGAAGTTAAATTAAATTGTCATGGACCAGTCGACAATGATTGCTTATTAGATGTTCCTAAAGTTGTGGAAGAAATTAAAAAATTGATAACAGATGCAAATTGGGTTGATGCTAATTTAGGAGACGATTGCTTTGCCGGAACGGGACCATGTAATCCTTATTATCCTTTAACATTTAAGGAATTAATAGGACATATTCCTGTTTGTTGGAAAAAATACAATTTTATTGATGATGATAATAAATCTCATATTTTGTACATGGGTTGTGATAATATGACCTGTATAACTGAATATAGATATTGTTGGAATGGTTCAGATTTTGAAATGATTCTAATGGAAGATCCATATATTCAAGGTAGTGGAAATTGTATATATCCCGAGCCACCTGACCCATTACCTGGATTATATACAGGATGTTTTTATATTCCGGGAGAATGTTGGCCCTAATTAATAAGAGTAAAATTCATTCCGGTATTTCTATATCGGAATGAATTTATTTTTTTGTAATATGAAAGGGAATTTCTATGAAAAATTTAATATATATACTTTTTTTTTTATTAATGTTAGATGCTTCATACTCTCAATGGAAAATGACAGATGGACCGGGTAATACAGTTGTCCCTGTCATTTATTCAGAGGGTAATGAAATTTATGTTGTTTCAGGACAAGGTAACTTTCTTTCAACAAATGACGGTGAAACATGGGAGATTTTAAACAAAAACGGTCCTTTAGATTTATGGGTAATTTTAAGTATAATAAAAAAAGAAAATACTCTTTTTTTAGGTTCAAGCAAAGGAGTTTTTGTTTCAAAAGATTATGGTGAAAATTGGGAATTAAATAATAATGGTTTCCATAAAAATCAACATTATATTAATGGTTTGGTTAATATCAATAATAAATTATTCGTAATAACAACAAGTAAATTATACTATTATAATGAGGGTGAAAATAATTGGATATGGGTTAGTGATTCAATTTTAGATTACTATCATATTGGTTATAGAACAATTGCCAACAATGGCAACAAAGTGTTTATTGGTACTGATTATAGTGAATTAGTGAATAAGAATATTTTTATATCTTCAGATTCCGGTCAAACCTGGAAAGCAATTGCCGATACTATGAGCGGTATTACTGATTATAACATTAATTGTTTCGCATTTAAAGATAGTTTGATTTTTGCAGGAACAAGTCATGGAGTCTTTATATCTTCGGATGGAGGTGAAAAGTGGACAGCAAAAAACAAGAATGGGTTTACAAGAGAGATTACATCCATTTATTTAAGCGATACCATAATGATATTTGGTACTCCAATGGGTATGTTTAATTCATTTGATACTTGCAAAACATTTAATCCAATTACTTTTGGAATGGGTGGATATTATATCATGTCAATACAATTGTATAAAAATATATTACTAGCAGGTACTTTGTATGGATTATATAAAAGTACCAATAATGGATATACATGGGAAAACTTCAATAAGGGCTTATGTGGCGGTACTATTTTTGATATTACCGAATCGAATGGAAAAATATATGCCGGAACTTATGGAGAAGATATTTTTGTGACCGGAAATAAAGGAAAAACTTGGCAGAATCTTAGAAGTAATGCTTCAGTTACTAGTATTGCCGTTAAGGACAGTAATATATTAGCAGGGAAATACTCTTCAGGTATTATAATATCTAATGACAATGGTGTTAGTTGGAAAAGAATAAAAGATACAAACGGTTTGAAAAACGAAAGAATAAATTGTTTTGCTATTGATAATGATAAAATTTACACCGGAACATGGCAGGGAATATATGTTTCATCGGATTACGGTAATAGATGGGTGTCGCTTCATGATGATTTGATTTACTACCGGATAAGCAGTATTGAAATATTCGATAATAGAATTTTTGCCGGAACAAACAAAAATGGTATATTTATGTCATCAGATTATGGAACAACATGGACTTCTTATAGTACCAGTTTTACCCAAATATCAATAAGTGATTTTGAGATAGTAAACAGCACAATTTTTGCAACTACATTTAATTCCATTGATGCTATCAACCCTACACCTTGGATGGGTATATTTAAATCTACGAATTGGGGTATTACATGGAATCAGGTTAATAATGGACTACCGGAAGTTCCCATTAATTGTTTAGCAAAATATGGAAGTAATCTATTTACCGGAACTGATGGAGAGGGAGTGTATTTGAGCACAAATATGGGAAACTCTTGGGAAAAGATTAGTACAGGACTCATTAATTACAACATCAAAAAACTATTAATAGTTGATAACGAAATTTTCGCAGCAACAGGGGGAGGTGTTTTTATAGCAAATATCAGCGATTTTGGAATAACTGATGTTGATGAATATACTATTGAAAAGAAAAATTATCTTTGGGCATTTCCACCCTATCCAATCCCTGCAACAAACACAGTCCGTTCACTGATTTACTGGGACACAAGCATTGATATTGAAAATGATGATATTGCAGTTTATGATATCTTTGGGAACAAGGTTTCCGGTAAAGAAAAAATTATAATAGACAAACAAAATGCCTATAGCGGTATCCTGACTTGGGATTGTGCAAATATTACCGATGGAATATATTTAATAAGGATTATACATGGCACAAAGACATGGACATTGAAGGTGATTGTAAATAAATAATGCTAAAAAATATTTTGAATATAGAGCTATAAAATACATACAAAATTTAATTATGTTTTAAAATCATTTAGGAGGTATTATGCTTAAAAAACCGATGTTACCTACAAAAAAGAGCTGACGAGTGCAACTCCGCCAGCCCGATTGCTTATTAAAGCAAAACCACGCTCGAAGTTAAAACTTCGATTTAAAATTACTTTAATAAAACTTTTAAAAATACGAAAGGAATTTCAAATGCAAAACTTGTTATTACTATTAATTCTGTTTCTTTGCTATAGTATTACTCTCAAGTGCCAAATCAAAGATGAGAAAATTGCTAACAAAACAGAAATCACACAACGGCTTCAAGCAAATCAATTCTATTTTTTAGAAAACAAAGGTCAATGGGACGACAAAGTCCTCTTTATGGCACAAAGCAAGTCTCTTCGGACTTGGATTACAAAGAACTCGATTGTGTTCGAGCAATTCGAGAAAAGAAATGCTGAAGACTTCAAATATCTGGATAAATACGAACCAAAGCCAATAAAAGCACATGCCGTAGGGCTTGAGTTTGTGAATCCAGCAAATGTAAATGCAAAGAAAGGAGAAGCCGGTTCGACAAAGTTCAACTTCATAATCGGGAACGACAAAAGCAAACATAAATCGGGAGTTTTACAATATTCCGAAGTTTCAATCGAAAATATCTATGAGGGTATAGACATGAGATATTATTTCGATAACGGCGAGTTAAGATACGACTTCATAGTTAAGCCGGGAGCCAATCCCGACCTGATTGAAATGGAAATTAAAGGAAGCGATAATTTCTATATCAAGGACGGCGATGTCGTAATGGAAACCTCTCTTAAACCAGTAACGCAAAAAGGACTGAATGCTTACCAGGACAAAAAACAAAAGAAAGTTGACTGCAAATTCAAAATCAAAGGAAACAAATTAAAATTCGAACTTGGCGAATATGATAAGGGGAAGGAGTTGGTGATTGATCCTTTAGCAAGAATAAAATCTTGGTCAGCATCTTCAGGAGCAAGCGATTTAGGAATTCAACTTGATTCTTATGGACATCTTTATTTTATTGGATATATTGATGACCCAACTTTCAATACTACAATCGGTGCTTATGATAGAACTTATAATGGTAATGTTGATGTTATAATTGGAAGATTGGGAGAAGATACTTGGGGAGACCATTTTAATCTTCTATGGGCAACTTACTTTGGAGCAGAAGGAACTGACAGAGCAAGAGGTTTAGAAATTGATGAAGATTACGTCTACATTTCGGGTTGGACAGATAGTGACAGCTTGCCATTAAGAAATGAAATTCAAACATATCAAGGAGGTAGAGATGGATTTTTCGCTGTTCTTGATATTGATGGTGAAAATCTGATATATTCAACTTATTACGGTACAGATGGAAACGATATGTTTAATTCAATGGCAATGTATCAAGAAAATAAAAATGTGTTTCTAGTTGGTATGACAGATAATCCCGGAGAATTCCCATTATATAAAGAAGTTTCAACACAAAATTATGAAAATTTTTATAGTCAAGGAGTAATCGTTGGATTAATCCCTTATACAGACCAGAATGGTTTACATTATGATACATTAGTTTCTTCGTTATTCGGTGGTGATAGAGTTAGTATGGTATCTGATGTTGATATAGGTCCAAACATTATGATGTATTTAAATACCATTTACATTACAGGAGAAACTGCAAGCGATAGTGCAAGTTTTGCGATCACTCCACTATCATATAGAACCAATAATTATAATAATGATAAACTTGTGTTTATTTCTAAATTACATTTAGATGCAGTAACAGATGAACTTGTAATTGACTATAATACATATTTTGCAAAATGCTTAATTGATTTTGATACTTATCAGGTATTACCTGTAAAATATGCATTTAGAAACTTTATATTTGGGGGTTGCACAAATAATAGTAATTTACCTCTAAAAAATGCTTTTGATGGTTATTATAGTGCTGATTCAAATAAAGTTGAAGCATTTCTCGCTGTAATCAATATTGATGATGCATATGGAGAAGAGTCATTAGTATATTCAAGTTATTTTGGCGGTAACAATGCAAGTGCCATTAAAGATATAGACTTTATTAGTATTGATGGTGGGTGTAATAAAATTATTTTCACCGGTGTAACTGAAGCTGCTTTGCCAAATTTCAATAATCTCTATGAGAATTTTTTAAACGGGGTAAATAATCATATGGTAGGCATTATTAACACTGAAAACGAGAATATAGGAACACTAACAGATTTAGCGTATATTCACATTGGTACTTATAACTATGGTAATTCAGTGAAACATCTAAATGGCAGTAATAATTTTATTTATACAGCCGGACACGGTGGAACTGAACAAGGGAATGCAATGACTGTCTTTAAATTAGAAACTGATACTGAGATTTGCACATGTCCTTGCGACCCAGACCAAGACTGGCTAATAGTATCAAAAGTTAAGCAAAATGACTCATGCGATAATGAAGCACAATGTAGATTAACTTTAGAATTCTTCATTCATGAAACCTTTTATAGACAGTGTTATAAATATTATCAATATTTCGATGGTATTGAATTATCACAAAAAATTCCAATTCCTGAAACTTGGCCTTTTGTTATAACTGAAAAATGTATTAATGCAGGTTCTGATTATAATTTTACTTTATATTTATTTAAAAGCTTTAATGATACAATCTCTTGCACTATTCAAAGGACAATATCATGCGCTTGCGATTGTCCTGAAACAATTCAAGATTGGATAAATGTTGATATTGTTAAAGGTGGTGGAGACTGCACAGATGACGAATGTAATATTAGTTATAATTGGAATATACCTCCCGGTTACGAATGTTTTAATCATTACATCCTTAATAATGATTCAATAAAAATATTTGATGTAAATAATCCTCCAACATTAAATATTGACTCATGCATAGATGAAGGAATGAATTATACAATCATTATTAAATTAATGAAGGGAATAAGTGATTTAGATACATGTACAATCATAAAAAATATGATGTGTAGCCTTATAGAAGATGCACAACCTTGTGAACCTGACACTTGTGATTCACTTTGGATACCACAAAAACCTTTAACAATACCAATTCTTACAGGTGATTGTGCCGGATGCTATTTGAATATTAACTATTGGAGTCGAATTTCTTGTCCACCTGAAAATTGGCAAGATATTCAGATAACAAAAATAGAAAAAATAAATTTCAATCCTGATTCCATCAGTAGTATTTGTGATGATAGGGAAATTTATTCAATAGCTCTAGACGCTGTGATTTCAGCAAATGAAATGGGATTTGAACCGCTTTATGATGAAAATCCATTAACAGATTCATGCAGTTCATTATGGCGTGTCTCAAAAGCATCTTGTTGGTCAAAATTTAAAGATGATATTATACAAATATCTCCATTTAGTCATTATACAGTATATAAACCATGTAACTCTGATTGTTGTGTAAGGCAAATCGAAGTTTGCAGATATAGTGCAGATAGTGTCGAAATTACTGATCTCGGATTAATGTCAGATTCTTTAATATGTGATTCATCAAGTTATCCAATAGGAGCTGAACCATTTTCTTATTGGACAGATTGTGCTTTTTCATGCGATTTAATTGATGACATTGCAGATTCCATTTATCACGGTAAAATTCCTGAAGAAATTCAATATAAAATAAAAAAAATAATAGAAAATAAATTTCAATCAAGTGAAATATATTATAGAATGAATGTTACAAATAATCAGTCAACTTTAAAAATAAAAATTGATGAAACAAACGCAAATAATATAAAAATTAATATATTTAATTTGAATGGTGAATTATTGATAACTAATTCAAAACTAATCAATTCCGGTTATAATCTTTTTGAAATTGATATCAGTAAAATCGTTAGTGGTACTTATTTATATAGTATTGAATTTAATAGTATTAAAGCTGAATATGGAAAGCTAATAATTATTAGATAATGGTAAAATTCTTTGCTATTTTATTTAATAAAGAAAATTTATTTCGTATAATTTTATTGAGGTAAAAATGTTGTTAAGAATATTATTTATTTTTTTAATTCCATATATTATTATTCTTGCAAATGATTGGCATCAGGTCAATGATTTTGAAAACAATAAGGTTAAAGCATTAAATTGCCCTGATAGTAATAATTGTTTTGCTTTGGTACAGTTTTCATGGTTTACAAGATTATACAAATCAACGAATCAAGGAAAAAGCTGGAATATAATTTATCAATCCGACCCTTTAAATGAAAGTCCCTCTGGCTTAATTAACTCTGAAACCGGTGTTTCTCCAAATCCTGATTATTATTTTATAGCCATGTGGGATTATCGAGTTATAAAAAAAAGCACTGATGGTGGTTCGACTTTCATGAGCGTGAATCTTGATCCTCAAGATATTTCTAATAAACATATGTATATTGCAATGTACGATACAAATTATGGATTTGCATCATCTGGTAATAACTACTATATAACAAAAAATGGATGGGAGTCATTTGAGAAATTTACAAAAATAGTAAATCCCAGTTCCTTATATTCTCCCGTTTTTCTTGATACCAATACTATTTTAATGCCTTCTATTGGTTTCGGGAACGGATTAGGTTCAGCATTCTTAAAGTATGATATAAATATTAACAAATTTGATACATTATCTTTTTTTGAAAAAGAACCGGATTCATTGTATATGCCCGATATAAATGATATTACTTTTTTAAATGATAGTCTCGGATTTGCTTGTGGTATGCAACATACTGGACTAGGAGCTAATAAGTGGGATATTATTTTTCGAACTAAAGATGGTGGATATACATGGGAAAGATTATTAAAGCAATGGACTTATCCTTCATTTGGTTTACAGGATATAGCTTTTTATGACGAGGAAAATGGTGTAGCTGTTGGTGCTGGTGGTAAAATTTATTCAACGAATGATGGTGGGGATAACTGGGTACTAAATGAACGACCACCTGAAGTGACTGTGAATACATATACTTTATGTGTGGCCTGGGCAGGGCGCACACCGCTTATAGGCACTTGGGACGCAGGGATTTTTCGGTATGAAGGAGATTTTTTTGATTTTTCACCGGATACATCCGTTCATTTGCTTAATACGATACCCTCACCAGATGAGGACAGCATTAGTGTTAGTACACAAATAACTGCGAAATTTTTTGATATTTTGGATACTAATAAATTAGGTACTTATTCTTATACGATTCAAAATCTGAGTAGTACTGGTGAATATATCCCAGGAAAATATAATTTCGATTTTTCGGACAGCACTTTGATATTTACACCGGACAGCAGTTTACCATATTTGAGTATAATCCAAGTCAATTTAAATAATATATATGATTTAGCAGGAAATGTATTGAAACAATACAGCTACACTTTTCAGACTGAGCCGGATACTACTATTGGAGTTGATGATTTAATAAAATTCTTAATTGGAAAAATTGAGATAAATGTAATAACTAATAATTCACAGCTTTACGTCAGCATTAGCGACGAACATTTCCGTAAATACAAACTGCAAATTTTCGCTCTTATGGGTAATGTTGCACTGGAGCAGGAGTTGAGTTCGGGTGTCGGTACTTTGTATGTGCCTTATGATATTTCGGGTTTGACAAGCGGTGCTTATTTGTATATGATTTCTTGTGAGGGGATGGTGGTTAAGACGGGGAAGGTTATTTTAATTCAATAAAAAATTTTAAAGTTTAAAAAGGATTTTGTTATGAAAAGTATCGGTATCGGTTCTCTTATTGGAATTCTATTCTGCTTTGTTGTTTTCTATTATTTTATTGAACCAAAGACAACCGGAGGCATAGCTTTGGTTATTATTATTTGCTTTGGATTATCCTCTTTAGTTACAAAAATGGCACTTATAATCTATAAAAAAATATCGAAGGGAGCTAAACAATGAAAAAGATATTATTTATTTTTCTGTTGAGTATAATTATCCTCATATTGGAATTTTGCTCGGTTTATTTACCGGTTAGATCATACTTAATAGGTCCCGAAGATCCGGGATTCAAAGCTTATGGTTATTTATTATTACCAACTGATAATAATTTTGATGATGAAAAATACTTGTCAGTTTGCAAATCGTTTATTGGTCTGGCAAAAATAAAAAATCACATGACATATAGTCAAAGATATTTGTATATACCAACTTATTGGATGTTAACAAAATATGTTGATGAAGAAAATTGTGATAAATTATTGAAGAATTATGACTATTTAAGAGCAAAAGCTATTATCAGTTATCTCGATGAAAATTTTCAAAATGATATTTTATCAAGAGAAGGTCCAATTTTAGTAGCATTCGAAAAGCCCTTTAATACAGATTCTAAGCAATCAAAAGCACTGATTATGGATCTGTCTAAATTGACAAAATATCAAATCGAAGACGCATTCAAAGAATGGCAAGATAGAATTGTCTTAAACCCTGAGGTCTGGAGTAATGGCTTAAAATGGGAGCTAACCAGATTAGAAATTGAAGCATTATTTGACAAATACGGTAATCACATATATCAATTTTTAACAAAGTCAACAGATTAGGATTTGTTCAAAAGTAAATTTAATTTTTCCATAATTATTTTCTTTCAATTTCTTCACAAAAATATTCATACTCCTCTACACTCAACTTCACCACCGATAATCTTGGTTGCTTGATTATCGCTGAATTTTTTAGTAGTTCGTTCTGCTTTATCTGCTCAAGGGTTATCGGATTCTCGAAAGACTTTACAGGTTGGAAATCCACTGACAGCCAGTTCTTTTCTGAGGTTGGGTCTTGGTATGGTTCTGTCATTACTTCCATAATTCCCCAAATTTGCTTATTGTGATAGTAAAGTGCTTTGTCACCGATATTCATTTCTGAAATATTTTTTCTTGCAGGGTTACTCCTTATGCCAAACAAAGAAAACCTGCCTGACATTACTGCTTCCTGCCAGCTTCGGTTTTTAAATGGTGATTTGATCAGCCAGTAATTCATTACGTAAAAGTTAACCATTTAAATTTTGAATTCTTGAACATTACAGGGTATTCTCCACTAAATACATAAGATATTTCTTTTAATTTATCCTTTGAAATCTCCTGTTTACCGAGCCAATTATATTGAGAATGCAATCTATAATAACCCATTACTTTATTATCATCCAATTTGAATCTAATTGTATTTTGAATTTGTGACTCCAGTTGAATAAAATCGGGATCAGTACAATGTTCTTTATCGAAATTGCTTATATAAACTTTGATATTGGGTTGATATATTTTCTCAACATAATTAAGCCAGTTTTTTTCAAATGATTTTTTTCCGAACATTGGTTTCCAGTAAGTATCAGTTTTTTCTTTGCTAGGAATCCAAACTTTACCTCTTTCAGAAAGTTCCTTATAATGATTTTTTAAATCCTCTGTACTTTTTACTTTTTCATTATCAACCATCATTAGATCATATATCTCTTCATCTATATTTTCATTGACACAAAAGCAAGTGAATCCACCTTGTAGCATATGCCTCTTATGTTGCTTGATTCTGCGCTGATAGCTAACCCTTGTTTTGCCTATATAGATTATTTTTTCATTATAAACAAAAAGATAAACACCTTTGCCTTCAATTTTGGTAAACTCTTTGAGATTATCTATTTTCTTCCATTCTACTTTTATGTTTTCTTCACTCCCCATTTTTCCTCCTCTTTTGTGCCTCCACCAACTTCGGACAACGACGGGCATACCAGTTCTCCACTTCCTGTATGTCTTCTTCGTTTAAGCCGTAGGCTTCGTAAACCAATTTATCTATTTCTATCTGTTCGTTGAAAATATTCATACCTATCTGCTTCCTGCCTTATCCGTATTTGCCTGACTGTCATTTCTCAAATAATCCTTCCTATTTTATCATCTATATCATTTGGATGATAAGATGTTGCATGGTGCCATTTGCCGAAACCTCCATGCTGATTAACAGCTTCTATCCATTCATTAAGATACAATTCCTTTGTTGTGCTTTCTTCTGAGGGTTCACCTTTTACTTCTAAGACTAAGTTTTCATTATTAGTCAGACGAATAATAAAATCAGGACGATACTTTCTTATTATTCCCTGATAATTGTAAAGTATGTTAAAACCGAGATGGTCGTTCTTCACCCAAGCTTTTACATTTGGATTTTTATCCAGCATAAATGCTTCTGTCCCTTCCCAACCGCTGTCTATTACACAATAATTAACATGGGATTTTTCTGTCCACTGTACGTCTCTTTTTGTGTACCATATCGGCATATAATTTGTAGAACCTATTGGCTTTTCTGTATCAAAGACGGGAGTAATATCTTGGGTATTTTCGAAACGGATAGTCTGCAAAATATGAGTAACAATCTTATTCATATTTAATATCATTAATATCTTTATACGAATCGGATCATTTTTGTATAAATTCATTTTTATTGCAATTCTCTCTGATTCAATAAACTGTTCAACAATTTTAATAATTTGTATTAAAACTACATCTGCTCTTCCGGGAAGATTGTTTTTTTCCGAATTATATATTCTTTTTGCAGTTTCAAAAATAACTGTTTGTAACCTAATCTTATCATTCAGTTCTTTTAAATCAATATCCGTTAGTGCTTTGAAACTCGGTTTTCCTTCCATTATTGCTGACAATTCTGCTGATGTAATACTGTCGTAAGGGTCAATTTCGAGTGTTCTGACTTTAGATATATCAACTGATAAAACTGGTTTATAAACGTGGTCAATTCTAATTATATTGGGCCAAGTAATTTCAAAATCCTGTTTCTCTTTTACGATTTCAATCTTAATTACAGGTCTTGGTGGAGGCGGTGGTGTTCCTCCTGTATCCTCATGAGGGAGAAACGAAAAAGGTACACCAAAAATATTAACATATTCAGGAGAAAGTAATCCATTATCTTCCACATCATAAGAAACCCTCCTTAATCCTCTGCCAATAACCTGCTCGCAAAGCAACTGACTGGAAAAAGCACGCAAACCCATAATATGAGTAACTGTTTTAGCATCCCATCCTTCGGATAGCATACCAACAGAAATTACTTTTTGTATCTGTTCTCCAGAGTAACCAACTCTACCAATAGTATCCACTTTCCCTCTTAGCATCTCTGCTAATTGCTTTTTGTTAAGTTTCTTCTCTGTTACATCCTCATCGCCTTGTAATACAATTTTTACCGGCTCTGCCTGGGATTCTGCATCATTTAATACTTTACTGTCGATATGTAAAAGTTTTTCTTCGTCCCATAGTTCTTTGATTAATATATCATGACGCTTGAAAGCATTTTCAATTCTTGCGGCAGTTTCTGTTCTGTTCGCCACTGTAATCATTACAGGAGGAACTTTGTACCCTGATTTTTCCCATTCTTCTTTTGCGGTAAGCCAATCTTTACCGAGTAAGTAATAAGCGTTGACAACTAAATCAGGTAAAGTTTCATTTTCATCTGCTTTTCTATTTAGGTCGTCATGCACATCGGGATCTTTGTAGATATGATACAAGCGTGAATGATTCTTTATTAGTTTTGAATCGTCTCGTATTACTACTCTTGGAGTTTTGACAAGCCCGGATTCAATGGCATCATTCAATCCAAAATCACTGACAATCCAATCGAAAAGAGCTTCTTCACCTGCTTTTTTGCCCGAAGGTGCAAAGGGAGTAGCTGTAAAGTCAAAACATTTTAATATATTTCTTACCTTGTGTAGCCTGTCTAAACCACCTACCCAAATAGTAGCTTCAGTTTCTTCGTCTTTAAATTCCTTCTTGACTTTATATTCCGGATTAACCCTCCATGCGTGGTGAGCTTCGTCATTAATTACAATTATGTCTTTTGCATTACCCAAATCTTTTAAAACTTCTTTAGCATAAGCTAAATCACTTTTCATACCCCGCTTATCTACAGATTTCTTTCTTGCAACTTGTTCTTCAGTTTCCCAATTTAATTTATGCCAATTTTCGACAACTATTTTTGCATGTCTTAGCTTATCCACTAATCCGGAAGGAATTATATTGAATACCTGGTAATAATTATCTGCATTTGAAGGCTTTAAAACCTGCAATCTGCTCTTGACTGTTAGCCCCGGTGCTACAATAAAGAAATATTTAGAAAACCTGTCATCGTTAGGATATATAACTTTGTTTAATACCTGCCATGCAATAAGCATTGCCATAACAATTGTTTTTCCAGAACCCGTAGCCATTTTGCAACACCATCTTATGAACTCTCCACCATCAAGAGGGATTTCAATTCCGTTTTTTTTGTCATCGGTAGTCTCTGTTAACCATATCAATGTTTCTATGGCTTCAAGCTGACAAAAGAAAAATCGAATATCATTTTTCTCTTTTTTTTCGTTCCAATGTTCCAAAAGTCTTCTTGTAATTCCTGTAACTCCCGGATAAGAATTTTCACGCCACATTTTTATATGAGGTCTTATTTGATTTACTAATTCTATATCCTTAAATACTCCAGGGTCATCATGTCTGTTGGAAGTTTCTGAAGAAACTATATAACCGGCAGGCCGTCTGCCTTTCAGTAATCGAAATTGCTTGTCAGAAGATTCATAGTACCAATGTGCTGATGGTTCTTCATAAGGACTATTGATTATGAGTTTGTCAATTTTTACTTTGACTTTTAATACATCGTCTTTGTTTATCATTTCATTAATCCTTATTCTTTTTTATATCAATAATCCTTAAGCTCTCGATTCCCCTGTCGTCTATTATCTTGACTGCAATTCGCTTTCCGGGTTCAAATGGAATAGATACAGTACCGCCGAATGCTTCGAGTTTTTCTTCGTCAATTTCTGCTTTCAAATTTTTACCCAATTTGCTCCAGCCCTCTTTGACTCCTGCCATCGGGAAAAATATTTGTGTTGGGAAAAGACTTCTGCCATCATAATCTGTGTCAAGCATCCACATTGCTATATTATTTTTTCCACCGGAGTCAACAGTTCCGGATTTTGGATTATAATAATCGAATCCCATTACTTCTACCCGTACTTTGTCATTATTTGAATTTGCCTTTTGAGATTGCTTCGTCGTTCCACTCCTCGCAATGACAGGCTCATTTTCCAAATATATCACCTTCACATCGGGCTGACCTATGAGCCAGTAGCTGTCGTTACCGGTACGTTTTTTCTTGAGGTCGTGCGTAAACAAATCGGCATTCATTTGTACTTTCAGCAAAGTTATACCGGGCCAATTCGTTTCGTCAATATCTTTTGCGGCTTCCGGGTCGAATTCGAATGCGGCAAAGACTAATATATCGGGCTTTGGTCGAAGATGCTCTGCTTCTTCCAAAGCAAGTTCAACCTGCTTTTGCTCCAAAGGTGCAAACTCCGAACCGAAAGAAATAAAAACTCTTTTGGGAATATCTTCCTTCGTTTCTGCAACTGCCTGAATGTACCTTGTGCCAGCCATCTGCTCTACTCTCGAAAATTCAATCTTCTTTCCTGCTTTTGCCCTAATGCCGGTTTTCAATAGTTCATCCCTCCATTCAGTTTGCCTAAGCGTTTCACCTTTTCGGGAAATGCTAATATCTGCTTCATGAGTAAGAGTTCTTTCTATTTCTTCAATGCTTTTTGCCATTGGAGCAGGCACTGCTTCTACCGTGAAAGGTCCGGTAACTCTTAAACGTTTTGTGTCAATAAATGGCTGGTCATAAAGAGTTTCTTCTCCGGGCGGCTCGTTGTTTGCTAATGACTTTAATGTTATATGCGGCACAGTTTTGTATTGTAAACCACCTGCTACACCATCATCATATCTTGCAAGTTTGTAATAATCAAAAACAGCAGTCATTAGTCTTTGCTTTGCCAAAGTTAAAGAAATACGGGAAGTATCGCATGTAATCCATCGCCTTCCCCACTGCTCTGCTACATAAGCAGTAGTACCACTACCGCAAGTAATATCAAGAACAAGGTCACCAGTGTCTGTGGACAGAAGGATGCAACGTGATAAATTTTTCTCTGATGTTTGTACTACAAACGTTTTTTCCTGACTCCCAATTACTGTGTCATTCCACATATTATTTATTGGTGTAACTAAAAAATCCTCTTTAAATCTAAGATATCTTAGAGAATTCTTTGTGATTAATATCCTTCCCTTTTTATATAAATTTCCAATCCCTTCTACTGTTGTTTTCCAATGCTGTCCAGATTGTGGTATATAATGTTTGCCTTCAATGAGAACTGAATTATCCGACTTAGTTTCACTTTGAGAACTAAGAGATTGTGAGGTACATAATTTTGAACCAGATGGTAGCTTATTTAAATTATTTTTTTCTTCCATTGTAATATTTCTAATTCGACCATTTTTTTCTTGTACCAAGTTATAATGAGCGACTTCACTCATTTTTTCAAAATACAATTGTCTATATTTTATTGATATTTTATCTTTTGCATACCAAAGTATATAATCTCCTGCTCTTGAAAGTGTTAGTCCTGGTATTCCGCTTGTACTAGTAAAAGATATCAAAGATACAAAATTCTCTTTCCCAAAAACTTCATCTAACAAACTTCTTACTAAATGAACATTTTCATCAGAGATTTGAACGAAAATGCTTCCGCTATCGCTCAACAATTCTCTTGCGAGCAGGAGTCTGTCCCTTAGATACGAAAGATATGAGTGAATACCAAGTTCCCATGTATCACGGAATGCTTTTATCATTTCGGGTTCAGAGCTAAGGTCTTCGTCTTTTCCGTCCCTAACGTCCCGTTTATTAACGAAGGGCTGAAAGTTAGAGCCATATTTAATTCCATAGGGCGGGTCAAAATAAATCATCTGAACTTTACCAGCCATGCCTTCTTTTTCGAGCAATGAGTTCATAACGAGCAAGCTGTCACCTGCAACAAGCCGGTTTGTCCAGTTGTCTTTGTGCTTATAAAATTCCACAGCTTCACGCAAGGGCTTTTTGTCCGATTCGAACAAAGAAGGATGCTGTTCTTCCTTGCCGTTCCTTATGCCATCAATAATTGTTTTTGGGTCAATCTTTTCATGTACGTGTAAAGAAACCGTAGGTATAGTGAAAGAAGTATGTTCGGCTTTACCCGCCCAAACAAGCTGAGGGTCAAGGTGTGGGTCATATTCATATTTTTTTTCGGCAACCAAACCGTCGGTACTTGGAGTTACTAAGCCGACAGGCGGATTATTCAATCTTTCCTTATCAGCATGAGTATATTGTTCCAGCGGAGTTTTTGATTTAACAACAACATTCTTTTTAGCCATAACATTCCTTTCAAATTGAAATTTCTATTAATTATTATCAAATGGTCCAATACACCTATTAATTTATATTTAAGTTAGTGAAATAACTCAATATAAAACTGTAAATTAAGCTAAAATATAACTTTTTGCAAATATAAATTAACCTACGTCATTTTCTGTCGTTCACCCATTTATCTTTGGATTTGTAATATATGTATAATAATGAAAGAAAATCAAAATGGGAAGAATTGAATTCGGAAAAATGGAACGAGGTAGCCAAAGAGATTTGCAAGTTTTAATTAACAAGCATCCTGATTTATTGAATAATGAAATTATAAAAACACTTTCTTTAACTCCGGATACAGTAATAAAATGGGTGTCCCCAATTGAATGCGATGATTTTGCTGAATACCGGGATGATGATTTTCTGAAAGTGTTGGGTATCAAGAAGCGAATCACTAAACCTCTAAAAGAGTTTTGGCCCAAAAAAGGTCCTCAGTGGGATGCACTTGGAATTGCAAATGATGCTGTTATTATTGTCGAGGCAAAGGCAAATATACCGGAATTTGTTACTCCGGCATGTTCGGCTGAATCGCAGAAATCTATTAAGTTGATTAACAAATCAATTGACAAGGTCAAGAACTATCTGAATGTAAGGAAGGAAGTCAACTGGACAGGGAAATTCTATCAATATGCAAACCGTATAGCACACTTGTATTATTTGCAAGTGCTGAACGACATCCCGACATATTTAGTGAATATCTACTTTTACAATGATGATACAATAGAGTATAGTCCTAAAAGTAAGGAAGAATGGGAAACTGCTATTTTGATTGTAAAATCATTTCTTGAAATACGCAATCACAAGCTCTCGGAGTTCATGGTTGATGTATTTGTGGATGTCAAGAATATTATAATGCTGACAAATAAAAAGTAGACTACTTGAAGGTTCAATATCCTGCTGGATAAGTGAAGTTAAATCAATCCTTTTTCTAATTCCTGTAAAAGCTTTACCATAGCAAACGTATCTAATTTGCAGTATTCAAGAAGATTCTTTCTTACCGAATTTATTTTGTCAATGTCATTTTCAAAATAAAGCGATTCGAAAGATGCACTTGCCTGCCCACCACCAGAAATTTCCAAATCTTTATAGCTCCGTTCCGGTACTAATGCTGGAAGAACTGCCTTAATTGAATAAGAACCACGCATTTCAGGTTTATAAAAATAGCGATTCTGAAATGGTATCATCAAGTCTTTTAATCTCAAAACGATGTTCTCAATATCATTTGCATACTGTGGAAAGTCTTTTGCAATTTCTAATAACCTTGTTCTTTCAAATGCAATATTGTATACTAAAATATCTCCCGGTGTCCTCGTATCTTCAATCAGCTTTTCAATGAAACCTATTCTGGGATCAATTTTCAGGATAGCTTCTGCCAGAAATTCAAAATGTTTTAATTCCAGATTCTTAGTTTCAAGATAATGGAGAGAATACTGCGATGGCATTTGTTGATAAGGTTTTGAATTATCAAACATAGGTACTGCCGGTTGAAAAGTTTCAAAATCTAAGAAATATAAAGGATAATTCAGACCTGAAAGAAACTCCTGTATTTCTTTAGTCGAGATAATTGAAGTTTGATTCAACTCACATTCAACCTGTTGTTTTTGTTTAGTGTTCAAAGGATAATCAGATGGTATGTCTTCAAACTTGATGATTCCATTTTTATACAGTTCAAATTTCTCATCGGTAAATAAACGGGAAATATTAAATATCGAGTATTCCGGAATATGTTGCCAGCAGTACCCGTGGAAATCACAGGTATAAGGACTGTCGCAATGTTGCCCTATATCAATGTCCGGTACTTTATTGTCAATTAGAATGTTTTTAAATTCTTCCACTTTTTCTGATATAGTGTTTTGTAATGGAATTATTCTATCAAGAACAGATTCGATAACGAACAATTGTTTTAAATCAAGTTCACCTTTCCTGATATATTGATTATTCAAATATACTAAACAAAAATCAGTCAGTTCCAGTCCGGAATTCTTTATCACCCAATATTGAAGAGCAGAGTCAAGGATATAGGTATCCGAAATACTCGTTGAGCTTTTGACTTCGTAAGCTTTACATTTACCGTTTTCACAAACAAGCATGTCAAGTATAGACATCACTTCGTCATATAAAAATGGAGCTTCGTAAATGACAGAATTATCTTTATTAATCAATTGCTGAAATTCTTCAATGCTTTTTTCATAATCAAATTGATATTTTTCCTTTAAGTCAATACCATCCGGAAATAGCTGTTGTGCCAGAAATCCGACTGAATGTCCCTTGTCAAAAATTGCCTGCTGACCGGGTGTGATTTTATCCTTTAACTCAGGATTGTTCTTATTCAAGTACAAGGATTTGACGCATTGATTACCCCGAATGAATGTAGATTTTGATATAATATGGTTTGTCATAATGATTTCTCGATAATGTTTTAATTTTAATTCAACTTATAATTTTACTGATTCCCAACCGTTTTTCTCATTTATTTGAGGATCTTCATAGGAAAAAAAGTCATTTGATTTTCTTGTAGTTTTATTATGCCAAAATTCTTTAAAATGAAGTTCCCCTAAATCAAGCAAGAAAAATGCAAATAAAATTGTTTTTTGTTTATTAAAATCATCCTTAATATCCTGACTACCTTTGATATTAATTAAATTAAATTTATTAAAAATATCATCAGCTGATTTTTGAAACTTAATTAAATCATTTTGAAATGCATGTTTTCGATTATTATACACAAAATGAAAGAAAACTCCTGCTTTTGCTTCAGCAAATAATTTTAATAAGTCCTTTTCAATTTGTTCCTTATCAGGTGATTGCAATTTAAATTCAATATCACAGACTTGTTCAAATTTATTATCCAGATTTCTTTCAAATAAACTCATATCAAAACGTGCCGACATTCCAACATCAGGATTCTTTGGTTCCGGTTTAAATATCTGAAGTTTCTTAATATTTTTATTTTCATCGTCTTTCCCAGAAAAACTATAATTATATTTTGTAGGAGTCTCAACAGAATAAAATATCTCTTTATAATACCTTTCTATAGCCAAACAGAATTGAAAGCGAGCTTCCTGTTCACTAATTCTAACATCACCTTTGTCACCAGTAATTTCCAACTCATAAATTGGAAAAATCATTTTTGTTTCAAGGTTTGGATGTAATAATGTCCCTTTAAATCCATCTCTTTCATTTAGCATTTCAACTAAATTTCTCGATGCATTAATGCATAGATTTTTTAGGTCTTGAATTTCTATCATGTTTTTTTCTCCATATTATTAATTAAACAAATCTTTTAGTTTCAAATTACGAATAAATCTAATTATTCTCTAGCATTATTCCCCCACTTCCTCCTCCAGCATCTCCCTCAATCCAAAGAAGTTTTCTTTGGTTTTGAACTCGCCTTTTCTTGCCCATTCTTCGCTTGAGTACTTCATCACATAGTCACGAATTTTCTGCTGGTCCATCTTTGTGTTTTGCGAAAGATAGTTCGCCATTTCGAGTAAGAGTTTCTTGTTATTCAGCAAAACTTCTTCGGCTCTTTGCTCACACATATTTAGAATATTTTCGATTTCTCTCTGATGGCTATTGTCCTGCGGTATCACCTCAGTATCTCCCATATACGGTACACCGATTCTGTGCCGGCTTTTGCCCATACCATACTTTTTGATGATATCAGTTGCATAGGATGTTGCTTTTAGCAGGTCCTGCTCTGTACCCGGGGTAGTATTTTCATCACCGAATACAATTCTATCCGCAAGATATCCGCCGAGTGAGACTTCGATACTCAAGAGCAATAATTTTTTTGTGATAATATCTCTGGGCATATCGTGAACGCATCTTCCACCGGTTTCATTATCCGCAGAAACAGAAAAGATTTCTTTTGGTAAAATGCGTGACCTCAAACAAGAGACTATTGCATGACCAGACTCATGAACAGCTATTACTGCCTGCTTATCATTACATTTCGATTGTCTTAGATTTTCAACCTGCAGTACTACATCATAGCTGAACGAATCCAGCTTTTCATCTTCCTTGTTATATAATTCTAAGTTGAATTTCTTATCAGTATATTCCCAATTTAATTTGACAACTTCGCTTTTGAATTTAATAATATCACCCATGATTTTTGAGAAGTAAGAATCTATCAGAAGATTCAAAGTCGTCAAAACAGGTCTTGCTCCTTGTGTGGGGAAAACTCCTTCCTTGTAGATGATATCCTTTACAGATTGTCCAAAATCAATTTCAAGTTCAAAGTCTTTCTTTATTCTTGATTTGAAAATATCCAAACGGTAATCAATTATTTTTTTGTATGTCTCAACATTGAATGCAGGATAAATCAAATGATTGTTCCCTAATCGTGCAATTTGCTCAAGACGGAATCGTTTCATCAACTCCTTTTTAATTTCTGTTGTCGTTATTTCCAAAGAAAACTTATGCATAATATCAGGGTCATTGTCAGGGTTTAAATCATGACTCATTGAAAATGCTTCGTCAATATTCCCGACAATAAAGATAAGTGCTTTTCTCAAATCGAGCATCTTTGGTTGGTTGATTCTTCTTATAATATTTTTCAGGAATTCTATTGACTGGTTGCCATTCATACTCAATATTTGCTTTTCAAAATCAAAAATGTTTTCGAATTCACTAACCAAAAGATTATAAAATTCTTCATAATAATATTGTGGTATAAAAAACTTTTTTGTATCAGCATCTTCATCAGTTTTGTTTTTGTAATTATAATCAAACCTGAACCTGTATTTTTCGCTTCCATCCTGAAGCAATTTAATAAATTCCTCTTCGCCGTTGACAACAACACCGTTTTGAACCTGAACATTTCTTTTCAGAGAAGAACTCAAATAATATACCAGTTGATTTAATTCCTGTGTTAAAGACCATCCTTGATAATCATTATATTCCATTTTGCCTGTATCTATCAGTTCCCAGACATTACGAATGTCTGACCTCTCTGTCTCTCGGAAATCTTCATTAATTGTTCTTAAATGCTGAAATTCATCGAGACAAATAATACATGGTTTGTTGTTCAAATAAGACAACTCTTCATCCCATATCCGATTGAAACTTTTTCCACTGCCCTGCTGGCTATATTGCCCCATATCGAAATATAGAAATCGCCTTTTATAATTTAAAAGTTCCACAAGTTTCCTGACAACATCTGTCTTTCCGCAACCTGTCATGCCCCAAAGATTGACAATATAGGGTTTAAAACATGCTTCCGGGAATAGATACCATGGCTCAATCGAATGTAGCATCTGGTCAATTACCGAATCAATTCCGAAGAACATTTTCTTCAATTCGTTACTAATATTTGAAAGCTCCTTCCTTTTGCTTTCAATTTCCCTGATTTTTTGATTTGATATTTTCATAATATTTTTCTCCTCTTAACTTTGAGTACTTACTGATAGTGAGATAATATTTTTGCGATATACAATTCCTGAACCGGATATATTCCTGTTCTTAAATCTTAAGTCCTTACCGAGCCCAACAGCTTTGAACTTATCAATCTCCATATCCCGAAGATTATTCAGGAATTCTTGAGTATTGCCTTCATACTCAGTACTTTTAAAATCATTAAGAGGATTATTCATTATGCAATCGGTAGTATAACTTTTGAGTATTTTATCGTAAAGCTTCTTGAAAACATCTTCATTTGAAACATATTCCATACCTATTATTCGACCATTGATGGCAACAATCATTCCTATTTGACCGGGGATCGATTTTATTTTATTATTGTAATTTTCAAGATCAGAATTTATTTTCATCATTATATCATTCATTGCATTTGTAGGTGATTCAACATTTAATTCCATTTTATATTGTTCAACATCTTCCCATACTTTTCTTTGGTCGGAACGGGCACCCATACCTGCACGCATCGAAAAATCAACTGATTGTCGTTTGTTCGTCCTCATCCGGTTTGGCATTGCGAAATCGGACATAGAGAACTTATTTGAATTATAACTCCAACGACTTTGCTCAACACAACTAACGGGAATAATAACATTCGTTTGTTTGTCAACCAAAATCGAAACATTCAGCACACGGTTTTGCTTTGCACCGATAAGCTCGATGCCGTCCCAAAAAAAGACCTTATGTTCGGAGTTATTTTTCAAAAGCAGTTCGGGAACAGAACCACCTTTGTCTATTTCGGTAATTTCAATCAGTGAATTTTTGAGCAACTCTTCTGGTGAAACATAACTCACATTAGATTTTGATTTGTTCAAAATCGGGAAGACAGTCAGTTCTTTGTAGCTAATCGGTTCAGCTATTTTCAAATCCTCCAGCAAATCAATAATTTCGTCTTTCATCTCATTTTCCTTTATATTTTTCCAAAATGTTTTATTATTTTAGTACAAATAAAAGGGTATGAACGACAGATGATGTCATTTGGAAATTGAAATGTTGATTTTTGCATAAAATTTATTAAATTATAATTTTTAAATAATGCTTTCATGTATTAAATTGTATATTGAAAGTTAAACAAAACTTATTAGTTATTTTGAGAGATAATTTGACTAAAAAATTTATGAATGTTATCAATAAATATTTTTCTATTATTATCATTTCTATAGAATTTCTTTGGAAATTTCTTTCAAGATTTATTAAAAATAAAATTATTCTTACTACCATAGCTTTTTTTATTTTTCTGAAATTGTTATCATCATTTATGTCTCTGGACTTCATTAATCGCATACTTGAACTACAGATTGATCTAAGTGATATTGAATATACCGACCTATCTTACAAACTCTTGGACTACAAAAAAAAGATTGACACAAACATTATACTTGTCGATATAGGTTATTTAAATAGGAGAGGTATTGCAAAATTAGTTTATCAAATTAATAAGTTCAAGCCAAAAGTTATAGGAATAAATGCTTTTTTTAGAAACCCAAAAGACAGTAATGATGTTATTCTGAAAACAGTTTTTGATAATACGAAAAATTTGGTATTAGTCTCGGGTCTCGATGAAACAATATCCGTTACTAATGATACTACATATAAGTTTTCCTATTCTCATGAAATGTTTATGGAAAATGCAACTTCAGGTATTGGTAGACAGGTTTTTAGTCGAGATAAATGTGTAAGGTCCCTTTATCCCGAATATAAAATAAATAATAAAAGAGAACCATCTTTTGCCATCGAAATTTTAAGACTTTGGGATACCAAAAAACTAAAGAAATACTTAAATAAAGGCTCAGGAGAAATAATGATTTCATTCAGCGGAAATTTAAAAGATTTTCATTTTTTCCCGGGTCTTGAATTACTTAATAATCCTGATAGTCTTTTTGTGTTTAGAAATAAAATTGTGTTATTGGGATTTTTAGGTAATATTACAAATAGAGATTATGTTGATCCCGATATAATGGAAGATGTTTTTTATACACCATTAAGTGAATCGTTAAAAGACAGAATAGTTGGAAGGGCATTACCTGATATGTATGGTACTGTTGTTCATGCCAACATTATAAATATGGTTTTAAATAACAATTACATATACAACATAACAGGTCTCTCTGCTATAATAATTGAAATTGTTTTTTCATATTTATTGTTTTTCATCTTCTATCAAATATTTTTTAAAAAGAATCACTATTATGATTTATTATCTAAACTAATATCATTTTCTTTAATAATTATTTTTGCATATTTAATTATTTACCTTTTTGCGAAGCACCATGTTAGGATAGATATTACCGGAATTTTATTAGTATTAGTTTTTGCTCCTGACTTTTATGAAATTTATAATAACAATATTAGCGTATGGATAAGAAAATTTGTGAATTTAATACTGCCAAATAAATATAAACTAAACAAAGGTTAATAGAATATATGAAAAAATTTATCGTTATCAGCCTGTCATTAATAACTATTCACTGTTCGTTATTAACTGTTCACTGCCAGACATGGCAGGAAATGATGGACAGCACGAAATTCTATCAGGAAAAGCAGGACTATCGAACAGCACTCGAATGGGCACAAAAAGCACTGCTAAAAGCAAAAGATGGATTCGGTGAGTTGGATACGAATTATATTGCTTCTCTTGTATCTACTTACTTATGTTATTACTATTTAGGTGATACTGAAAAAGCTATAGAATACTGCGAAAAAGCGAATCCAATTATTAAAGGAGTTAGAGGAGGCAATAGTCCGGAATACGCTGAAGTATTAGGGGATCTTGGATTCTTGTATGATGCCAGGGGAGATTATAAGCAAGCAGAGCTATTATATAAAGAAGCATTGGAGAGGAAAAGGCGTCTCTATAAAAACGACCATCCCGATTTAGCTCAAGGCATTAATAATATGGCAGTTTTTTACTATACAAGAGTCGATTATAAGAAAGCCGAACCTATGTATATTGAAGCTCTTGAGATGTATAGACGTCTTTTCAAAAACGACCATCCCGATTTAGCTCAAGGCATTAATAATATAGCTGGATTTTACAAAGATATAGGTGATTACAAACAGGCAGAAACTTTGTTTATAGAAGCCCTGGAAATGAGAAGAGGTCTCTTCAAAGGCGATAATCCTGAGTTAGCTAATAGCATTAATAGCATGGCATACTTTTATAATGGTAGAGGCGATTATAAGCTAGCTGAACCTTTGTACAAAGAAGCTCTGGAGATGTATAGACGAATCTTCAAAGTTGATCACCCTGATTTAGCTATGATTATTAATAATATGGCATACTTTTACAATGTCGTAGGCGATTATAAGCTAGCTGAGACCTTGTACAAAGAAGCTCTGGAGATGAGTAGACGTATATACATAGGCGATCATCCCAATTTAGCTACAAGTATTAATAATATGGCTGGATTTTACAAAGATATAGGTGATTACAAACAAGCTGAGCCCTTGTTTAAAGAAGCTCTGGAGATGACTAGACATATATACATAGACGACCATCCCGATTTAGCAAATAGCATAGGCAACATGGCTTATTTTTATCAAGCCATAGGCGATTATACCAAAGCAGAACCGCTATACAAAGAAGCTCTGGAAATGTATAGACGTATCTTCAAAGGCGACCATCCCGATTTAGCAAAAACCATTAATAATATGGCAGGATTCTACAATGCCAACTATGATTATAAGCAGGCTGAGCCTTTGTACAAAGAAGCTCTTGAAGTTTATAAAAACATGATAAATAATTATTTTCCTTCATTGTCAGAACGAGAAAAAAAATTGTTTTGGAGCACTGTTAGCAAAAATTTCGAAGACTTTAATTCTTTTGCAGTCAAAAGAGCAGTTGAAAATCCTTCAATAATATCGAATATGTATGACATTCAACTATATTCAAAAGGTCTTTTATTCAATGCAACAAGTAAAGTAAAGAAAAGAATTCTGAACTCAAACGATAGCATTCTTATTGATAAATATATGGAATGGACTGAAAAAAAGAATTTTCTTGTTAAACTTTATTCCATGACAGAAGCTGAAAGAAAGAAAAATAATTTTAATATTGATTCTATTGAGAATTTAGCGAATGAATTGGAAAAAGAACTAAGCTTGAAATCAGAGCAGTTTGCACAAAGCTACGAAAAGAAAAAAGTAACGTGGAGAACAATTCAGGGATTATTAAAACCTGATGAAGCTGCTGTAGAAGTTGTCAGGTTCAGGTACAATGACGGGAAAAGATTTACAGATACAATTTATTATGCATTCTTGATTGTTAACGAGCAGACAGAAGAGCATCCTGACTTGGTTGTTCTTGAAAATGGTAATAAACTTGAAAATGAGTTTTACAATGAATACAGAGAAAAGATTAAAACAAGAGATGAAGACATGAGGTCATTTTCGAGGTACTGGGAAAAGCTTCACGAAAAGCTGAAAGGATACAAAAAGATTTACTTTTCTGCAGACGGTATTTACAACAAGCTGAATCCTTCTACTCTCCTTATGCCCGATGGCAAATATCTTCTTGATATTCAAGACATACAACAGCTTAACAGCACAAAAGATATTCTGATGGGATACTACCAAACAAAACAAGAGAGCAATATTTATAACAGTGCAGTTCTAATTGGCAATCCGAATTTCGGAATGGTTGAAAACAAAGTTAGGGAAGCAAGCCGTAAGATGAAAGAAGAACAAGATGATGAAAAAATATGGGAACCGATGGCAAGTACAAGAGGAATTTCACTTTCGCAATTACCCGGAACTGAAAAAGAGATTAATGATATTGATAAATTCCTTAAAGGAAGAAATTGGGTAGTTAATAGTTATCTTGGTGATATGGCTCTCAAAACAGCAGTTAAAACAGCTAACAGCCCAAGAGTTTTACATATAGCAACTCATGGCTTATTTCTGGAAGATGTAAAACTTGAAAGCAATAAACAATTTGGGTTTGAAGAACAAAAGCTTGTAGAAAATCCATTATTACGTTCAGGTCTTTTCTTCACAGGTGCAGATAACTACTTGAAATCTGATTCATCAAAACCATCAGGAGACGAAAACGGTATTCTGACAGCTTACGAGGCAATGAGCCTTGATTTGGACAAAACGGAATTAGTTGTTCTCTCCGCTTGCGAAACTGGACTTGGCGAAATTAAAAACGGCGAAGGAGTATTCGGACTAAGAAGAGCATTCCAGCAGGCTGGAGCAAAGACGGTGGTGATGTCATTGTGGACAGTCAACGACGAAGCAACGCAAGAACTTATGTCCAACTTTTACAGCAATTGGGTAACGGGTATGACAAAGCGTGATGCCTTCAGCAAAGCCCAGCAAATAATTAAAGATAAATACAAAGACCCATATTATTGGGGAGCGTTTGTTATGGTAGGAGAATGATTTATGGATACAGAATCAGCAAAAACAGCAAGGGTACTTTTTCTTTATAAGAAATTGTTGAATGGTAAGAAATTCACAACCGACGAAGCTCATGATTTGATAGAAGATGAATTTGGTACTACGAGTTTACGAAGTATTCAAAGGGATTTGAGTTTGTTGCAGGAGTGCGAACCGATGCTTATTTCACAAAAAGATGGCAAGAAAAATATCTGGAAGCTCGACAAATCTGCCATTAAAGCAAGAGGGCATGTTCACTTTGAGAAAAATCAGATTCTATCATTTCATATCCTTAAAGCACATTTAAAGGCATTCAGGAAGACGGTTATTGAAGAAGAAATGAAAGCATTGACAGACAAGCTCGAAGAAATTGCTCCACAGGAAGTTTTTTCTTATGATAGCTTGTATTGGGACCAAAATATTGGGCAGTACGATTACACACAAAAAGACCCGATGATTCGCCGAATAATTAAATATATTTCCGAAGAGCAATGGGTAAAAGTCGAATATCGCACTGGAGGCAGGGATAAAACGAAAAAATTCGATATTTTGTTGCGATGCTTTTTCTATTATGCAGGTTCACTATATTGTGTTGCTTATGTACCGTATCATGGTCATCACATAGCACTCGCAGTTCAGTATATTGACAAGTTGGAACCAATTGAATATCACCGCTACAAAGCACCAATATTTGATTTCACAAAGTGGTCGAAATATCGCTTCGGCGTTTATCATGGAGATTTGAAGAAAGTTGTTTTGCGAATCAACAAACTTTACAATGTCTATTTTGAGAACAGGTCTTTCCATCAGTCCCAAAAGCTATCGAAGGATTCACATGGAAACTTACTCATTGAATTGCGAGTACCACTAGTTGATGATTTCATTTCATGGCTCATGAGCTGGGGCGAAGCAATAACCGTTGTTAAGCCGAAGGAACTTATTAAGATTCTCAATTTGAATCTGCATAATACGCTGAGGAATTATGAGTAGGAATAAGTTAAAAAAATAAGAAAATAATTTTCTGAATTTAATGTCCATATAAAATATTTATCTATATTTGTTTATAAATAAATTGTCATTAATGAAAATGGAAATACAAGAACAAATAAACTATTGGTTATCAAGTGCAGAAAGCGATTTAGCTGTTGCTGAGCGTCTTTTTGCATCACGAGATTATCATTGGTGCTTATATATTGGACATCTTGTATTAGAAAAAGCATTAAAAGCATATTTTTGTTTTATCAATAACGAAACACCACCAAGATTGCACGATTTGGTAAAATTAGCCAAATTATCTAATCTTGAGTTAAATGATGAGCAAACTGAGTTCTATCTTCGTGTTACTGATTTTAATATTGAATCGAGATATCCGGATAGAAAGTTTGGCTTTTATAAGATGGCAACTTTGGATTATACTGATAATAATTTTAATAAAATTAAAACCGAATTACAATGGATAAAATCCCTGATAACATATTAAATACCATCAAAGCTCTTATCCGAGAACTTGAGAGCAACCATATCTCAATTGAGCAATCAGTATTATATGGCTCATATGCAAAAGGTACGAATAATCAATATAGCGATATTGACCTTGCTCTTGTGTCAAAAGATTTTTCCGGTAACCGGTTTATGGATAAAGATAAAATTCGTAAATATATTGTTGCTATCAATACAGATATATCCCCTATGCCGTTCCGACCTGAAGATTTTACAGAAGATGATTTTTTCGTTAACGAAATACTGAAGCATGGAATACGAATAACTTAAACAACCGGTTTATATACTGAGGTGAAGCAATTATCGTGAATAAACTGAAAGAATTAATCAAAACAATAAATCTGAAACTGCTTTATACCTTGAAAAATTACGAGTAGAAAGTTGGGATTTCTGCTTTTTCATTGGGTTTTATTCTTTAAAACTTTAACCATATCAATAATAAATCTTAGAAAATAAAAATTCCATATAAAATATTTTTTAATTTATTTAAATTTATTTAGGATTTTTTAATTTTTTTTCGAAATTTTTTAATTTTTTTAGGAATGGTCAATTCACACATGAAGTTTTTTTTAATTTTTTTTAATTTTTTTTAATTTATTTAAATTTTTTAAAAAATATTTAGGAATTTTTTGGATTCAATCCATAATTTTTTTTTAGAGTTGAAAATTATTAAAATTATTTCTAATTTTTATTGGCAATTTAGTTTCTGAGAACAAAAAAATGCAGTTTTTTTTGAAAATAATTTTCAAGCTAACAAACAAACTTAAAAAAATAATTTATTTGGAAATAATTTTTAAAAATTGATAAAAAGTGAGAAAAATATCGTAATTTTCCATGCAGAAAAAATATTTTTTTAGAAAATATTTTAAAGAAAAATGGTCAGGGTTCGAATCCTCCGAGAATTCACTTGACCGTCCCCCAACCGCCCCCTGAGGCACCCTATATTCGCATTATTACTAATATATTTAACCCTCAGCGAATCCCGTCGGGATCACGGATTTAGAAAAAAGAAATCAGAAAAACAGAAAATAGAAAGTTAGAAAACAGAAAGTAGAAAATAATCTTAACTTCGGTATCATTTTGACCATTTATTCTTTTAAAAGAACACTTTATTTAATTCAAAAAAATTAACAAGCACGAATACCCAAAGCAGAAGCGGATAAATATATAGAGGAGAATACGGTGAGCTTGTGAGGAGTAATATTATAAACTCAATAAATCAAATATTTTTATGTGAAATCACAGTGGGAAGTGTAAATTCAATTCTATCCCTATGTTCCTAAACTCAATAATTGAACAATTGTTGAGAAACCTTGTTTAATTGTAATTGATTTGCTCATAAAGTATTTCCTCTTTTTTTAAATTGATGCTTTGTCCTTTTGTGAGAGGAAAACTATCAGGTAATAATGTTAGAATTTCTCCGATGTAGTTATCCTTTGTTTTTCTGGTAATTTTAATATCTACTAAACCACTATCTATTGTTGGATACCTGCTATTAGTTATCCTGATGAACAATCTAATTGTATAAATTTTTCCAATTTTTATTTCATCCAGTTTCTTAAATTTTGGGAATTTATTTGGATAACTATTAGATGGTAAAGATTGATTTAAAATATGATAACCTCTATCTTCAATCTCTTTCTCGATCTCAGGACGAAATTTGCCTATATTGCTAATAATCATTGTACTTCTTAAAATATTTTAACAAAATTTAATAATCAACATTGATGATAAAAACACCTCTAATTCTCAAACACCGCCTCAACTCTATTATTTTCATACTGCATCCAAGGGCAGCATTTGTCATCCGGGTGGATTGGTTTTTCAAATCCGAGTCCTTCGATGTTTAATATCTGGTCTATGTCAACACCGTAATCCATTAAAATATTTTTTACATTATAAGCCCTGCGAAGTGACAAATCTTTTTGGTCGAAACTGTCACCAAAAGAGTCGGTATGTCCGTAAATACTAATTTTTTTATCCCGATTGTTCACAAGATAATCTGCTAATCTTTTAATTAAAGGATAAAAACTTTGGTCAACCACGTCGCTTCCTTTTTGGAAAAGTGCAAAATGTCCACACCAGGATTCATTAATCGGGACAGGGTTAATAAAATAGTCTTTATTGCAGTTTACTACATCAGATAATCCCGGGAAAAGCAAATTAACAGTAACGTTATGCTCGTTAATCTTTGGTTTAATAAGTTTGTAGGTTATAACATAATATACATTCAAAGACTTATATATATCTGAAAATATACTTTCGAGTTGACTTAAACTATCAGGAAAATATGCCTTTCCTCCGGTTTGTTTTGCAATTTTCGAAAGTATATCTATCAAGGTAGAACCATAACCAATAACAAATATTTTTGTATTTGTCTGTCTTGCTTTTAGTACTAATTCATCAGCGGAATATGGGAATGAAGCGTTGTCTCTCCCATCAGTGAATAATATAGCAACTTTTGCTTTTTTTGATTTTACAATGTTTTTCAATCCCTCAAGTGATGAAAAATACAAAGCTGTTGCACCGCCAAATTTAGAATACGGCAAGAGTTTTGTCAAATCGGATGTATCGTTTGATAGTTTTACAGGATTTTCAAAGTGATGGTCAAATTGGATAATATCGAACTCATCTTTGCCAATACGAATAAATTGTTTTACTGTATCCATTGCACATTCGGTTTTGAAAGTTTCACCGTTCATAGAGCCGCTATAATCCAATACAAATGATGTGATGAATTCGGGTGCAGATTCTTCATGAAATTCTTCAATAAGGAATTTTTCGATATAATGTTGTTTCCCTTCAATTGTTTCGATAACATCCTTCCAGATAGCAATATTTTTTTTATTATAAGGAGGAGCAAGATGTGTTATGTGATTTCCATATCTATCCTTAATGGTTAAATAAATCTTTACAGAATCAGGGAAATCAGACATATCAATATTGTAGATATCGACATTAACATCCCCGTTTTTTAGTTGGATATTATTAAAATCAACTTTTTTTATTGCTGTCTGCGACAATGATGGCTGAACATTAGCAAATAGTAATGATAAAACTAATACAAGTAAATATTTTTTCATGATAATACTCTCCAAGTTTTAATGTTACAAATTTTATTAAAAGTAATTATACAAAATTTAATTCTAGGATTCAAATTCTCCAAAAATTAAATTTTATTCCTAAAGACACATAAAATAATGAATTTCCTAAATCGAACGATTTGCTTAAACCGGGATTCATTGTTATTTTTTCAAGTGCAAACAAAGTATTAGCACTCACAAATACTTCCAAAGGTATTTTCGAGTAGAACTCATTATAACTCAATTCAAACTTAGCATTGAAACCGACGGAAGAAACATCTTCGGATTCTTCCCTAAAAAATCCTGAATCGTCATTATTAAATTTATCGTAAGTTGCAGAACCATAGTAAAAACCTCCGCCAAACCGGAATTCAAAGTTTCTGTCTTCTAAAAAATTATAAGATACACCTAATGTTAAAATATTTGATTTCCATTTATCACTTAATTTCAAATTTTGAACTTCATCTTCAGATACAGTTACAAAAAAAGGAAAATTGTAATTAAGCCAAATTGAAAAGTTGTTATTGTAATTGTAACCACATTCCAACGAGAAGGATGGCTCAACGGCAATATCACTGTTGGGGTCAAAAAGATATTGGTTGTGATTTAAACCAAAAAATATTTTCGGTTTACAATTTTGACAAAACATAATTTCAGGAATTTTTACAAACTGATTTTTAAGTTCAAAATATTCGGTAGTAAGAAAAATAAATTTATTTCTAAGGTCATCAAGCTCCTGGTTCAAATCAACAAATGAAGAATCAACACGTAATAATTTGTAATCAACATCATCCATGTTCGCAATAATTTCCTCATACTTTTTCATTACCTTTTGGTAAGCAGTATCAATAGTTCTCATTTCTGTTTTTAGAGTAGTAATATCTTTGGTATTTGCTTGTGTATTTAATTTATTTTCTTCAACAGATTTTCCATGTGCTTTTAACTGTTTTTGCAATGAACCTTCAAGACTTTTCATTTGGTTTTTAATAGAATAAATCGAGTTATTTATTATATTCAGATTAGAATATATTATTTCAATAGTACTTCCGTAATCGGCTTGTGCAAAAAGTACATTAGCAGATACGAAAAAAAAACAAATTATGAATACTGTCTTTATCCTCTTAAAAAGCAACATGAGTTATTCCTGTGATATTAAACTTTTAGTATAAAAAAAGACTGCCCTGCAAGAAAGAAAATCATGCAATGGACAGTCTTTTACAAAATACATTTTTAATTGAATGGTAAGATTTGCATAGATTCTTGTTTCTTACCCATATTAACGAATCTCTTCATTTCGTTTTCTGCAGCTTTTTTGTTATAATACATACGTCCAACAAGGTATTGGCCATTTTTCTTGAATGGCAAAATCACCAATGGATAAGGTGCTTTCTTGTTGATATAATGTTCTGCAGAAGGAATATCCTTGGTTTGAGCTAATATTAACACATATTTTTCAGGTTTTTCAGAAGCAAAACCTTCATCAATTGACTCCGGTTCGTCAAAGCTTAATGCATTCCACGAAGGTGGAGGATTACCTTTACTGCCTAATTTAACACATTGGTAGTCACACAATACATTTCCGTTATAATATTCAATCAGGTAATATCCCGGTCTATAAGTATGAGTAGTATGTATAGTTTTATCGAATTCCCTTGGAATAAACTGATGAATATTTTCGCAAAGTCTTGTAAACTCATCATCGGAAAGATACCTTGCATCCTTCGGCAGAGGTTCTTCTTCGATAAATTCAAATATGTTTTCTTTAAAATTGATTCTCTTGAAGTTGGCTACAACTTTTGGCTCAAGTTGGTATTTCTTTATTTCATTTCCATTGCAATCATACCTGATTTTCTCATATCTTACTAAGATTTTTTGCCTGTGTTTTGGCATATGCTCAACTGTTTTAATCACTACTCTTGAAATATGTTTACCAATGATTACAATACCGTTTTTCCTGAATTCATCCGGTGACATTTGAGTGAAATATTTATCAAGAATATAATCATAGTTACTTTCCTCATACAATCTTTTTTCACGGTCTTCCCATTTTTTCTCTACAATTTTTTTTCGCCCAAACCTATTGTCTTCAGGTTTGATCTCACGTTCTTCATGCCGCTCATAGCCAAGTTCGTATAATGATGGTTTACCAAGGTTACTTTCGCAGGAACGCCATACTTTGCAATTCTGATAAGTTTTTGGACCATCTTCGGTAACTATTTTATCACGATTAGATGGAATTCTAATATATTTATAATTCTTTTGAAGATAATTAAAGCAGAACTTGTCCACTCTTTCCTTCTTGTCTGGACCGTCAATATAGACATAGAGTCCATCTTCTTTCAATTCGTAAGGTAATTGAGGTGTGAAATCATTGATTTCAGATGCTGTTTCGATGCCGACTTTTTCATTATTATTGGTAGTGCTTTTTGCAGCATCTCCTTTAACAGTTTCATCTTTTTTGCAACTGACAAAGGCAAATAATACGACAGATATTAAAATAATCAAGAATGACTTCATAAAGTTACTCCATAAATATTACAACAAATAATTATTTCAAATTTTAATTAAAAAACAATTTTCCCCCGAAAACTATTTTAAAAGATTTATCCTCTGCTGCAGGAATGAATGAATTTTTAAAAAAGTAAATTACAAAATAAATTGGAAAAAACAAAAATAATAATTAATCTGTAATAAAATTATTTTGGTACTTCATTAATGATAGTGTGTAAAATCATAACTGACCAAAATAAAAATATTTCGGGAAGTCAGACAAATAAAATCAAGCATTTAGTACGATTTTTTTCATAAATCCAAATGAAATCCCCTTTATTCAGTATGAGAATTTGAATTTCGAATTTTTTTATTGTAAATGTTAGTTTTATTCCCCAAACTCCAATTCAATCAATAGCAACTCAGGATGATTGCCAATCCTGACAGGTGGTCCCCATGTACCGTAACCGCTCGAAATGTAATATTGTGTATTTCCCTTTTTCAGATAACACCAACTAACCTCATATATTTTATTAGTGATGTAGCTTATGGGCCAAAGCTGTCCGTGGTGAGTGTGTCCTGATAGCTGAAAGTCAACACCGTTTTGTTCTGCCTCACCAAGTCCTATCGGCTGATGGTCCATTAGAATTATAGGTTTTGTTTTGTCAATACCGTTCATGATTTCATCCAAAGGTTTACGGTTTTGTTTGGCAAATTGTTTGCTTGCCCTATCCTTTCGACCAACTATGTATATTTCATTATTAATTAAAGCGACACTATCTTGGAGTAAGGATATACCTAAGGATTCAAGATGCGGGGCGGTTGTTCCTATACCACTAATGTATTCATGGTTGCCGGTTACAGCAAATACACCATATTTTGATTTCAGGTTTTTAAATGGTTCGTCCGATTTAAATTTAAGCACGGGTTCGACTGATTCATCAAGAATATCTCCCGGAAACAGAATTAAATCAGGATTTAAGGCATTTATTCTATCAACGAGTTTTTGCGAATCTTTTTTATTAATAATACTGCCAAGATGTATGTCGGATGCGGCTACAATCCTTAATTTATTTAATCCGCCGACTTTTTTATTTATAGTAATATTTAAGTGCTTTAATTGCGGGTATGATGCATTTATATAGCCGGTTATTAATGTAATCAAAACTCCAAGGAGCATTATTCCAGCAGTTATTTGCTTCGTTAAAGAGTAATTTTTATATAAAAACTCAGGGAAAAATGGGAAAAAGTGATTGACTAATCGAAAAATATCAATTAGTAATACTCCAAGAAAAAAATACATCATCGCACCCATCCAAAAGAATCCGGACCAGGTGAAAATACTGCATAAGGATGATGGGTAGAGTCTAACGAGTATGACATGGATTATGAAAGATGAGAACAGAAAACCAAATAAAATATTATAGCTGATTTTGAACCATGGTAAAGAAGGTAATGCCTGAGCACCACGGGCAAAAATATAATAGTTAATTGCTGAATAAATTATAATTACAATCCCAAAAAAAATAAAAAATTCAATATGTTTCATAAGTAGCTTTTTAAAATTAATAATAATTATTTATTTATATGATTTTGTAAAGATGAAAATGTTTGATATTTATTGAATTGTGATTTTGCATTATTTAAATTATCTTCATCATCAAAGAATCCGTAAATACTAGAACCACTCCCGCTCATTAAGGCAAACACTGCACCTGATTTATAAAGGTCATTCTTTATATCTGACAATACCGGGTATTTTTCAAAAACAATATCTTCAAAGGCATTTTTAATTAATTCTCTGAGTTTTTCAGGTCTATTAATATTTTCTATAAGAATGTTCTTTAGGTCTGAACCTTCAATAATTTTATATTTCCGATTTAATTGAGAATAAGCCCAGGATGTATCAATATTAAAATTCGGCATAACTAAAAACAAATGATAAGGCAAACTAAAATTGAAGAAATCAAGTTTTTCTCCTATTCCTTTTCCAACTGCAAAATCGGCTCCGAGAAAGAATGGGACATCAGCTCCTAACTGTGAAGCTAAGTCGTGTAGTTCCTGAGCAGAAGCATTAAGTTGCCAAAGTTTATTCAATCCTGTAAGAACAGTTGAGGCATTTGAACTTCCACCACCGAGCCCTCCGCCTAAAGGAATATTTTTATATATTTGAATTTTTGCACCTTTAGATTTGCAGGCAAAATATTTTTGAATTAATTTGCCTGATTTATAAGCGAGATTTTGTTGTTGATGTAATTCTAATGAAGGAAAACAATCGACAATTAGTTCTTTATTTTGTTCAATGAGGATTTCATCGGCTAAACCTATCCTTGAAAAGATAGTGTTTATCTCATGGTAGCCGTCTTGTCTTTTATAAAGAACTTCAAGACCTATATTGATTTTTGCAAATGATTTTAATTTTAACATAAATTTTAAAAAATTTTATGACAAAAGAATATGAAATTCCATATAAGCAGGAGGTCGTAAGAAAAAGCATTCACATGATTTCTCTTTCTATTCCAATTGTCTATTCATTTATAACCAAAGAACTTGCACTTTGGTTGCTCATCCCGCTTACAATAATATCAATAATAATCGATTTTGCCAGCAGGAAAAAAAGTAAATTTAGAGATTTTTTTCATAAATATTTTGGAAAAATCTTAAGGCCCCATGAATATTATGATGTTTTTACGCTTAATGGAGCAACATGGGTACTTATTTCGGCTGTTATATGCGTCCTGATTTTTCCGAAGATATTCGTCGTTACAGGATTTACAATTTTGATTATTTCGGATATCAGTTCAGCACTAATTGGTAGAAGATATGGGAGACATCCGTTGTTTGTCAGGAAAAGCTGGGAAGGTACATGTGCTTTTTGGATTACTGCTATTTTAGTTATCTTGATAATTGGAACGGTTTTATCAGCACCATGGACATATTTTTTCTTTGGTATCATAGCAGCATTCGTTGGTGGTATAGCCGAAGCGGCGTCAACAATGCTGAAAATGGATGATAATCTTTCGATACCGGTTTCGATTGGTTTGGTTATGTGGGGTGGCGAATTCTTATCCGTAAGTTATTTCCACATAAGTTATATAAATCTTTTAATTTAAGAATATGAATGATATAATTGATATTAGGAGTGATACTGCTACTGTTCCCACTGAGGAGATGAGGAATGTAATAGCTAATGCAAAAGTCGGAGATGATGTTTTTGGCGAAGACCCGACAGTAAATGAACTTGAGGAGTATGTTGCAGATTTACTTGGAAAGGAAGCTGCTGTCTTTGTTGCATCGGGGGTAATGGCAAATCAGATTTCATTGCACATTTTGACAAAACCTGCTGATGAAGTTATTGTCGAAGCGGATTCGCATATATTTCACTATGAAGGTGCAGCTCCATCAGTTCTCTCAGGAGTACAACTAAAACAGATTAAAACAGACAAGGGTATCTTTGACTTGAAAGATATAGATAATTGCATTCACCCAGATAATGAACATTATCCTCATGTCTCTTTGGTTTGCATTGAAAATACTCACAACAGGCATGGTGGTACAATTATTCCTTTGGATAATATCAGGATGATTGCAGAAGCAGTAAAAAGAAATAATTTAAAATTTCACTGCGATGGTGCCCGGCTTTGGGAAGCATCTGCGGCAACCGGTATTCCCTTAAAAGATTATGCCGAACCTTTCGATACTGTTTCCGTATGTCTTTCAAAAGGGCTTGGGGCTCCAATTGGTTCTTTAATTGCAAGCACTAAAGGTAATATTTATTTGGCAAGAAGATTCAGAAAAGTCATGGGAGGAGGTATGAGGCAAGTCGGAATCATTGCTTCTGCGGGGCTTTTTGCTATTAAAAATCATTTTCGGCTTCTTCCGAAAACTCATGCCAACGCAAAATTGTTTGCAGAAAAAATTAATGAATCTGAGTATATTGAAGTTGACTTTTCAAGAATTCAAACAAATATTGTTATTTTTAAACATAGCAATAAAATCAATTCTGCCGTATTTGAAGAAGAATGTAAAAAAAATGGTGTTAAAATAATTCAGTTCGGTCATAATACATTCAGGGCAGTTTTTCATTTTCAAATAACAAAAGAGCTAACAATAAAAGCGGCAGATGTCATAAAAACAGTTTTGGAAAAATATATATAATGATGTTTATATTATGGTGTAATGATGAAAACACAAAAAAAAATATTTAATGATTTTTGCAATAAGTACAGTAATTTTTTGCCAGAATACTATTTATGCACAAAAGGGTATAGATACTTTAAACGGTGAGAAATTAATGGAAACCGTCAGCTTGTTGGTTACGACAAATCTGTTCCAAACTTACCTGACAATCACATTAATGAATGATAATGTAGATAATCTCGAAAATTATGAGGTATTTGAAAGTGCTTTGTTTACTTTGGATAAACAACTAAATAATATTAATGACCATTTGGCAAAATTTAACAAATCAAAATACTTGAAAAAAGAGGATTTCGAATATTTATTCTCATTGAAAGAAATCATTTTTGAACTTAAAGAAGACATTAAGTTATTCAAAACCTTTCTTGAAAAAGGAGATGATAATTCCTATACAAAATTTTATATAAAGCATACTAAGGTAAATAAAAAAATAGAAGAACTTTTGGAACTTGAAGGTACTGATGTAAACGAGGTGGATGTTGATGAATAAAACAAGGGAAGAATGGCTTAAAGAATTGGAAGAAGAAAGCAGACTTTTTAAATCCGTGACTAAAGGACGTGTAAAATTTGCGGAGGTTGATTCGTATCGTGTAGTTCACAATCTTCAGTATTTCTTTTGGCTTGAAGAGGCACGCATCGAATATTTCAGAAATCTTGGAGTTGGTTTAAATCCTGATAGTTTGATTAATGAATTACTTTTTATGTCAGTACATGCAGAACTTGATTATTTCAATGCGGCTGTATTCAATGATGAATTCGAAGTGCTGACAAGAATATCAGAAATCAGGAATTCATCGTTTTCTTTTAGAAATATTATCAGATTAAAGAATGGTTTAATTCTTGCAAGTGCTTCAGCTACACTTGCTCATGTTGACCCTGTTAAAAAAACACCAAAGAGAATAAGCGATGAGTTGCGTTTGAAAGTTCAGAATTTTGAAGGGGGGAATGTAGTTATAAGTGTTGAGTGTTGAGTGTTAAGTGTGAGTTAGAAGGATAAGGAAAAAGGGAAATTTTAAATTTTAAGTTTTAAATTTTAAGTTGAAGCTATAGACAATAGACTGGACAGAAGAATTTATTACACAGAGATACGCTGAGAAGACACAGAGTTTCACGGAGATGGGAAAATGATTTTGTCAATCCTACTAAAGCTGGACACCAAAATTTCTTTGCGAAACTCAGCGTTAAACTTGGCGAACTTTGCGTTTAAATTTTCTTATAAATAACTTAATGACCAAGTATTATTATTGTAAGCATGAAAAAAGAACATATAAATATCGAATTACTTAGTATAAGGAAACTTTCCGCACAGGTTGTTTTTCCAAGAATTTCTGCTGAAGAATACTATAAAGACAAAGAGTATCAACAATCAATACATAAGCTTGTTGAAGAAGGAATCGGCGGCTTCTGTGTCTTTCAGGGGAATATGGGTAATGTAAAATCAATGATTACTGTTTTGCAAAGTTTGGCTGAAATTCCTTTACTTTTTTGTGCTGATTATGAATTTGGATTGCCGATGCGACTTGAAAATGGCACAGCTTTTCCTCAGGCTATGGCACTTGGAAAGTCAGGAAATCCCGAACACACATTAAAATGTTCTGAGGCAATTGCGAAAGAAGCAAAGAGTATAGGTGTTAATTGGAATTTAGCTCCTGTCTGCGATATAAATTCAAATCCTAACAATCCAATAATCAATATAAGGTCGTTTGGTGATAATTTGAATATTGTGCAAAATCATTTATCGGAATATATCAGAGGACATCACAATCAAAATGTTCTCACTTGTGCAAAACATTTTCCAGGACATGGTGATACTGATAAGGATTCACATTCTGAATTACCTGTGTTAAAACATGACAAGAAACGAATTAATGATTTGGAGTTGAAACCCTTTATTCATGCTATTCAAAATGATGTGAAGTCAATTATGGTAGGTCATCTTTCAGTATCATCGTTGGATGAATCGGGAATTCCGGCAAGTTTGTCAAGAAAAATAATTACTGAACTGTTGAGAGAAGAATTAAAATACAATGGGCTAATTCTTACAGATGCTCTCGATATGAAATCATTAGCAACCCTATTTTCAGAAGAAGAAATCATAATCAAAGCATTCAATGCAGGAAATGATATTCTTCTATTACCTGAAAATCCTTTATATGCTATTGATATTTTAGAAAAGTATATTGATAATCATTCTGAATTAAAAGAACAATTATTTTCATCTGTCAATAGAATTCTTGATGCCAAAGAATGGTGCGGTTTATTTGACAGAAAATCAGTAGAAATTGAAATTTCATTTTTTGAGCACGAAAAAATAGCTTTGTCTGCCGCTTACGATGCATTGGAAATTTTAGGTGATGAACATTTAATTCCTTTAAATGAAAAATTTCGTGTCGGTGGTTTTGCATTTTTACAAACTGATGATCTTGACATTCCAACATCATTTTTTAGAATTCTTGGACAGGCAATAGAAAACGACTGCGACTTTGGATTTATTGATAAAGATATTCAGGAAAAAGATTTAGCAGGATTAAAATTTGGAATTCAGAAAGCTGATATAATGCTTTTTGCATTTTTCTTCAAGCCGTCTGCTTATCAATCTATGAAGGTTCCTGACGGGATTATGCATGCTTACCAAAAACTTTCGGAAGGTAAAAAGAAAATTGCAATTCTTTTTGGTAATCCATATTTGAAAGAAAGTATTGATGCTGATTTAATTATTTCTCCCTTTTCCGATTCATTGCCAAGCATTGCGGCAACGATACTCAAGCTTTCGGGAAGAAAGATGGATTTTTAAAAAAATAAATATCCTTATTGGTTGTTTTAAATAAAATAGAATATAAACTTATATAAAGTATTTATGGCAGAAACAATTTTAGTAACAGGTGGTGCGGGATTTATCGGGAGTAATTTTATCCGGTATGTCCTTCGACTAACTCAAGAAGACAGAAGTCAGAAGACTGAAGTCAGAAGTCAGAAAACAGCAGACGGCAGACAGGATTTAAGGATTATTAATCTGGATGCTTTGACTTATGCAGGGAATCTTGAGAACCTTAGAGATTTTGAAAATCATCCGAATTATAAATTCGTTCATGGTAGGATTGAAGATGCAAAGTTGGTCAGGAAACTAATTGAAACTGAGAATATTTCTGGAATAATTAACTTTGCCGCCGAATCTCATGTTGACCGTTCCATAATTGAAGCCCGACCTTTCATTGATACCAACATTATTGGTACATTGACTTTGCTGGAAGCCGCAAGGGACTATAAATTGTCCCGTTTTTTGCAGGTTTCAACTGATGAAGTTTATGGTTCATTAGGTACTGAAGGTTACTTTACTGAAACAACTCCATTGGAACCACGCTCTCCATATTCTGCATCGAAGGCATCGGCTGACCATCTTGTTCTCGCTTTTGTCAATACTTTTGGAATTAATGCGCTGATTACAAGATGCTCGAATAATTATGGACCATATCAATTTCCTGAAAAGTTAATACCACTTATGATTTTAAATGCTCTCGAAGGAAAAAAACTTCCTGTTTATGGTGATGGTATGAATGTGCGTGACTGGATTTATGTCGAAGACCATTGCTCTGCTGTCTGGTCAGTATATAAAAATGGGAAATCAGGTGAAGTTTATAATGTCGGTGGCAGAACCGAAAAACCGAATATTGAAATTGTAACAACTATTTTAGGGATATTAAACAAACCAGATACTTTAATTGAATTTGTCAAAGACCGTCCCGGGCATGACAGACGATATGCCATTGACAGTACAAAAATAGA
The DNA here is from genome assembly GCA_043804925.1 of bacterium. Taxonomy (GTDB): domain Bacteria; phylum Bacteroidota; class Ignavibacteria; order Kapaibacteriales; family UBA2268; genus ChocPot-Mid. Next base: position 706 of record JAZDIP010000063.1, on the reverse strand, counting down.
AAAAGAACTTGGCTGGAGACGAAAAACAAATCTCGAAGACGGTTTGAAGTCAACAATACAATGGTATCTCGACAATCCCGATTGGTGTAAAAATGTTCGTTCGGGAGAGTACATGGAATATTATAAAAAGCAATATTCTGGGATTTAGTTTGTAAAGTTTGTAAAGTTCATAAAGTTTGTAAAGTTCATAAAGTTTTGATGAAGCCTGAAAGCATTTTAGAAATCTCTTCAGATTGAACAAAAAGTTTTTCGAAATCTTTTTCTGTAATTTTATTAAACTCTTTTGCCAGATAAAGCATTGAACGAACTTCACCACAAGAACCTTTTGCTATGTACAAAAACTGCTTGAATTCATTGTTTGTTTTCCGCTCGAAACCTTCTGCTATATTATTCATAATGGAAACTGAAGCCCTACAAATTTGGTCGCGAAAACTAAAATCTTTACTTGCAGAAAATAAATTATAAATATCCACAGTAAAAACCTTAGATTTTTGCTAAGCAATAATATCTTCAAACCGTTCAATCTTCATCGTTTTCCCACTTTATAACTTTATAAACTTTATAACTTTATAAACTTTCAACTATTTAACGCCTCATCTTCTGTCTCATAAATGTTGAATATAGCTGTAAATCCAGCAAGTTTAAATACCTTATAGACATTCGCTTCCATCTGACATAATCTCAAATTCCCATCCTTCTTTTTCAG
>JAZDIP010000062.1:0-5540 GCA_043804925.1 bacterium | reverse complement strand
GACGTCAATGGCAGAAACATAGAAGTCAAATATGAAATCAGCAACGGAGTGATGGAAATGGATATGAGCAGTGTAAACAGCGGCTTATATACCATAGTACTGAAATCCGGAAATATGATGTTGACAAGACAGTTGAGAGTTATCAAATAATAATTTTCAAAAAGTAAAAAGCAAAAGGGCTTCACAAATTGTGAAGCCCTTTTTTTAAGTAAAAAAATTAAAAGTCGAATTATACATTCAGACTTTGAATAATTTGCTGTAAGTTGGGTGATTTTTCGAGGTCGCCTACGGACACTTCAAGCAATTCACCAACTCTTTTCACCTGGGCGACTTCTTCATCGCTAAGTTTAGAACCGAATAAACTCCCTGATGAATGTCCAATTAACACTCCGATAGCAATTAAAGTCTTTTTATAATTTAGAGCAGTTTCATCTAAGACCCTTCCTTTGAGCAAAATGGCTACCTCCTTAAGACCTTGTTCTTCTTTAACACCAAGTTTTTCAAATTCATTATGGAATTGATCAAAATTATCTTTAACCTCCATAAATAATTCACGGGCAAGGTCATTGAAGAATTTACCGGAATTATCAACAATTTTGCCTAATGCTTTTTGTTCTTTTTTATCAATTTTGTTGTCAGCTCCGGCTACTGCATCAAAAACCCATAACAGTGCATACTGTAATTTCTTCCACTCTTCCACTGAGTATTTTTCTTTAAATGCCATAATGTTACCTTTATTTTTAATTGACAAATATTTATTAATTATTTTTCGAAAATTATCTGGATTGTAAATTTACGAAAGTTTTATATGAATTTAAAGAGAATATTTTTAAATTTAATGGGGAAATATTCTTAAACCTCTAAAAAATAGAAATTTTAATAAAACTGAAAAAAATAAAAAGTAATGATTTATCCGGCAAAGTTCATTATTTTTTGTGCGGCTTTGATACCGCTGAGGCATGCGCTTTCTATCGTTGCAGGCAAACCTGTATCTGTCCAATCACCAGCAAAAAATAAGTTTTTATAATTGCTATTCCCGGATTTTCTATATTTTAATGAATCGGGATTGAGCAAAACTGTAGCATTTTTTTCTTTAATTACTACAGAATGCTTCAATTCGGATTTTTTACTTTCAGGAAATATTCTGCCGATTTCATCTAAACAGGTTTGAAGAATCAGGTCTTTTGGAAGATTGATAAGGTCATCTGCCCCACTGATGGTTACCGCATAATGACCGGGCATATCTTTATTATAGTCTATGTCATGGTAAATTCTCCGTTTATTGAAAATCCATTGAATATTGGAATCTATAACAGCTGTGATTTTTGATTTAATGAATTCTCTGTCATACCACAAATAAATAGAAATAATTGGAGAATACTGGAATTCCTGTAATTTTATAACATTTGATAACGAATGACTCCCATTTACAATGGACGATAACTTATTTGCAGGAATAGCAAAAATATAATAATCTGCAAGAAATGTTTGCGATTTACTTTTTACAGCCAATATTTTATTTTTGTCTGCCATTATTTCTTCTATACCGGTACTGTAATGGACTTCTCCCCCAACCTTTTTTATTATTTCTTCAAAAGGTTTAATAAGTTCGGAAAGTCCGGCACCTGGATAAATAAGTTTAGAATAATCACCTTTTGAAAAAAGTGCTTTTTTTATAACCTGAATAAATATATTTGCTGATGCGTTTTCGGATTTTGCATTCATTGTGGCAAGGCAAAGAGGTTCAAAAAATCGTTTAATCAATTCATCTGATATCTGATATTGGTCAAATAACTCGGAAACACTATATTGGATGAATTCCTTTTTACCGGTTCCTATACTTATTAAAAATTTAATTGCTTTCCATTTACTAAATAAAGATAATCCTTTAAAATTAATCATAGCAAAAAGAAGTCCTGATTTTCCGGGGAAAATTTCAGTATTAAAAAGAGAGCTTTCAGAATATTTATCAATAAAAGGTATTCTTATCCCCTTTGTAAATAATAATTTTTCAGCAGTTCCCAAAGTATCCAACAAATTTAAGAAGTTAACATAAGCACCCATTAGAAGGTGCTGCCCGTTATCAATAATATCTCCAGTAAAATCATCTTTGAATGAAAATGTTCTGCCACCCGGAAATTTTCTTTCCTCTAAAACAATTGGTGTTATATTGTTCTTTGACAGTTCAACTGCTGCTGTAATTCCAGCAATTCCTGCCCCGACAATAATAGTTTTTTTCATTTTTTGTTGCATTTGGAAATCCATTAATTCAACCTATACCCCCCTAAAAGTCGGACGGCTCAGAATATGATAAGTTACAGCAAAAGCTATTACCAAGAGTAATATTTTTATAATAGCAGAAGGTATAAAAAATATTATCGAAGTTAAAATAGTTATCCAAAGAGAGCTAAGAGCAATGATTTTTGTTTTAAGCGGAATACCCAATCCCTCTCTGTATCTTTTTATATATCTGCCAAAATATTTATTGTTAAGCAACCAAAAATACATTCTTTGTGAGCTTTTTGCATAAAACCATGCTGTCAAAAGTAAAAATGGGGTTGTAGGCAATACCGGTAAAAACAAACCAATAACTCCCAGACCTAAAGATATTGAACCTAAAGATACAAATATGAATTTTTTTATAGTAATTTTTTCTTTAGTTATTTTAAACATAATTGTCGTTCTAAATTTATATTTTAAAAACGTTTCTGATTATATTTCATTTTATATAATTAATTAATTGGTAACGGTCTATTCGGGTAAACAGAACATGTTACGATATAATTTGTAAATTTCTTGATAGACATTATTAAAGATGAAAAACAAATCATGAAAAAAGAAATTTTGAGAATTGAAAGAAAAATTATATCTTTAAAAAAAATATATTTGTTTTTTAATTTATGGAGAAATAAAATGGAATTAGCCGGAAGTAAAACAGAACAAAATTTATTGAAATCGTTTGCCGGAGAATCTCAGGCAAGAAACCGTTACGAGTTTTTTGCAAAAGTTGCTAAAAATGAAGGTTATGAGCAAATCGCCAACATTTTCAGCGAAACGGCTTTACAGGAAAAAGAACATGCCAAAAGGTTTTTCAAATTTCTTGAAGGAAGGATGGTGGAAATTACAGCCACTTATCCTGCAGGAAAGATAGGTACAACAACCGAAAACCTTAAGGGTGCTGCTGCAGGTGAGAATGAAGAATGGACTGAACTTTATCCTGAATTTGCAAAAATAGCAAAGGAAGAAGGTTTCAATGAAATCGCCGCCGCATGGACTTTGATAGCAAGAGTCGAGGCAGAACATGAAAAAAGATATTTGAAATTATTAAAAAATATTGAAGATGGTAATGTCTTTAAAAAGGATGGAAAAGTTTTCTGGAAATGCACTAATTGCGGATATGTACACGAAGGCGATTCGGCTCCCAAACAGTGTCCCGCTTGTCTTCATCCACAAGCATATTTTCAGGTTAAAGAAGAAAATTATTAAAGAAGCTGTTGCTTTTTAAGTTAGCAGTTAGACATTATATAAAACTAACTGCTAACATAATAAAATAAAGCTGAAAAAATGCGAAAAACAAAGATAGTATGTACGATAGGTCCTTCGACAAGAGGAGTCAAAAAACTTATTAAGTTAGTTGAATCAGGAATGGATTCCGCACGGCTGAACTTTTCCCATGGCACTCACGAAGACCATTTGAAAAATATTAACGATATCAGGCAAGCATCAGAAATTACCGGTAAACCTGTAGCTATTCTTCAGGATTTACAGGGACCGAAGATTCGCACAGGAACATTATTAAATGGTTCGGCTATACTTGAAAACGGACAGGAATTTATCATCACAACTGATACAAACGTACATGGAAATAACAAGATAGTTTCTACTCCATATACAAATTTGAAGAATGAACTTTCTGCCGGTAATACATTGCTTCTTGATGACGGTTATATAATTTTAAAAGTGAAAAAGATTCAAGGAAATGATATTATTACCGAAGTAATCAAGGGCGGAATTCTTAAGGATAATAAAGGTATAATAGCTCCCGGAGTATCGAGTTCAGCTCCTTCGTTAAGTCAAAAAGATATCGAAGATTTGAAATTCGGACTTAAAGCAGGCATTGATGCTGTTGCTCTGTCATTTGTCCGTTCCGAAAGAGATGTTCTTGAATTACAGACAGCAATGAAAATTTTCGGGAATACAGTTCCGATTATTTCGAAAATCGAACGCCCCGAAGCTTATGCGAACATAGATGCCATAATAAACGAGTCGGATTCAATCATGGTTGCACGTGGTGATTTAGGTCTGGAAATGCCTGCCGAAGAAGTCCCGGTTGTCCAAAAAGAGATAATAAAAAAATGTAACTATCATGGTAAACCTGCCATCATTGCCACTCAAATGCTCGAATCAATGATTAATAATCCCCGTCCTACACGTGCAGAAGCAAGTGATGTTGCAAATGCCGTTTTAGACGGTTGCGATTGTGTAATGCTCAGTGGAGAAACAAGCGTTGGGCAATTCCCTAATGATGCTGTCCGGTATATGGACAAAATAATAAGAGTGATAGAAGAAAAATATGTTAATAGAATGAATGAGTTTGAGATACCAAAAGACATCAAACAAAACATCTCAGATGCCTTCGGTAAAGCATCCGTTGTAATCGCAGAACAAATTAATGCATCGGCCATCGTTGCTTACACAAGTTCCGGTTATACAGCAAAAAATATTGCAAAATACCGTCCTCATCAACCGATAATCGTTTTAACGGACAGCCCACAGGTACAAAGAAGAATGGAATCTTTTGTTTGGGGAGTAAAAGCTATTATTGTGCCTTCCGAATTCTCCCATGAAAATATATTTGAACAGTTTTCCGGTATAGTGAAACATCTCGGAATTATCAACAATGGCGACCACATTGTCTTTGTAGCAGGTTTGACAGCAAATAAGTTAATGCCGGAAAATATTATTAAGGTACATCAAGTTTAAAACAGTTATATGAGTTTAATGAGTTTAATTAGTTTAATAAGTTAAATGATGGGAAAAGGGAAAAAGGAAGAAGTCTGAACCGGTGATGGAAGCTGATTTTTTTGTCAATGTAAAAAGTAGAATGAAAGGCAGTTACACAGAGTTCCACGGAGGAAACACAGAGCTACACAGAGAATTTATCCCGCAGTGATTGAACTATTTCAGGCAAATGTCTGAACCGTTGATTAAGCTGATTTTTTTTTAAATGTAGAATGTAAAATGTAGAATGTAGAATGGAAGGCAGTTTCACGGATATACACGAAGGAAACACAGAGCTACACAGAGGAATTATCCCGATAGGGATTGAACTATTTCACGCAAATGTCGGAACCGTTGATTAAGCTGATTTTTTTAAAATGTAGAATGTAAAATGTAAAATGTAGAATGGAAGGCAGTTACACAGAGTTCCACGGAGGAAACACAGAGCTACACAGAGAATTTATCCCGCAGTGATTGAACTATTTCAGGCAAATGTCTGAACCGTTGATTAAGCTGATTTTTTTTTAAATTTAGAATGT
>JAZDIP010000061.1:0-42945 GCA_043804925.1 bacterium | reverse complement strand
CAGCAGCATTTAACTTCAAAAAGCTAATGAAAAAATTAGTTTTTATTTTTCGAAATTTTGAATATGCTTTTCTGTTTCTATTTTTTATTTTTTTCACATCATAAATTTCAAAATCTGTCTTTTTCACCGTTAACTAATTATCAGTTATTAACAAGAAAAAGATTCATAGGTTGTGAACTGACCAAACGTATTCAATTATACTTTTTCGTCATTTCTGACGAAATTCACTGTAAACAGCATTTCCTTACCTAAAAACAAATCAGCAGTTATAATCTTTGCTTTGAAGATTAATTTTTTTTTTAAGATTATTATCTTTGTTATTGTTATTATAATTTTTATTTTTTAATTACCTATTGCGAACCAATTAATTTTTATTCTAGATGTAATACCAATTACTCGATTTGTACTTAAAGTTACTAAAAATTGATTTTTACTTGCAAATTTTATGTTAATTGGATATTGGAATAATTTATTATTTAAATACGATGGATCTGATAATGAAACATGTATATTTGGGATAGAATTAAAATGTTCCTTGAAATAAATTGGAGTGTTTGTAAGTCCTGTTCCATATTCCAAAATTAAAACTTTACCTGTTGTATCAAATAATTTTAAACTATTGTCTGATAAATTATAAGGTAATTTTTCGTATTTTTTTATTTCATTAATAAAAAATTTCTTTGCTTGATTTATATCAATAGACGCTTGTGATAGAAGCTTTTCCTTATAATCATAAAATTGGCTTTTTATAATTTCCTTTGATAATATCTTTTGAACCGTAGAATCAGCAGTATTTATTACTAATAAATAACCACTACCTAATAAAAAACCAATTATTATTAGTCCGACCCACCACAATTTGTAAAATGTTCTAGTCATAATATTTTTATAATCTTGATCAGTTAGCTGATAATTGACTATAATCATTTCCGGTTTATTTTCCATAATCATTGCCCTTTTAAATTTATCAATCCTTATTCTTCCAAACCTTCATCAACCTTTTGAAGTTCATCGGCTAGTGTTATCAAGTTTTGAAGTTTATCGTAATCGGTTTCTTTCATTAACATTTTATTCAGTTGTTCACGAAAGTCTTGTTTGAATTTTTCACGTAATTCATCACTTGCCATTATTTTACAAAAGGTTTTGGGATTCGCATTTTCTTTATCCCATTGGTTTTCATAATCCCAAAATACCTTGTTAGCAATAGACATTCCGTCATTACTTAATAGTTGGAGGTTCATTAAAAAAGTATTCATTGTATTCATAAATATCTGCGACCTAATCTTTTTTAACGTGAATTCAAGTTTACAAATTTAATTAGAATTGCAAAATTATCAAAATTTATAAATTGGATGTAACAAATAGATTCGGATTCAACCTTTTGTTATTGAATAACAAATCAAGGTGTCAGTTTCCGACACCTTGTTCTTTATGATTCATTTAGTGTTTCAGATATATTTTTACCCATTCAGAATAATTTCTTAATATGAATATTTTGGGATAGAAGTTCAACAGATTTAAGATTGTAAATTAATGTACGACATAGCCCCTAAAAACTTCAAAATAATTGTCAATATCTGCAATTTTGTACGAAAATATTGTCAATACCTGCAATTCTCTAAATTATTTTTTTGTTTATTATTATTATTTTTTGTAAATTTATTCAGAGTTGTTATCACTTCAAGATAATTAATGAATTTTGTATCTGATTTTTGAAAATATTAATGAGCGAATAATTTTTATTATATAAATTTTTTCTAATATTTGAATGGAGTTCGTTATGAAAAAAGCAATTCTTTCATTCTTTTCATTCCTACTGCTAACAGCAGGAACTAATCTTCAATTACTTTCGCAGGAGCCACTATCCGACACTGTCTGGAGCAAAAAGATTAAATATATCGAATCAGTTAAGTGCAGCCCCGACGGTCAGTATCTATTTGCTCAATTAGATGGTATTGGAGAAGGATTTGTATATAAAATCGAAACATTAACTGGATTGATTATCGATACTTTCTCATTGAACCGACCACTAATGAATCATCTAAGTATTTCACCAACTGGAGATACTATAGTTGTATCAGGAAATAATTATACTATGTTCTGGGATGTTAACACCGGAGACACGCTCTTTACATTAAAATACGGAGAGGAAGCGGAAATAACCCCCGATGGAAAACGAATTATCACAACAACAGGAAAAATGGGTCTGGACGAACCTCAGATTCTCGTAATTGATATAGCAACAAAAGAGATTATTAAAACTTTTGTCGGGAGGTATTATTATGCAAGTAATCTGCGAATATCCCCTGATGGAAAATATTTCTGTTTTAACGATTTTCGTGGGACTTATTTAACAGCAATCTTTATGAATTTGATTACTTATGAAGAAATAAAAATTTTTGAAGATCCAAACAAAAATTCATTTTATAATTTTGGTTACTCTCCCGATGGGCAAATGTTAGGGATTGCCAACAAAGAAAATATGTATTTTTATGATTTAAAGAATTTAGAGTTAATAAAAACTTTAAAATATTATGAAGAAGAAAATGTTGTTGACAGAGGAGTAGGAAAAAGAGTTTTCACCAATGATTCCAAATATTTGATTTACGGATATTTTGACAACGATGACTTTGATCCAAACAAGATAATCGTATGGAATATAGAAGGAGATTCCTTGGAATACGAATATCCATATTCCGCTCAAACAGCCATAGATATTTCTAAGGATGACTATATCGCTGCTTGGGGACAATATCCTGGTTATTTAACTTTACTTAGACCAAAATGGAAAGCAACTGATGTTAAAGAAACAAAGAATGATGAGTTCAAATATACGTTGAAAGACGGTATCTTGAAAATAAAATTCGATGACGAATTAGCCGATTACCCAATCATAAATATTTATGGCATATCAGGTAAATTAATTAGCACAATTACAAATATTAATATTCAAACTGATTATAAATCCATTGAACTGGATGTTTCTTTTCTGATAACGGGCGTATATTTATTTGAGATTAATATTTCAAATAAAAATTATACATTTAAGCTATTAGTTAATTAATCGAACAAAATAATTCGGAGAAAAAAATGAAAGCAATAAAATATTTTATCGTTATTATTGTACTGCTTTTCTGCAGTTACAATGCTCAATCAACAACATTATATGACCATGCAAAATCATTGCTCGACAATCAATCACCGGGAGATACAATCCGCTTTGCTGTTCTCTCGGACACGCATTATGATTGGGATGAAGATCCAGAAGGAAATAAGAACGACATAATGATTACAGCAATATTCAACACATTGGCAAACAGAACGCCTAAGCCGGATTTCATTATTATCTGCGGTGATGCTTATGATTGGTCTTATGACATGCAGAAATTTTATAATTTTATTATGTATGATGATACGGCAGGAATGTTAAATCATGAAATTCCAGTCTTTCTCGTACCCGGCAATCATGAGTTTAAATATAATCACCCAAACTGTGATTATATGTATGATTATCTGGAGTTTATAAATCCTTTTTGGGATAGTTCTCTAACGGGAATCGGAGCCGAAACTGCATGGGATTATTACATAGATTACGATAGTAGCAGGTTCATTATAACTAATAATGTGAATCATCCTTATGATACAACTAAATGCAAGGAAGATTTTTACAGAATAACTAATAGTTCTTTGGCAAATATTGCAACTTTATTAGATGATAGTGAACATGAAAACAAATTCTGTTTTGGACACGTACCTTTATTTTTTGAACCGATGTATTATAATTATGCATATCGCGATACATTATATAAATACGGAGCCAAAGCAAATTTCAGCGGACACACGCACACTTATTTTCGTTATATTGAGCCAGGTTTTTTGGATATAACAATAGGTCAGTCAGGTACTAAAGATCCATATTTTGATTCTTCAAAAATCAGTCCACCAGTAGAAAATGACTTGCCGAATTGGGTAATGGTAACGATTATAAAAAAAGCTGGAGATGATGAGATTAATATGGAATTGAATGAAGTCGAAACCGTTGAGCCATATTCATCTATATTGCAACCGGCTTATTTGAGCTATGCTCCGTTGATAAGAAATCTCGAAAACGAGCCAAATCAACAACAATTTGTTATTGGTTCTACATTTGATACAACGCTGATAAATTCGGAGCATCCAGATTTTGATATTGAAGGAATGGTATTTGGCTGGCACTGGGGTGGCAATTTGGATTTGACAAGGGCAATGAATATGAACCAAATACATTATTCTGATGGGACGATAGATCTGGACGAAATTCCCGATAGTTCTTATGTGGTTAGAGGAACAAGCGGTATTTGGGCAGCAAATAGCAATGAAGATAATGTTATGCCTACGAGTGCACCGGGTAATGCCTTCACTATCGGTTGTGCCTCTACAGGAGGAACCTGGGGTTCAGGATGGATCGCTTTGGATAAGAATTTAGGCTCACATTTTGGTTCCAATGCTATTGGAGTTGGAGGAGCTTCTGTTGAATTCTCTGCTGACGTCCTACAAGGTTCTGTACCTGCTACAGGCATCGCCTGCAATACATTTGCCGCAAGCGGATGGACTAAGCATTTAATTCAAAGTAATCTTGTGAGCTTCCAGCTTGCAGGTCAATCCGAATCTAATCCGGCATGCCTGACAATTGATACAACTCAGCATCCTCGTTCATGTCTGGATAGCTTAATCAATATTGGTGTCAAATGTATCGGTAAAAATGCCGCAGGAAATTATGAATATACAGTTCAGATTTCAGCTATGAGTTGTGCACCATCAACTGTATTTTTGAGTTCACCTGATGGTCCGTTTTCGCCAAATTCATTCAATGTCGTTTCCAGTCCATGGAATATCAATTCGACATTCACTCATACATCAGCCAATAATCCGATAACGATTTATTTCACGATTCTTTGTAATGGTGTTGAATGTAGGGACAGTATTAAACGTGACCTTCCTGATTGCCCACCAGTTGAGCCAAAGGATTGTTGCAGTAAATTCATGCGTAAAATTGAAAAACCTCAAATTGCATGGTCAAGCGATGGCTCTGTTAGTTTGAGTACTTCAATGTTTGCAGGACCTGCGGGAATTAAGAAATTCACAGCTACAATTGTATCTGCTCAACTAAGATTCCAAATGACACCTTGGCAACGAATATTCGGGGACATCCTTGGTGGAAATGTAGTAGTTGCTCCGTCTTCCGGACCACAATTGCTTAGCTTATTTAGCCGTGAAGCCATTTGGGGACCTGGCGAATGTAAAGACTGGAATAATGGCGCTAATCTCAGTTTAAAGATGTTATTCCCATCTGTGGGTAGTAAAGCCGGCACTGATTCACTCAGATTTGCTATCAGGTATAGCTTTACTGACTGTGATTGTGTAACATGCGATACGGTTATTTTCTATACAATTGTAAGAAAATGGAAACCGATTCCTTGGGATTCCGATATTTTCAAACGAAATGGAATGAAAGGAAAAGATGACAAATCAGAAAAAACAAATGGCGAGACTCCGTCTTCAACCGGGATAATCATGGAACAACCTGACTCAGGTTCGCTATGGGTTATTAGTCCTGATGATGCTGAGAACGATGTTACTATCAGAGGAATTGAGGTTAACTCTCAACAAGTCTCACTTTCAGAAATCAAATTCGGAAATAATGTCGGTAAAATAACAGACAACACAGCATTTGTAAAAGCAGAAATCAATAGTGGTGATAATGTGTCTATTGCTTTGATGTTTGAAAATTCCGAACAGTTAATGCAATTCCCTGTATATGTTAGGTATATTTATACTATCTCTGGTTATGAAGATACACTAACTACCGAACCGATTCTATATATCGCAAGAGCGCCGGGTGCTGTATCTGATGAAATGGGTGTGGACAATTCTTCACAACCGACAAATGTAGCATCTTATGCTTTATATATAACTAATTCAAATGGTTATTATGATGGGATTCATTCAATTAGCATAAAGCCTTCTGCTAATATGAAGCTCTTAGCTGTTGGTCCACCAAGTTCGGAAAATGGCGTAACCTATTTGATTCCTCAAATGCTGGCGGATGGCTCGTTTATCTTTACCGTACCGAGTCAGGGTATAGCAGGACTCGAATCAATGAAAACAGCAAAACCGATTTTCTTAACCCTTTCTGGAGTTGAGGAAACGAATGCTGAAATTGAATTTATAACATTCGATATTAATATGCAGAAGATTTCGGAAGGCAAATTAACTTTGTCCGACCCGATTTCTGCTGTAGAAGACGATGACAGGACAACACATACAGGAATGTTGCTGAACCCGATTTCTCCTAATCCGGCGAAGAACTTTGTAACAATATCATTTACTTTCAACGATTTGTCAAATGATGCAAAATTGAGTATCGTTGATTTAAATGGCAAAGAACTTATTAAAGTGATAGACGGAGAAACCCTAAATAAAGGGACATATATTCGTGGAGTGGATATAAGTTATCTTCCTTCAGGTGCTTATTACATTGTTTTGCGTCAACAAAACGGTGTAACTACTAAGCCGCTTTCAATAGTTAGATAATTATTGGATTACATTAACTAAAAACCGGCATTCGAAAGTTTGCCGGTTTTTTTTACAACTATATTTATTCATTTAAATATTACTCAATCAAAATCAATTTTCCTGTCAATGTTTTAGTTCCGCTTGATGAACTGCTTGTTACACTATAAAAATATATCCCGTTTGTTTTTACCTTGCTGTCTGCAACAAAAGGATTCCAAATCAGATTATAGTTTCCTGCTTCTTGACTGGTTTGGAGTAAAGTAGTTACCAGTGTTCCAAATATATCGAAAATCTTCACTGTAACAAAAGCATCGGAAATTAAATTGTATTGAATGGAAGTAAAATCTCTAAAGGGATTTGGATAAGATTTTACAAATAATAAATTATCATTTCTTTGCTCTTCAACTCCAATTGGTTCATTTATTACAATATAATTAAATTTTTCTTCTATGTCAGAATTACCTAAAGAATCAGTTATTGATAATGAGACAGTAAATGTTCCGGAGATACTATAATAATTTGAAGGTTCTTTCGAAGTTGAAGTTTTTCCATCACCAAAAGACCAGTTATAGCTATTTGGCACTCCTTGAGAACGGTCATAAAATTGAATTAGAAGAGGTTTATCACCTTCGGTAACCTCAGCTTCGAAATCTGCTATTAGTTCATATTCCTGTCTTGGAAAAACCGTAATAAAATCTTCCTTAAACAGTGTATCATAATTTAAGCCATTGGTAACGATTAACTTAACTGAGAAAGCCCCATCATTTTGATATACATGCCTTGGACTTTTCTCAACACTTGTTTGACCATCACCGAAGTCCCATAAATAACTTAGAACACCACCCTGTGTTTTATCCGTAAATTGTACAGTCAATGGCTCCAACCCTGATAATGGTGCTGCAGAAAAATCTGCAGTCAAAACCGGTGTCCCCGTAACTTCAATATAATCCTGTTTTAATTCCGATGCTTGAAAAGTTCCATCCGATATTGTTAATTCGACATCATAGGTTCCGGGTAAAAGGTAAGTGTGCTCCGGATTCTGTTCATTACTGTATTGTTCATCTCCGAAGTTCCATGTCCACCTGTTTGGACCGCCATAAGATTCATCAGTAAAATATACTTTAAGCGGCAGATTACCGGTTCTTGGTGAAGCTGAAAAAAATGGATTTAACGCATCGGTTACTCTTATATAACTCTGAAAAGCTTTAGTGTCCTCATGTATTCCGTCAGATACTGTAAGAGTTACAGTATATGTCCCGGAACTCTCATATGTATGATTTGGGCTCTGTTCCGTACTCCCTTGCCCATCACCAAAACTCCAGTTCCATGAATTTGGATGTCCGGGAGAATAATCAACAAAATATACCGTTAATGGTGCAGGACCGGTCAACGGAGCCCCCTGAAATGCTGCCCGTATAACATCATATACGGTAATAAAATCTTCTTTGGTTTCGGTTGACGAACCCTGATAATTAGTAACCGTCAATGAAACGGTATATATACCGGGAGATACATAAGAATGACTTGGGTTTTGGAATGTACTTGAAGTACCATCACCGAAATCCCAGTCCCAAGTGTCCGGAGTACTCAAACTTGCATCTTGAAAATTCACAGTCAAAGTTGAAGAACCCGCTGTCGGAGTTGCAGTAAAATTTGACGTTAAAACATCATCAACAATGATATAATCATTTCTAATTCTTGAACCTGTATAAGTGCCACTTGTGATGGATAAAGTAACGGTAAAATCTCCTGAACTTGTATAAACATGCACCGGATTTTCAGCAGTAGATGTTTCTCCATCACCAAATGTCCATTGATAAGAGGAGGGATAACCGGTTGATAAATTAGTAAAAGTAATCGTAAATGGTTGGATTCCTATTGTAGTATCCGCAACAAAATTTGCTTTAATGTCTTCACCTCCGGTTATCGAATGTATAATTTTTCCCTGAGTCCCACAAGTCCAGCCAACTCTATTTGTGATAAAGCAAATATCATATAAAGGTGAAGCAACGGTTGATGCCTGTGATTTCCATGTAGTTCCCCCATCTCTTGTGCCTACGATTGTTCCAAAATGTCCACCTGCCCAACCGTAATTTTCATCAATAAAATTGACAAAATAGAAATCATCTAAGGTCTTTGTATCCTGTTGAATCCATGTATTGCCACCATCGGTAGTCATAAATACTGCTCCACCGGTTCCGGTGATATACCCAGTTGTCTCGCTAATCATACTTATATCATAAAAAATACCGTTATATGAACCGGCTGATTGTGGAAACCACGATGTTCCACCATTAGTTGTCGCTAAGATTGTAGAATTTTCCCCTACTATCCACCCTTTTGATAATGAGGCAAATTGAATTGCATTAAATTCCAATCTTTCTCCAGTACTAATTGGAAGCCAATTGCTTCCACCGTCTGTTGTACCAAATAATGCTCCATCGAGACCTACAGCCCATCCTGTCGAATTATTGAAAAAGAAAATATCATTTGATGCTTCCCAGAAACCGTCTAATTGAAGCACCCATGTACTTCCGCCATCTGTCGTCTTAACAATACCCGAACTTCCGGTTAACCAGCCCGTTGTTGCATCCACAAAGCAAAGCCCATTAACTCCTTCAGTCAATGTTCCCGATGATTTGCTTATCCAATTAGTACCTCCGTTTGAAGTAAATAACACGGCAGTGCCACCTGCGGCATACCCTACATCACTGCTCAAAAACTGACATGCTTTCAATGTTTCGCTTGTTCCTGAAATCTGTTGTTCCCATCCTGCCTGGGCATTTACAATTATTGTCTTCAGTAACAACGCTAATGTAAATATTAAAACTTTTTTCATTAATTGCTCCAAATATTATTTAAACTATATATTACAAATTACTTTCTCAATAAGGCCGTCAAGTGTATGTATATCAGCAACAAAAACATTCACAATTCCATGTTCTTTTAAACTTTTTTCAGTTACAGGACCTATAGCAAAAACCTTTGATGATAAAAGCAGGTTTTTTGCCGTTACTTCGCCAAGTATTGTAAAAAAATTATTCACTGTAGATGAACTTGTAAATGTAAAGGCATCTGCACCGTTATTCCTCAAGTCTTCTTTCACATTTTCATCGGGTTTGTCGTTCATCAAGTCATAAACGACAAAACTATCAACATCTACTCCGGCTTTCTCCAATCCATCCCTGATAATATCATTCTCAAAATCACCTTTGATTCTTAAAATCTTTTCTCCTTTTAATTTAAATTGATTGGTAAAGTCATATACAAAATCTTCCGAAGTAAATTTTGTAGGTACAAAGTCAGGTTTTAAAAAATAAGTGTTCAATTTGGATGCTGTTCCACTTCCAATGACGGCAATTTTCAGATTATTTAAAATTCTTGAATCCAATCCCTGTGATTCCAAAGCACTAAAAAAGTATCGAACTCCATTTTCACTCGAAAAAATGAGCCATTCATAATTATTGAGGGAAAATAATTCTCTGAGATTCTGAATGTCAGATGTTAATTTTGTTTTAATTACTTTAAAAGGAATTACGATTGCTCCCAAATCCCTTAATTTTTCGTATAAGGAATTTGCCTGGTCTGCGGCTCTTGTGGCAACAATTCTTTTTCCAAATAGCGGTTTATTTTCAAACCATTTCAATTCATCTCTGAAAGCTATTGTCGGTCCTATCAAAGTAATAACAGGCGGTTTGATGGAATACTTAATAATGTCATCTTTTACCTCACACAATCTTGATATGAAAGTTCTTTGTTGAGGTAGAGTACCATTCTCAATTAATGCAATATTTGTATCTTTGTCCATACCAAAACCAATCAAAGTTCCGGCAATTTTTGGAAGCATGGTAGCACCCATATAAATAACTAAAACGGTATTTTTCATTTTGGCGAGAAGTTCCCATTCAACTTGAGTTTCAGGTTTATCGGGTGATTCATGAGCCGTTACAAAAATCGTTTGAGCAACCAAACTTCTATGTGTTAGAGGTATCCCGGCATAGCTGGAAACAGCTGCTCCGGCTGTTATTCCGGGAATAATTTCAAATTCTATACCTGCCTGTTTCATCGCCATAGCTTCTTCGGAACCTCTGCCAAAAATCAATGGGTCTCCGCCTTTCAAACGAAGAACAAGTTTACCTTCTTTTGCTTTTTCAATTAATATTGAAATCGTGTTATCTTGAGAGACATGATGCAAACCCGCTTCCTTACCGACAAATATTTTCTCGCAGTTTTCCTGACATTCGCTTAACAATTCAGGATTAGCCAATTTATCATAAAGGATTACATCACATTTTCTGACATATCCCAACGCCTTAACAGTAATTAATCCGGTATCCCCCGGACCCGCTCCAGCAATAATCACTTTTCCTTTTGAATTCAAATTTTTTATCATTATTCACTTTTCACATTTTCACGTTTTCACGTTTTCACGTTTTCACTTTTTCACTTTTCACTTTTTCACTTTTTCACTTTTTCACTTTTCACTTTTTCACTTTTTCACTTTTTCACTTTTTCACTTTTCACATTTTCACATTTTCACTTTTCACTTTTCCTAAAGTTTATTTATCACAATACTTCCCCATTAATTCCTCAGCTTGTTTCAATCCCAATCTAACAGCTTCTTCCCAATCCTTACAAGCCGATTTTGGGTCATCCAAATTCAATTTTGCTACACCTCTATTGTAATACGCTGAAGCCAATTTCGGATTGAGTTCGATGGCTTTGTTGAAATCCTTAATCGCATCCTGATATTTTTTCAACTTAATCTTTACATTTGCACGGTTGTTAAAAACATTAGCTTGCTTTGGATTCAATTCTATTGATTTATTAAAGTCTTTAATGGCTTGATTATAATCACCTATATCAGCTTTAGCCAAACCCCTTCGATTATATGCCTCAGTAAATTTCGGATTAATTTTTATTGCAAAATCGAAATCTTTAATAGCTTCATCTAATTGCTTCAACTCGAACAAAGAAAAACCTCTGTTAAAGTAGGCATCAGCATATTGTTTATTTAGAGAAACCGCTTTATCAAAATCTTCAATTGCTTTTTGAAACTCCTTGAGTTCAACATAAGCAGTCCCTCTTAAATTAAATGCTTCGGCTGATTGTGGTTTTAATTCTATAGCTTTGTTAAAATCATTTTTAGCTTGTTCAAAATCTCCCATTTCAGCTAATACCACACCTCTGTTAAGGTATGCCTCTGCAAAATTCGGTTCAACACCAAGTGCTTTTGTGAATTCTTCAAGAGCTTTGTCATAATTTTTTTTCTTGAAGTAGTTTTCTCCGTCTTTAAAGTATATTTCTGCCTGGGTCTTTGGATTCATTTTGAAATTCTTTTGACAGAATAAATAGCTTCCCGTTAAAAGAAAAACAAATAACAATCCAATCCAAAATTTTTTATCCATCCTTTGCTTTTTTATGCTCATATACACACTTATATCACGTTAAAATAAATATACTTATTTACAAATATAATTAAATGAATTAAAACAAACATTAGTAATAATTACTTTTTTTCATATATAATATTTCTAAATTTAGATTATGGCACTTTTCCCGTTATTTTTTTGTGTGAATTTTATACTAAATTTAAATTCTGAATGATGCCAGATTTTTTATGAGGATTTTAAGCTATGTTTCAGACTATTATATACTTAAAAAAATAAATTGTAATGTTAAACTAATTTTATTAGTTTATAATAATTTATTTAGTGATTTAATGATTTCCTTAATATGATAAATATTTGTTACAAACTTAAATTTCGATAATATGAAAAAATTCTTTGTAGTTATAGCTATAATAATTTTTTCTTGTCAGTTTGCATCAAGCTGGGAAGGTATTGGTGTAAACTTAGGTGGCGGTCTGTCAAAGTTCGAATCCTCCAAAAATAATGAATATAATAATTCACTTGGAGGGAACTGCATGATTTCCTTTAATATCCCCCTTAAAGAATCAGGTTTATTTGAATTTGAATTAGGATATATTCGTTATTGGTTTTCAGATTCAAATAATAAAATATATTCAGACGGAACTCCATTTTATCAAATTCGAATATTTTTTACAGATAAAGAACATTTTATCCGGCCAAATATTCATATTGGGGCTTGCACATTGCCATTTTTTAGCTGGAGTCTTGGTGCCGGTTTAGAATTTAAATTTTCAAATAATATCGCTTTTCAGATACTTGGCAGTTATTTCATAGATTTTACAAGATTACATGCTTTTGATGAACCACTCGAAAATGGTTCCACTTATATTGGCGGTTTTCATCCGGAATGTTTAATTTTCTCGATTAAATATAACCTTGATTAGTAATAATATGCTAAGGAAATGATTTTTTATAACTCTAAAATATTAATTATTTTATCAACAATTCTCTCCCCTGCTTTACCATCCCAATAAGGTATCGAACCTCTTGGTTTAGGTCTTTTTCCTTCAATAAATTCAGCTATTGCAATCCTAATATTTTCAGGTGTTGGTAAAATTAATCTGTTCGTACCCAAATCAATTGTTACAGGTCTTTCAGTAGTTGTTCTTGTTGTGATACAGGGAATTCCCAAAGCTGTGGTTTCTTCCTGAATACCTCCTGAATCAGTCAACACAAAGTCGGAATTCATCATCAAATTTAAAAAATCAATATATCCAAGCGGCTCAGTCAGCATAATATTTGAATTGTCTTTAACCAAATATTCCAATCCGAAATTAGAAATATTTTTTCTTGTTCGCGGATGAACCGGAAATACAATTTTTCTTATGGAAGAAAACTCAGAAAATATTTCAAGTATGCTTCGCAATTGTTCTTCCGAATCAACATTACTTGGTCTGTGTAAAGTAATAAGTATATATTCCTTTTCGCAAAGGTTGAGTTTATTCATTATTCTGGATTTCTTTGCTTTCTCACTTGCATAAAATTGTGAATCAATCATTGTGTTACCTGTGAAAAAGACAGACTCGGGATTTCGCCCTTCTTTGAGTAGATTATCCAAACCGCTTTGCTCTGTTACGAAGCAGTAATCACAAATTGAATCAGTGGTAATGCGGTTTATTTCTTCAGGCATGGTTCTGTCACCACTTCTTAATCCGGATTCCACATGAGCTACCCTGATACCCAGTTTTATGGCAGTTAATGCACAAGCAATAGTAGAATTCACATCGCCAACAACGATTACCAAATCCGGACGGACAACGATACAAACTTTTTCAAACTCCAACATGATATTAGCTGTTTGTTCAGCGTGAGAACCGGAACCGACACCAAGGAAATATGCAGGTTGTGGCATTTCCAAATCATGGAAAAAAGCATCGGACATATTCACATCATAGTGCTGTCCTGTATGAACAATCAAATGCTGTATTTGTCCGGCATACTTTTTAAATGCCCTGTCCAAAGGAGCCACCTTCATAAAATTAGGCCTCGCACCTACAACCGAAATAATCTTTTTTTTCAAATATCTCTTAATTGTTAATTGTTAATTGTTAATTATTTTCCATCGCCCAGCAGAACAATATTCCCGAGGTTCTTTTCTTTTTTGAAAGCATTTCTTGTGTCAATTACCGAATTGGCATTTCTTGCTATCATCTTATAATCAAATACGGTATGGTCTGTCGTAACTACAATTATATCAAATTTCTTAATTACTTTCGCCGATAAATTTTTTATTGAATTAAAAACCTGCCCATTTACTTTAATCTGTGGAATATATGGGTCATAATATGAAACATTGTTTATACCGTCGAGAAGTAAAAGTTCCATCACTTTCAAAGCAGGTGAATGTCTCAGGTCATCCACATCCTTTTTAAAAGCCATACCCAACAATAAAATCCTTGCGTTTATAAGTGTAATTGGTTGTCTAGCAATTTCCTTGACTATCATGGAACGAACATAGAAAGGCATATCTTCATTGATTTCAGCCGCAAGGGTTATAAATTTTGTTTCAAAATCATATTCCCTTGCCATCCATGAAAGGTAGTAAGGGTCAATCAAAATACAATGTCCGCCAATTCCCGGACCGGGCCAAAAGGGCATAAATCCAAATGGTTTAGTTGAAGCCGCTTCCACTACCTCCCAAATATTCACACCTATCCTGTCACAAAGCTGTGCAAGTTCATTTACAAGTGCAATGTTCACACTTCGAAAAATATTTTCAAGAAGTTTTTCCATCTCTGCTATTGAAGGAGAGCTAACAGGAACAACATTTTCAATAGCTATTTTAGTTAATTCAACGGCTAATGTGGTTGATTCTTCATTAATACCACCAACAACGATTGGAGTATTCCTCGTATTCCATATTTTATTTCCCGGGTCAATTCTTTCGGGTGAAAAAGCAAGATAGAAATCCCTACCAGCTTTTAATCCTGATTTTTCCAAAATCGGCAAAACATATTTTTCGGTGGTACCGGGAAAAGTAGTGCTTTTTAAGATTATAATCTGTCCTTTTTTCAGGTTATCACTTATATCCTTTGCCGCTTTCAAAATAAAAGAAATATCCGGGTCTTTGTTCACTGTAAACGGAGTTGGTACGCATATAAAAATTGCATCACATTCTTTTAATCTGGAAAAATCTGCTGTAGAACTAAGATTTTTATTTTTATGACACTTAGTAATTAACCTGGAATCTATATCCTGATTGTAATTTTCCCCTTTATTCAGCATATTAACTTTGGCTTTGTCAAGTTCAAATCCAAGGGTTTTAATGCCATGTAAAGCATACTCAAGAGCCAAAGGCAATCCAACATATCCCATGCCTACGACACCTACAACGATTTTCTTGTCTCTTATTTTCTTTAACATATAATTCATAATAAATTCTTAATAATTTATACTTTAGCTTGCAAAATTAAGTAAAGAAACGAATAAACCGAAATATTTGTGGAAAATGTATAAAGTAAATCAGGAAAAGTTAACAGTTTCTTGATAAAATATAATTGGTAATATTCCATGAATTTCTTATTTTGACAAAGTTATTTAAAAAAAAGCAAAGGATTTTATGTATCAAAATAAAAATTTGTCATTACCCGACCTCGAAAGATTGTTCGATGGAATTTCATTACAAGAAGTGATTGATGCTGTTGAAGCATTGAAAAATAATTGCAGGGATAGTTTCGATAAAGACAGCAGATATTCGGCTTTCTGTGGTATCTTAAAGGAAACCGAGGGAATATTACTCAAAACTTATAGCCACGCAGGTTAATTTTTAATCGTTAAAATATAATTAGGATTTTTCAATGGATGAGCAAAATAAAATAGTAAAAAACCTTAGAATTGGAAAATACATTATTCTGGTTACTAACGTAGTTGCCTCAATTATCTTCTTTTTTGTTTACTTATCTTTGAAAAATATATTAATTCTTTTATTGGTTATATTATTGTTATTAACCGCTTTGGCAATCTATTTATATTTCAGCAAAGTTGAGAAAAAATTCACAAATATGAATAACAACTAAATTTAATAAAAAAATAAACAAAAAGCTATACTGTCAGTTTAAAAAAATCACCTGCAAAAAAAAGAAAATATTTGATAATTAATAGTAATACGTACACTTGTTGCAAGGAAATTCATGGATACTAACTTCATTGTACCTAAATTAAGAGAAGATATTGACATTGAATTTTTAAAAGAAAATGATGGGGATTATGCTATTCTTATAGATAGATACGGATATGCACCTCAGCCATTGGCTATTCAGTCTGCTTTTTTAAAAGTTCTCGATTTGATTGACGGAAACCTGAACTTCAATGAACTTCTTAAAAGCATTAAAGCTCATCTGAAGATAGATATGAAATCACAATTACTGATTGAAATATTAAAAGAATTAAATGATAGATGCTTTCTCGAAAGCCCAAACTTTTATTTCAGCAAATACCAATTGGATTATTATAAATCCATCCCCATTAGGCCTGCAGTTTGTGAAGGATTGTCCTATTCACCCGACACAACGGAATTGGAACTTGAACTGGAAAATATACTATCTGCAGTGAATAAAAAAGAGGTTCGGCAGAATGCAAATTTTATTATTGTACCTCATATAGATTTCAGCATCGGAAAAATATCACATGAAGTCTATGCTCCTGCCTATCACTCTATCAGGAATACCGATGCAGATTTATTCGTAATTTTTGGAACTTCACATTATGGAAATTCCGATTTGTTCATGTTGTCCGAAAAAGACTTCCAAACACCTTTAGGTATTGCAAAAACCGATAAGGAAATTCTGCAGGATTTGAAAGATAGTCTCCGGGAAAATATTACGATTGATGAAATCGCACATCGTTTTGAGCATTCGATAGAATTGCAGGTAGTACTATTGCAGTATTTATTTAAGGACAAGGATTTTACGATATTGCCTGTTTTGACAGGTCCTATGGAAACCTTCCTTTATAAAAAACTGCAACCTAATAAAGATAATGGATTTTTTAATTTTATTTCCTCTTTGAATGAATCCATTTTAAAAAGAAATAAAAAGCCCATGTTCATCGCAAGTGGAGATATGGCACATATAGGAAGAAAATTTCAGGATAATTTTGATGCTGAACCTGCTTTGACACAACTGAAAATTGAAGATGGGGAATTGATTAATCATATAATAAATTGTGATTCTGAAGCTTTATTCAACAAAATCGCAGAAAATAACGACAAAAGAAAAATTTGTGGTTTGGCTCCTATCTATGCTCTGTTGGAATCTCAAAAGAACGAAAACGAAAAAAACCGGCACAAAGGAAAACTCCTAAATTACAATCAATGGAATGAAGTAGAGACCCGTTCTGCAGTATCATTCGCAAGTATAGCTTTTTATTGAGTAGATATTTTTTAAGCTTTTTTCAATCACTTGTTTATCAAAACATTATGCGTTTCAAATACAGATTTGGACAGCAATGATTACTATACTTATTTTAAATTACCCAAAATATTGCTTTATACAATTGTTGTTTATCGAATTTGGTTGCATTCTTACGATTAAATATATTAGTAAAGATTGACCTGCAATTGTGGCTTTATACACCTTTTAAGGTTGAAGAAAAAAGTGAGGAAGAAATCAAGCAATTAAAGCTATTTTAACTAATTTAGGTAGATTTAAATTTAAAATTATCAAAAAAAATTGTCCTAAATACTTGATTTTGTGCTTTTACTTTGATTGTTAAAATTTATTTTGGACAGCTATGATGATAATTGAAAAGTGTTAACGAATAAAAATATATATATCCATCGGTCAGACTTGAGTAATTATACAAGAAAGCTAATGTTTTTTTAATATGAATTTCACAATGTCATCAATTACATATTCAGGTATGTGATTAATATTTGAATATTCTTCAGGTTTACTTTTTCCCTTACCTTCCATGAAAAGATGATTCAACTTGGGATACAATTTAAATTGAACATTTTCTTTGTCTTTCAATTCCTGTTTCCAAATTTCAAAATCTTTTGTTGTAACCTGATAATCACGTTCACCCTGAAGAATTAACATTGGTGAATTTATTTCTTTTGCTTTTTTAGCCGGTTGATAATCCCTTAAATCAAGCCAATATGTTGCCGGGATGCCGATAGGCAATAAATTTATTGGTGTATCTATAGTTAATTCCTTGCTTTCGGTTCTCTCGATTTGCTGTTTTATACTATCCAATTTTTCCTCTTCATCTTCACTTATTTCCCCGTCAAGTTTAAATAAATATTTGCTTTGCTCCAATAAAAGTTCCTGAATAGAACGGGTATTTCCAGCCATTATAATAAAACCTGCCATAAGTCTGTCATTATCGGCTATTCTTGGAATAGCCATACCTCCGAGCGAATGTCCAAGTAAATGTATTTTAAAAGGGTCAATATCCGTCATCTTTACCATTGTCTTAACTGCTTCCAAGGCATCTTCGATTGTTTCTTCGTTTATCGTAAATGCAGGCAACTGTTCAATAATTTTCCCGGGATGCTCCATTGTTCTTTTATTATAACGGAAAACTGCTATACGTTTTGTAGCCAAACCCCAGGCAAGGTCTTTAAAGGGTTTATTTGGTCCAATACTTTCGTCCATATCATGAGGACCAATCCCATGAATCAGAATCACCACAGGAAATATCTCAGACCTATTTTCCTCGGTTTTCTTAGGAATTGTTAAAATTCCTTTAAGTTCCCAACCTTTTTTTCCAAATGTTACCTGTTCTTCTTCAAATGAATTAATATCTGCATAGGGTGGAGTTTTATATTCACTATAATCATAGTTTGGAGCAAAGAAAAAGCCACCGATTTTTTTATCGCTGACATACACTATTCGAATATCCAAATACATCTTTTCGAATTTACCGGTAAAAACGACAACTTTCTTATCATTGAATGTAGAAGTTTCTTTATTGACAATTTTTTCTAACTTACCGACTTGAGATTCTATGGTTTTCCATGTTGATTTGAATTTCTCAACCGGAAAGGCGGCTTTCATTGTCGAATCAAAATACTCAAATGCAATATCGAAATCATCGCTTTGAATAAGTTCTATGAATTTGTCCGAATTGATGATTAACACCGAATTTGTTGTGTCATTAGCCGGCAAACAAATATTGACTTCAATCAAAAATAATAATATGATAATGTATTTTTTCATTATAAATCTAAATTAAATTAATCCATCCCAACATTATTATGTACAGACATACAACACATAAATGTTTCTACAAACTTTATAAATTCTCTTCACTAAAACTAAGTTTTTGTCTTATATTTTCACAATCCGCAATTTTTAATATTTCAGTGGCTAAATCTTTAGAATCTTCATATTTAATTTCTCTAACCCTTTTCTTCAATTCAAGAAGAATGGGGGGTGATACACTTAATTCATCGATACCCATGCCAATTAAAAGAGCTGTAGCCGCAGCATGCCCTGCCAATTCTCCGCAAACCGATACGGGAATATTATACTTAATCGCGGCATCTGCCGTTAGTTTAATCAAACTTAATACAGTAGGGTGAAATGAATCATAGATTGAAGAAACAAATTCATTGGTTCTGTCAACTGCTAAAGTATATTGAGTTAAATCATTCGTACCAATGCTAAAGAAGTTTACAAATGAACCGATTTTGTCCGAAAGAATAGCCGCAGCAGGTGTTTCTATCATAATGCCCACCGGCATTTCCGAATCGAAAAGTATTCCTTCACTTAACAGTTCATTCTTACAATCATCAATAATTTTAACTGACTTTTCCACTTCATTATAACATGTAATCAAAGGCAGCATCAATCTCACATTCTTATTTTTCGATACTCTTAAGACAGCTCGTATCTGTGAACGAAATATGTCATCCCTATGTAATAAAAAACGAATTCCTCTGAAACCTAATGCAGGATTTTGCTCATGTTTTGGCATACCTTCAGAGTACTTATCGCTACCAATATCAAACGCTCTTATTGTTACCGATTCGGGATAAATCATATCGGCAATTGATTTGTACCATAGATATTGTTCTTCCTCGGTTGGAATTGAATTCTTGGTTATTATCAATTGTTCCGAACGTACTAATCCTATCCCTTCTGCACCATAAATAATTGCAGTTTCCAAATCCTCGGGTACATTGATATTAGCCATAAGCCGAATCTCTTTCCCGTCAAGTGTTACTGATTTTAATTTAGCAAGTTCACCAAGCTGTTTTTTGTGTTCTTGTTCCTTATGCTTTTTAGTAACATAAACTGAAACAGATTTTTTTGATGGATTGACAGTTACTGTCCCGGCATATCCGTCTATTATCAAATTTTCGTTATCCCGAATAATAGAAGTTGCTTCTTTTATACCAATTACTTCCACTATCTCATAACTTCTTGCAAGAATTGAACTATGTGATGTGATTCCTCCCACCTCTGTTACAAAACCCAATACTCCTGCTTCTTTGAAATTTACTATATCCGTAGGCGTTAAAGATTGTGCGACAACTATCGAATTATTACCGCTTCCGTAAAAAATACATCTGTTTCTCAGCACGGATATTAATCTTTCCTTAATATGTTCAAGTTCTAAAGTTCTTTCACGTAGAATATGGTCTTTGGATTTCAACAAAAAATGTATTTGATTATCAAATTCCTGTATAATGGCATTTTCAGTAGAAAAGCCGGTTCGTATCCTTTCCTTTATGGTCTTCAAGAAGGTTTCATCCGTTAATATCATTAAATCGGATTCAAGAACTGACGCAACATTTTTTGCATCCTCCTTAACTTTGCTTAAAGCACTTACAAATTCCTGAATTAAATCGTTTACTGCTGCCTCGAGTCTTTGCAATTCTCCTGGAATAGATTCTTCATCAATTCGGTCAGATGGAAAGACCAGTGTTTCTGGTTGTAAAACAACTGCTTTACCATGTACCAAACCTGGAGACGATGGAATTCCTCTCAAAATATTTTGAGTTAATCCAATTTTATTTTCAGTTTTGACATCCACCTTAATCAACATAAATTTCTCTAATTAAAATTAGTATTCCCCAAATCCCGTACTAAATAAATCGCAGATTTCTTCAATAGCTGCATCTTCATCCTCACCTTCGACCTGAAGTATTAATCTGCTCCCTTTTTCAGCCGCTAAAGTCATTACACCTATTATACTTTTTGCATTAATAGCAAATCCGTCACGAATCAACGTTACTTCGGAATCAAACTTGACTGCTAATTTCACTAACGATGCTGCAGGTCTTGTATGCAATCCTGCCCGGTTTACTATTTTTACCTCTCGTTCAATCATTTATTTTTAATGCAATACTGTTAATATTAATATATGAAAAAAGTATCTATTTTGATATATAATTATTAAAAAATATTGCCAATTGTTCTTTTCTTATAAATCCTTCCCTAACAATCTTTATCTCTTTCGCAGTTAAATCTATAACTGTTGATTCTATTCCCAAAGGACAACGGCCCCCATCAATAATTAATGGGATTTGTCCTGAGAAGGTTTTAATTACATCAGTAACATGAACGAATGTCTTCTCCTCCGAAATATTAGCCGAAGTACTTGCGAGCGGGAATTCCAAACTATCCATCAGTTTATTTATAAATTTGTAGTAGGGTATTCTTACAGCTATCGTATCCATTCCGCTACAAACATTGCCTAATACGTTTTTATTTCTCTTAAGAACAATTGTTAATGGACCGGGTAAAAACCTTTTAGCTAATATGTAGAAAATATCCGGAATATCATAACAAAGTCTTTCAATTTCTTCGATTGATTTACAAAAAGCCACTAATGGTTTGTTAGAATCTCTTTGTTTTAACTCAAAGATTTTTTCAATTGCAGGTGTATTAAAAATACCGCACAGCAATCCATAAACGGTATCGGTCGGAACTGCAATAACTTCACCATTCGATATAAGAATTGATGCTTTTTCAATGCCTTTTTCGAATTCGTCGGAAATATTTATAAGTTCTGTTTCCAGGTATTCAGGTTCTAAAATTAATTGGAAAAAGACATCAAAATATCATTTAGAAGTGGCGGTTTTTGCAAGTCATCCTCAGAAACCCGCAAGAACAATCCCGCATCTTTTAAAGCTCCAACTTCCTCTTTGCTGAATTTTGCAGAAAACCATTTACCCGATGCCTGTCCAATTGAAATACCTATTGCAAGCAAAGTTTTCTTAAAATTAAGAGCTGTTTCCTTATCAACTTTATTATCGAGTAAATCAGCAACATCAATCAGGCCTTTCTCTATATTCCGTTTATCATCCGCAAAAGCCGCTGAAATACCGTCAATATTGAATTCAATACCCATCATAATTTCTCTGGCCAATGGATTTTCAAATTTTGCACCATTTTCCATTATGCTTTGCAAGGCAATTTTTTCTTCAGTATCAATATTTTGGTCAATTCCTGCTACAGCCCGAAAAATCCAAAAATGAGCAAATTGTAATGTTCTCCATTCTTCTGTCGAAAAACTATCTCTAAATGCCATTTATAACCTCCAAATTAATATTAACTAAATAATTTTTAAAATAAACATTAATTTACGAAATTTGTTGTAAATATCTAAAAAATTATTTTTGAGAATATTATTTTGTAAATATAATTTATTATTTTAACTTTATATTTTATATTCTAATGGATTGATAAAAAAGGGAGAAAAACTTATGAAACCGGTTCATGATTTTATTGTAACGGCACACTTGCCGGAAAGAATTGCAGCTTTAAAAGAACTTGCATACAACTACTGGTGGTGCTGGAACTCCGAAGCAAAAGAACTTTTTATACGAATAGATAGGGAACTTTGGGAAGATGTAAACCACAATCCTGTTCAAATGATAAACAAGCTGACTATCGAAAGATTAAACAAGCTTGCCGAACAGACTGATTTTACTTCATTCCTTGACTATATTTATAAAAAGTTCAATTCCTACATGAAATCAACATCCTGGTACGATAGAATCGAAGATAAACCTGCCGGTACAATAGCATATTTTAGTACGGAATATGGTATTAATGAAAGCTTCCCCAACTACTCGGGTGGTCTTGGAATTTTGTCCGGCGACCATTTGAAAAGTGCGAGCGATCTTGGGCTAAATTTAATTGGTGTTGGATTACTTTATCAACAGGGCTATTTTCGTCAGAGACTGACTCAACACGGTTGGCAGAACGAATACTATCCCTATAATGATTTTTACTCGATGCCCTTAACCCTCGAGAAAAACGAACTGGGAGAACCATTGCTAATTGAAGTGGATTTGCCAAAAGGAAAAGCTTGGGCTCAGATTTGGAGAATGCAAATCGGCAAAATTCCGCTTTACCTTATGGATACAAATATCGGACCTAACGTTTTGGAAGAATACAGGGACATTACAGACCAGCTTTATGGAGGTACTCGTGAAACAAGAATTCAGCAAGAGATTATACTCGGTATTGGAGGAATGCGTGCTTTGAAAGCACTGAATATTTTACCTGAAGCAGTGCATATCAACGAAGGGCATGCCGCTTATGCTCTATTAGAGCGAACACACATGTACATGCAGAAGTATAACCTTGATTTCCGTTCTGCAAAACAAATTACGAAAGCGACATCCGTCTTTACGACTCACACCCCTGTTCCTGCGGGTAATGAAACCTTTAAGATTGGAAGAATGGAAGATTATTTTCATAATTACTATCCTAATTTGGGATTGTCCAAAGATTACTTTTTCCGACTGGGACAAATGGATGAAAGCAATCCTAATGAAGATTTTTCTATGACGGTCTTAGGTTTGAAGCTCACTTCCTATCACAATGGAGTAAGCAAGTTACATGGTGAGGTTGCTCGAAAAATGTGGCAGAATATCTGGAAATGTTTTCCAGTGGATGAAATACCAATTCAGCATATCACTAATGGAATTCACACTATGACATGGGTAGCACGTGAATTTACCGAGCTATTTGACAGATATTTTTCGCCAAAATGGAGAACTGAAGTTGATAACCAGGAAATTTGGGATAAAATTGATACCATCCCTTCCGAAGAACTTTGGAGAGAAAAAACAAGACGCAGAGTTCGTTTGGTTCTCTTTGCAAGAGAATATCTAAAACGCAGACAAAAGGGGTATCTACCTCCCGAACAAGTAAGCAAAATAAATGAATATCTTGACCCCGATGCTCTTACTATCGGTTTTGCACGAAGGTTTGCAACATATAAAAGAGCTACTTTGCTCTTTACCGATATGGAAAGATTAGCTACCATACTCAAAAAATTTGACAAACCGGTTCAAATTGTTCTCGCCGGAAAGGCACATCCTCACGATGTTCAGGGAAAAGAAGTTATACAGTCCATTATTCAAAAAGTCAGGGAGTATAACCTTGAGAAGCATGTCGTATTTTTAGAAGACTACGATACGGTAATTGCCCGCTATATGGTCAAGGGATGCGATATATGGCTTAATACTCCCGTAAGACCAATGGAAGCAAGCGGAACAAGCGGTATGAAAGCCGCATTGAACGGTTGTCTGAACTTCAGTATTCTCGATGGCTGGTGGGACGAGGCATTTAACGGTAAAAACGGCTTTTCTATCGGACATGGCGAAGAATATGACAATTACGATGAACAAAACATTGTAGAAGCAGGCGCTTTATACGATATGCTCGAACAAGTAATTATACCTATGTTTTATGACAGGGAAAAATCAAATAAAACTCCAGACAAATGGGTTTCGTTTCTTAAAGAGACTATCAGAACTAATGCAGGCAGGTTCTCCAGTGAACGAATGGTCAAAGATTATGCCAATATGTTTTATCTGAATGCACTTAAAAACTACTCGGTATTAACTCAAAACAATGCCGGAAGTGCCGCAAAATTCAAAGAATGGAAGGATATTGTCCGTAACGAATGGACTAACGTTGAAATTATGGATGTTTCTATGGAAGAAAACGGTGAAAATTATATCGGTAAACCAATCAAGGTTTCGGCAAATGTAACTTTGGGCAAACTCACTCCTAACGATGTTATTGTACAGGTTTATTATGGTACTGTTGACCACTTGGGTGAGCTTATCAATACCAAATCCGAAAAATTGAAATTAGTCCGTTCGGAACATAAGAATCATTTTTACGAAGGTTCTTATACTTGCTCCGACACAGGTGTTCAGGGCTTCACCGTCCGGGTTTTGCCGACACATCCATTGATGGTCTGTCCTTCGGAGCTATATATTTGTGCATGGGCGCAGTAATTAATTACTAATTATCAATTACTAATTACTAATTTATTGAGGTTAAGTTATTGAGTTTCAATAAGGACAATACAACTCCAAAGGATTTGCTAAAGAATGTATTTGGTTATAAGGAGTTCAGACCACTTCAACCGGAAATTATTGATAGTGTTGTCCAAAAGAAGGATACATTGGTAATTATGCCGACGGGAGGTGGAATTTTATATCAAAGAACGAAATCAAGGTGAAATCAGAGGTGAAATTCATTGATTTTGTAACTCGTTATCAATTAAGGAATTATTGGGTTGATAAAAGTTAGTTTCACCAAATTCACCGCATTTTTTTATTTTTTTTATCTTTTTTATCTTTTTTATCTTTTTTTATCTTTTTTATCTTTTTTTATCTTTTTTTACTTTTTTTTACTTTTTTTACTTTTTATTTTTTTTATATGTCGTTAATGTCGAACATTAGTTTTAAGCAATGACACTGTAAGTAGCTGTTGTTTCAGTGTTTAACAGATAATGTCTTAATTGCCGTGTTTTTTTTTCTATCGTTATCTGTTTTCCGTTGTCAGAACTATGATTCTTGTGATTTTTTCGTGAAACGTAAAACGTGAAACGTGAAACGAAAGACAATTACACAGAGCTACTCAGAGAATGCACAGAGAGCCACAGAGAATTTACCGAACAATTTATTTTGCAAAGAACGAGCTGGACGAAATTACAAGTTTGGTATGAAATGTAATTTATTTTGTTTTGAAAGGATTTTTATTTTAAATCGTGAAATAGCAAAAACGCGAAAACGTGAGAACGTGAAACGGAAACCAATGTCTGAACCACTGATTGAAGCTGATTGAAATGATTTGGCTGATTTTTTTAAATGTAAAATGTAGAATGGAAGAACAATTACACGGAGGGACACGGAGGATTCACAGAGAGCCACAGAGCCACACACCCCCGGTAGTAGAAAATAGAAAATAGAAAGTAGAAAATAGAAAGTAGAAGAACACACCCCCGGTAGTAGAAAATAGAAAGTAGAAGATAGAAAATAGAAAAACAGAAAATAGAAAGTAGAAGAACACACCCCCTAACCCCCTCTTGATAGAGGGGGGACAAGCAAGGACAGCCCGACAGTCCCCGAAACGGGGAGGGGGAAAAGAGCAGTGAAGATTTTTGCAGATTATTGGATTTCGTTGATTTTTAATTTCTTTTTTTACCTTGATATTAATAATTTATAAATTGAATACAATTGAATACAATTTAATATCTTCTGAATATATCAATAATCTTATAAAATGCACTTTTCATTTGTTTTAATTCATCTAATGCATCTAAAATATCTATTTTATAATTTTCCGAAATGCGAGTTTCAATAATTATTAATTGATTCTCTCCATATTTAATAACCTTATTGATATTATCTTTATATACATCATCCTTTGCTGATAAAAATAATGTAAATAAGATTAAAGTAATAATAATACCAAGTATCGGTGCAAGAATATTTAGTATTTTTGCAAATACACTTAATGGTTTGATATATTCTATACTATTAAAAAACATCGAATGAAAACTATAGTAATAATAATCGAAATAATTGGCATTTGATGTCAAAATAAATGCATTGTTATCAATGAACGATAATATGAGATTTAACAAGGAAAGGATAATTGATGTTATCAATAGCGTCGATATAATTTTTATCGTAAAAAAGCCTAAGTATAACTTTCTATCTACTAGAATTTTAAGTTTACTGATGACGAAAGCAAATAGAGTCTCTAATAATATTAGAATTCCTAAATCATTTAATCTTTTTGATTCTTCAGGTGTATTTTGATTATTTGCTGAATTCAAAAAAGTATCAATAATTTTTCCTTCATTGAAGGATTTTTCAAGCTTTTCCTTTTCAAAATTTAATCGAAAGATTTTCATTGGAGAAAATGCTAATTTAAATCTTTCAATATAATGATAAATTAGATAAATCAGCAGTGTAGCAAAAGTAAAATATAATGCAAAAATATTTGTAGTATTCAGAAAAATTATCAACGATAGAGAAATCATTGAAAATTTTAACAGATTTATTTTTAATTCAATTATTTTATTGATTATTGTGTTTATATAAACAAAAAGCAAAAGCCACATTTTGTTTTTGAAAAGTATTTTAGGAATTTCCCAAGTAAATAATTTTGGTAAATACCATAATATTAATAAAAAAGGGAATGTAAGAAAATATAATAAATATTTTAAGAAATTCTTAGTACCAAATAACAACCATAAAATCGATAGTACGCAAAGCAAAAATACTATACGATAATTATAAACCCAAGGATCAAAAAATTTATATAAAATATAAGAATCAAAATTATAAATGAATAATTTAATAATTATTGATGACCAAATTATTAGAACAACAATAAACTTTAATTTTTTGTAAGTTAATTGAAACAAATTTAGTTTCTTAGAATTATCTTTTTCCATATTATTACCCAAAAAATAAATAATTTTATTAATTCAAACTTAACAAACATTTATTTTCAATTACTCACAAATTACTAACAGTTATAAATCTATGATTGTGGAAATATTTTTCTTGACCTTTCTAACGACTACTCCTCAAACAGTCCCGCTTCTTCTTCCTCGACATCCACACGTTTTACACTTTGCTTGAAGGTGGTTTGTGAACCTTTGCCGGGGATTTGGACTTGCTTGTGGTTTAGTAAATCCTCGACTGTTATTATTTGGATTTTGTCTATTTCGGAGTTGGGGTATTTGCCGGCTTGCTTTGATTCGATTTGCATGGGCTTTGTTACCTGAGTTTCGAAGCAGACGAATACGCCGATGTCTGCCGATTGGGTTTTGACGACCTGCACGAACTCACGCATGTTTTTTACGTTGACGTTTCCGCTTTTGACTTCGATGATGCAAAGACCACGCTCTTTTGCTCCTTTGTCGAAAGTGAGGTAGCCGTCCCAACCGCCGTCTGCCGTTTTCTTGGGATTGGCTATGCCGTTGAGCATGACCTCGATGACCCAGTCCTGAAACTTTAGACGACCTCCGGAGTCCGATTCTGCAAGCTCACGGGCTGTGGCAGGGTCACGCGGAAAACCGTTTATGGCTATGTTCATTTTGATTTCTTTTTGCTTGTCGGGCGGATAGGGGTCTGTCAGACGCTTGAGAATGAGACGAATGGCAAGATGCGAAATGTCTGTGCCAATCCACTGGCGGTTCAGCTTGTTTGCGGCGGCAATGGTAGTGCCACAGCCACAGAAAAAGTCGGCAACAATGTCGCCTTCGTTTGAAGATGCTTGAATAATTCTTTCCATTAGAGCAATAGGTTTTTGTGTTGGATAGCCCAAACGTTCATTAGCTGCTGGATTAATTTGATTGATATCCGTCCAATTATTACTCATAAGAACACCTTTTAATTCCCATTCGTACTGTTTATACTCGGGATTTTTTGCTTTTGACCCATATCTAATTCTATTATCTTGTTTTAATTGCTCAAGTCTTTCTTCTGAGTAAGTTTTTAAACATTGCCAGCGGTATTTTCCTTTTTCATCTTGATATCTAAATCTAGATAAATATTCCTCAGAGTATGCAGTATAAATATTGTTGAAACTATAAATTTTTGATTTTGCAAAGAATAATATTGAATCTGTATTAGCTGGAAATTTTTTCGATATTGACTTGCTACTTCCAGTGTCAGTGGATCTTAGCCAAATAATTTCATTTCTAAAATTACTTTCTCCAAAAACAATATCACAAATAATTTTAAGATAATGGCTCATTGTTTGGTCACAATGCAGATAAAAAGAGCCGGTATCTTTCAGGACTTTGTGCATATACCAAATACGTATTGCCATTGTGGTAAGGTATGAAATTGCACTTTTGCTTATGTTTATGCTGTCCAAGGCAATCAAAAAGCCGTATAGGTCGAGGTCGAGGTCTTGTATTTCGTTTAGTGCATCGAAGTAAGAAACATTTGACCATGTGTCGGCAAAAGCTTCTTTTTGTGCTTTTGTGTCGTTGAGGTCAACGGATTCAAAGAGTACATTGTAATTCCGCTTGGAGTTGAACGGCGGGTCAATATAGATTAAATCAATGAAGCCGTCAGGATGTTTCCTGTGCATTTCCTTAAGCACATCGAGGCAGTCGCCGTAGTAGAGTTCGTTCATAACCTTACCCAATTTGTAGAGACAGGTCTCAGACCTGTCTGTACTTAGGCCTGTCTGTACGATTTATTAATTAGTTTAATAAGTTTCCAAAAAAGAAATTTACGGAAAAATGGAGAGAAAAGCAATTGTTAATTGTTAATTGTTAATTGTTAATTGTTAATTGTCAAGTGAATCACCCTTTGACTTCGATAAAATCTTTGAATTCACCAATCCTCCAGCAGGTCTTTTTTTCGATTGAATCGCTGAGTTTTACTAAGAATGGTTTGGGTCGTAGTTTTCTTGGGTCAAATTTAACAGTCCAGATTTTGTCTTTTTCGATTTTGTTTTTCATTACGGAAGGATGTTCCCCTGTGAACCGTTCAAGTTCGTAAGCAGACGAGTAGCCGAAATCGAGTTCTTCCTCATCTTCGATTTTCCGGTTTACGTTTTCTTTGTAATAGTTGTGGGAAATTCTTATTTTTTTGTATTGCGTTTTCGGTTGCCTTACCCAGCCGTAATGATAAATTTCTGCTTCGGTTTGAATGGCTTTCAGCAGTTTATAATCTTTCCCCGATATTTTTCGGAAGCCCTGGGCATCTCCCCAAGACACTATTTTTCCGGTGTTGCGAAAGGCACGGATTTCCCTGCGGTACCATTGGCGTCCTACTCCGGCATAATCGTAAGAACCGTAAAAATGTTTGTATCTGAAAAGCAGTGCATCCACACTCTTTTTTGTGTCGGCATAGATAATTTTTTCTAAAGTCAGGTTTTGGTCTTTTTCGTGCAAGACTTCGTCTGCCTGGAGGTAAATGCACCAATCTCCCTTACAATTTTCTAAAGCTAAATTAGTTTGCTGAGAATATACAAGTCCGTTCTTTTTAAGGTTTGGGTCCCATTCGGTTTCGATGATTTTAATTTTCTGATTGTTAATACTATTCAGTACTTCAATTGTATTGTCATCGGATTTACCTGCGGCGATGATTAGTTCATCGCATAAAGGAAGAAGCGATTCAATGGATTCCAGAACAGGATATCCGAAGACGATAGCATTTCTGACAAATGTGAATCCTGAAATAATCATATTGCACCAAAAAAAAATCAGTCAGTTTTAAAAACTGACTGAACAAATAATTTTAAAATCTTTTTAAACTTCAACAAGCTCTTCGGGAGCTTTAGTAATGTGTTTACCACCATTTTTTGTAACAAGGATATTATCCTCAATCCTTAATCCAAATTTACCAGGCAGGTAAATTCCGGGTTCGATAGCCAAAACGCAATTCTCCGGAACAATCTGGTCGTGCATTCTGAAAGTGATAGTCGGCTTTTCGTGAGTTTCAATACCTAAGCCATGACCTAAAGAATGTTGGAAATATTGACCATAGCCCTCTTTTGTGATTATATCACGGGCATAAGCATCGAGATTTTTTCCGTTCATTCCGGGGCGTACATTAGCAATAGCTGCTTCTTTTGCAGTATGCAAAATTTTATAAATTTTCTTTTGCTCTCTCGTAGCTTTCCCAACGACAAAGGCACGTGTAATGTCGCAACTGTAACCATTAACTTTACAGCCGAAGTCGAGAAGGACAACATCATTTGCTTTTATTTCCCTATCGCTTGGTTTGCCATGAATCAAAGCACATCTCGGACCGCTGACAACAATAATCGGAAAAGCATCTTCTTCAGAACCAAGTTTGCGTGTTTTGTAAGCTATTTCCAGGGCAATATCCCTTTCGGTCATACCGGGCTTAACCATTTTTAAAATTTTATCATAAACAGTAAGGGCAATTTCACATGACTTTTCGATATTTGCCAATTCCTCTGGAGCTTTGGGCATTGTAAACGGCTCGACAATACAAGGAGCCGGTTTAAACTTAAGAGGCCGAACAAGATTCCTGATATTTACAGCTTCGGAATAGGCAATTCTGTCGGCTTCGAAAGCTACGGTGGTTACCCCTTTTAAAAATCTCTTTTTAGCTAAATAATCCCAGACATCACGGGAAATATGAGTTTGGAGATTATTCAAATTATATAACTCATCCTTAATTTGCTCTTCATACCTGTCATCGGTAACAAAATGAATTTCATCTGGAGTAACAAACAAAGTTCCTGCGGTACCCGAAAAATTAGTCAGGTAGCGAATATTCGGCAAATATGTAACCACAAGTGCGTCAACTTTTAAATCCTCCAAAGAAAATCTAATCTGATTCAATCGCATATCCACTATTGATGGATAAGTAAGTTTACTTTCCGTATTATTTGAATTTTTCTTAGCCATAGTCTTTTATTTATATTATTTTACAAAGTAGTTTGGAGATTCCTTAGTAATTATTACATCATGCGGATGAGATTCCATAAGGCCGGCAGTTGTCATCCTTATAAACTTCGCTTTGGATTGCATTTCGGGTATATTGGAACAGCCGCAATATCCAAGTGAAGAACGAAGTCCGCCGATGATTTGATAAATTGTGTCTGCAACAGCTCCCTTGTACGGAACCCTGCCTTCAATTCCTTCAGGTACAAGTTTAGTAATTTCAGCTTCAACATCCTGAAAATATCTGTCGGCAGAACCCTGATTCATTGCACCAAGCGAACCCATGCCCCTATATATCTTATAGACCCTGCCTTCGTAACGGACTTTTTCACCGGGGCTTTCTTCGTGACCGGCAAATATACTACCAATCATTACAGTGTCAGCACCTCCAGCCAAAGCTTTTGCAATATCTCCGGTTTGCTTGATACCGCCGTCGGCAACGATAGGGATGTTCGCTTTTGATGCTACCGAAAAAACTTCCATGATTGCAGTTAGTTGTGGTACTCCAACTCCGGCAATTATTCTCGTAGTACAAATAGAACCCGGACCGATACCTATTTTCAATCCGTCAACACCGGCGTCAATTAAGACTTTTGCCGCTTCTGCCGTACCAATATTTCCGGCAATTAACTGGACTTCAGGAAATTTTTGTTTGATTTTCTTGATAGTTTCAATAACAATTGAAGTGTGCGCATGAGCAGTATCAATAAATATGGCATCTGCACCAGCTTTTAGCAAAGCCGCTATTCTGTCCATCGTATTCAATGAGACACCTATACCTGCGGCTACCCTCAACCTACCTTGGTCGTCCTTACATGCATTAGGATGTTTTTTCTTCTTTTGAATATCTTTGAATGTAATTAATCCCTTCAAAATGTTGTTCTTATCAACTACAGGAAGTTTTTCAATTCTGTGCTTCTGTAAAAGGAATTCGGCTTCTTCCAAAGTTGTTCCAACAGGAACAGTTGTCAAAACTCCCTTTGTCATTGTTTCACTTATGGGAGAATTTGGGTCAGGATTAAAACGTAGGTCCCTGTTTGTAATAATGCCAATTAACTTCTGATTCCCGTCAATAACCGGAATACCGGAAATGTGGAATTTTGCCATAAGCTCCATGGCATCCTTTAGCTTTTTATCACTTGTTAATGTGATTGGATCTCGAATCATCCCGCTTTCAGAACGTTTTACTCTATCAACATGTTCCGCCTGTTTTTCAATTGACATATTTTTGTGAATAACACCGATACCGCCTTCTCTTGCAATCGCTATTGCCATTTCGGCTTCCGTTACAGTATCCATTGCGGCACTAATTAGCGGAATATTTATAGTTATGGAGTTAGTTAACCTTGTTTCCAAATTGGCATCTCTGGGCAATACTTCAGAATATGCAGGTACAAGCAAAACATCGTCGTAGGTTATTCCTTCACCAATTATTTTATTTTTTATATTCATCAATTTTTTTCTTTTTATCTTCAAAATATTTAGATTTGGGTATTCCTTTTAACTCACTTTTTTTACATGAAATCCGAAAAATTGTAATAAATTAAGTTACAAAATTAAGTATAATAATTTAATTACAGCTAATCAATAATTTAAGTGAATAAAAATTAACTTTGACTAAATTCTTATTTCTACTGGTTAAATATTTGTAAATATATAATTTTTCTACAATTATAAAATTATTTAATGATTAACGATTTAGCGATTTGATAGATATTAGAAAACTTGAATACTATTTTCTCACAACAAATTTCCTTGTTAATACCCTGTCATCTATTTGTATTAAAATAAAATAAATCCCATCATTCAAACCATAAATATTCACAATGCTCCTTCCTTCGCTATTAGAAAACTGGCATTGTCTTTCGCATCCCAAAATGTCAAATATTTTTATGTTGTAAATTTGTTTGTCTGAGTTTATTATTAATTTGTCAGATGCAGGATTGGGAAATATACTCACGAAACCATTGCCATCAATAACTTGATTTTTAACACTCACGCCAATCCATGTTGCCCATGCATTTCCTAATATAAATCTTGTAGTTTTATCCTGAACAAAAAGAACCACCGATAAATCTCCGTACTCTTCAACGTTCGATGTGCTGTCAAATGTATAGGTAAAGGATTGTTTCAATTTTTCATTTTCAACTAATCCGCTTAGAGTTTTACCGTAACCGTCAGGAAGCATTTTTTGCTCAACCATGTGAAATTCAGTTTCGCCGTTTGTTGAAGCATTTTTTGTGGTTTGATTTTCTACGACGGCAACATAAAGAACCAATTGACCAGAACTGTCACTTGTAAAATAAGGTGTTAAATCCGCATTAACATCAATTTTATATTTTCCTTCTTCCTGATAAACGTTATAAGTTCCATTAATGTCAATAATACCCATTTCCTGAGGGCTGGCAGCTATGCCTACAGTATCGGATGGATAAATATTATATCTGCCGTTAACAATTAGTGCAGGTATCCCGGAAATGTTATTATAGTAATAAACTAATCTAAGTCTACCATCCTCATTAAAATAACTATCTCCCGGAGCAGGTCCAATCATCTGGTATTTTATAAGAGTATAATTTCCTTTGTGTTTTTCAAGATAAGGATTAAAAACACGGTTTGCAGTTGCACAAGGACCACAAGTTGACCCAGTAAATTCTTCATATTGTGGAAGCTTATAATAATAATTGCCTCCAATATATACATTTTGTGAGATTTCATTACCTTCTTTTATGGTATCTTCAATACCATTCACTTTAGAAATCCAAACTCTAAGTTTATAAGATTTAGCTGATTCAGGTACCCAAAGAACAGGGAGAGTTGCAATATATGAGTGAGCATTAGACAAATAACAATCCATTATTACTGTTTGGATTTCACCATCATTTGCCTGATAATTGATTTCGTAGGAATTAACATTATTATAGCCTGAATTTTCTACGCTTGCTTTAATGGGAATCCCTGAACAGCCAAGTGTATCCATGCAAGGTAGATGGAGGGCTTTTATCGTCATATCATTAAGTTGGGGAGAAAAGACTTTGATATTGCTAATATATAAATAGCCATCTTTAACATTTTGGGATATATTCCTAAAAGCCAGATATATTTTTTCACCGGAATAAGCACTTATATCAAGTTTTCTGTGGCATAAATTATATTCATTTGTGATTTCTTGAATAAGCTTAAAATCTTCAATTTCTTGTCCTGTAGTAGATACCAAAACCTGGTATGATTGATAATATCCTGATGAAGCATTCGCTGATGCTCCATCCCAGGTTAAAAAGACATTTTCCCCAAGTTCGATTGCATTCGTTATTAACCAATCATCAGCCTGCCCGTCCTGAGCAAAATATGATGTTGATGCTACACAAAGATCAATTCCATATTTACCGAACAAACGGATAGCCCATCCCTCTCCTTTATTTAAATTATGTTTTATCATGTTTGCAGGATTAAGGTCATTGGTATCAATATCCAGATTTTTCCAATTTGATGGAATTACAACAGAATGAAAATCCTCAAATAAATATACCTTTTCAGCGAAACCTAAATTAGTAAATATGAAATATATAATTAAAATTGTAAATAATTTTTTCATAGTTTTTCCAAATTTGTCAATCCTATATTTATAAAGACACATGAACAAGCATTTCGTCTCAAAAATTTTTTAAAATTCGTTAATAAGAATCTTCACTTTCTCACAACAAATTTCCTTGTTAATACCCTGTCATCTATTTGTATTAAAATAAAATAAATCCCATCATTCAAATCATAAATATTCACAATGCACCTTCCTTCGCTATTAGCAAATGGACAATGCTTTTCAAATCCCAAAATGTCAAATATTTTTATGTTGTAAATTTGTTTGTCTGAGTTTATTATTAATTTGTCAGATGCAGGATTGGGATAGACCATATACAACTGATTTTGATAATCTTCAATAGTTAATCCTGTAACACCCTCTCCTTTTAGTCTCATGATTTTTTCATCCGAGTTTTGGGCATTGGATTGAATAATGAGTTCAGTTTTGTAATATTTTTTTTCTATTGGGATAAAATTAATAGTAATCATTTTTTTCATGTCAGGTTGTATAGTAAACGGATAATTAAGGTCTATAATTTCAAATCTTGCCGAATCATCACCTGTTGTTTTAATCGAAGTAATAGTCAAAGGCATATCTCCTATGTTACCGATATAGAAAACCCGTGATGATGTATCCATTGTACGTATGGTTCCAAAATTCAAAGTGTCGGGAGGCAGGGTAATAACAGCACCTATATCATCCTTTGGTTTGTTTATCCATGACAAAATACGAGTCCATAGTTCTATTTTATTAATAATATTTCCAATTGCCTCAAAATTAAAAGTCGAATAAATTATTTTAGAACTATCCAATCTTCTCCTTACCATAGCGATATTATCATCAATACCATCATAATATAAAATTGGAGTACTTTCGGTATTATCTCGACAGGTAATCAAATCTGTTTTGAGTACAAAAATCCCGGGAGCTTTACTGTCATTAACACGGGTATTATAATCACCAAAAATAAGTTCATCTGTAAAACCAGCAATATTAAAACTCAAATGGCTTTTAACAGCACCTGTATCATCTTCAACATATCTTTTAACAGGATTTCCGCTATTGGAAACAGATAAAATACTATCAAAAAAAATTCTAACATCATCATGCGAATATTGTTTGATGCTTAACATATTTTCTGAGCATAGAACAAAATTTTTATTATTATTCATAGCTGAAGTAATAAGTTCTTCATAGAGATTATCGGGAATTATTGTATCGGGAACATTTCCTTCAAACATATTGTAATTCAGAATTAGTGTTTTATAATCAATGAAATTTAAAATTTGCAGGTCTTTTTCATTATAGGGAATAAATGCACTTATACCTGAAAAATTAACATTATTAAACATGGAATGGCTTCTCATATCGTTTACACCATCAACAAATGTATTTATTATACTGTCAGTTGCTACATAAAAATAAAAAACAGAATCGTTGTAAATACAATTACTTTTTGGTTCAAGTATTAGAGCTATTCTGGCATAGCCGGTCTGTCCGGCGGGATTTACTTCAACAGTGGCTTTTTTGGGCCAGCCGGGAGGTAGTTCCAATATTTTATCAGGTGTTACAGATAATGTCCAATTAGATGGGATGATGGAATTGTCTAATGATATTTGAGGTTTAACCAAAACAGAATAATCACCTAAATTGATAAGATTAAAATTAAAACTCAATTCATTTTGAATATTAGTTGTAAGATAAATACAATCGGTCTCTGCATTAAAATCCAATATTCCCGTATTTGTGCACCCGGCTTGAAATATCTCACGAGTTTTCGAATCCTGTAAAAATGCAACAATAAAAATTTCTTTCTTGTCCCAATTGTCCTTATAGTCAAAAGAATATTCATAAACTTGAGGTTTATCGGCTAGTAAAGAACAATCTTTTCCTGATGCGTCAGGAAGCATTTTACGGGCAACATAATAAAAATCCGTTTCACCATTTGTTCCGGCAACTCCCGGAGGATAATAAACATGCTTTTCGACAATAGCGGTTCTTAGCTTAAGTCCATTTTTGCTTACAGAAGAAGAAACTATAACAGAAACATGAACTGTATTTCCTATTTTTCTCCCGGTAATTAGTATATTGTAGGGTGATTCTTGTTTGTATAAGTCCAGAATATCTTGTTCAATTAACATTTGTGCATTATATAATTCTCCTTCTTTAATACCATTAAAACAAAAGGCGTTGGAACCAAACATATAGCAATATTCAGTAGCATAATCACTCATTTCAGGATTTTCCAAATACATTGGATCTTGTGAATTGGGATAATCCGTATGATAAACAATCGGTATTACCCTATCGTTGTATTTTTTAAGCATTGAATAAAAATCCGCATGGTGATCGGCACTTATCTGGTTAGAAGTATTCGTTGCCTCTTCAACAATAGCTACCTTAGGTGAATATGCATAAACCGAAATTGCTCTTAACAATATGACCACAAGAATTAAGAATTTCTTCATTTAACTATCTCCTAATTATGAATTTCCTGATTATATTTTTA
Source organism: bacterium (assembly GCA_043804925.1). Taxonomy (GTDB): domain Bacteria; phylum Bacteroidota; class Ignavibacteria; order Kapaibacteriales; family UBA2268; genus ChocPot-Mid. The sequence goes on along the minus strand of JAZDIP010000061.1, from coordinate 5,213 downwards.
TTGCATATAGCGATTTTTACAAAATAAATTCCTTCGGTCAATTCTGAAGTATTTACAATGCTCCTTCCTTCACCAACGGAAACGGGACACCCTTTATCGCAACCCAAAATATCAAATATTTTTAAATCACTTATTTGTTTATCGCAAATTATTGTAACTTGTTCCGATGCAGGATTTGGTATTATACTGACTTTATCATGCGAAATATTATCATTTATTCCTGTCCCTTCTGTATATCCTATAACTGGTATTTGCTTGTAATAACAACAAGTGTCATTTACTTTTAAAGTGTCAATAAAAAAACCTTCGGAAGATGTTCTGAATTGCAATAACAAAGGAATTGAATCAAGCATTTTTAATTTGAAAGGTACAACTAATTGACTATAATTTGTATCCAAAACGGTAAAGCCAAGTCCATTATTCAGAAATTCAATTTTTTCAATCCAAATTTCCAGACTGTCAGACTTATTTTTTAACCAAATAATTTTTTCATAAACAGTGTCCATTTTACAATTTGCAAATTCGACGGGTAAAGAAGAAAATTCAAGATTTGGTGCAGTATAATGTATACTAAAAGTTGTATCGTTACCAGCACAATCGGCAAAGGTTAGAAAAGCGTTTGCATCTTCTGAACAATCTATTATTTCAAGTCTCCATGTGACAATGGAATCCTCGCAGGGTAAAAACTCATCAACAATTAGCCGGTAATTATAACTTATGTCAGAGTGCATGTATATTGTTGATGGATTAGACATGTTATAAGAATCGCCCGTATCTTGCAAAACTCCGCTTACATCACCATTACAATCCATTTCCCATTCAGGGATAGGTGGCAATGTATCAACAATTGTGTTATCACTATATACATACGTTGCCTGAAATAATTGTGTCGTAAATTTTTCATTATTATAAATATAAGCAGCAAAGGGTTCATTATTTCTAACTCTATATACCCCCTGTCCCGGCATTGGGATTTGTTTAAAAAAATAGTTTTTTCCGTTAAAATTATTATATGCCGTTCCCGGTTTTGGAGTTAATTCCTTCAATTTCATCCATTCATAATTACCTCCTAAAACCTGTGCAAACTCCATGTCATCCGGTATTTCGCCGGTTTCTGCGGCTTCGTAAATAAGCAATAAATAATCATCAGGTGATAATTGAGAACCATCAATTTTAAATGATACTTCTCTTGTGTACTGTTCTATCGGGCTTAATGATAATTGTGCAGGATAACTAACTGTTGTTTCCTCGTCGGGTCCAGGATTATATAATACTACATTAATTGGCTTATCCCCTGAAATAATGACAGGTCTTGATGCACCGGTATCTGAAAGCATCTGGAAAAATCCGCTCCCTTCTTTGCCTCCTCCGGTCATGATTGTTCCAATATATTCATTATCCCTGAATATTTTTGTGCTGTCTTCTTTTGCAAAGATTTTTATAATTGGATTACTCTTGTGGTTAAAAAAGAAAGGTACATAGTACTCTGTCCCCCACATATTTGTAGGCATTTCAAATTCAGCTATCATGTCACAATGTTCAGAAGTTTCCGGTATGTATGCACAATAATTTCCAGAAACAACCGCTACAGGTTTTGATGCTTCAATTACCGTCCCTGTCAAATCATCAGCATATCCTTTGGTAGATAGCAATAAAACATCTTTATCGTTTAAAATATAAGTTGTTGTGTCAGGCGAATCTGAAATATTCTTTATTATTTTAACTTTTGTTTTATCAGAAACTGCAGTTATTGTTGCTTCTCCCGGAAAAAATTCGGTTACATTGTTTGAATAATCCGTATGCGAAGATAATATATAATTCTTTCCTAACTGTTGCATTGGTAAAGCAAGGAATCCAGCCATACTTTTTGAACCTCCGATTGTACAATAACATTTAAAAGGTATTGAAGATACAACCCTTATTGCAGATTTAGAAAATATTGTGTCCGTAATTGGTTTATCTTCATCATTTTTTAAATAAACCATACCTATTGACACCGGTATAGAAAACTCGATGAAATCATTAGGTATAGTTTTCTTTTTTATCTCAATATCTTTACCCTCGACTTTAACAGTTACATCCTTTTCTTCACTTGATGATATGTAAAGTTTGATGTCGTTAAAGTAACCGCTATCTTGTCTCGATGGTATTGGGGAGATGTAGTAAACCATTGCCCAGCCAATTTCACCAAGTGGCTGAGGCAAATTATTATTATCTTTATCTTCTGCTATAGCATTAAATAACATCAATAAAGATAATACTAAAAAGCTATACAATTTTTTCATAAAAACTATCTCCTAATAATGAATTTCTTAAAAATAATTTTGTCAATTAAAGAAATTTTCAGGAAATAAATTCCTTCTGTCAATTCTGAAGTATTTACAATACTCCTTCCTTCGCTTATATCGGAAGGACAAACTTTCTCAAAACCTAACAAATCAAATATTTTTATATCTGTTATCATGTAATCAGAAGAAATTATTAAATTATCCGTTGCCGGATTGGGTATAATCGTTACAATATTGCATAATAATTCCTCATTGATTCCTGTTCCTTCAGTATAAGCAATAACAGGTATTTTAAAGTAATAACTGCAAGGTGAGTATGCATATAAAGTATCTGCGAACTTTCCTTCGATAGAAGTTCTAAATTGTACAAGCAAAGCCAATGAATCCCCAATTGGAATTTCTAAAGGTAAAGCTATTTCATTATGATTAGTATCCAAAACAGTAAATCCATTAATGCTGTCAATAAGACCAATAGTTCTAATATTGGATTTTCCTGACGTTGACAAATTCTTCAAATAAACAAGAGCTTCGTAAAGTGAATCCGGTTTACAATTTTCAAATAAAATCTTATCTTCTGAATATGCAAGTTTTGGTAATGAAAACAAAATATAAACAGTCGTATCATTCCCCGCACAATCAGAAAAAGTTACTACTCCATAAGCATCTTCCCTGTTATCTATTATTTCCAATCTCCATGGTACAGTCTGTACTTCGCAAGGCATGAAATCACCATAATAAAGCTTATAATTATAACTTGCATCTGTGTGCAAATAAATACAACTCATATTCGAGCGGTTCTCTTCATCATCCGGTTTATCGGTTACATATTTTGTTCTCTGAATATTTACCATACCGTCACAATACAATACCCAAACAGGTTCAGGTGGCAATGTATCAACCTTTTGTATTTCGATTAATCTGCCTGATACACGAAATCCATAAGATTTGAAACTCGAAAATCCATACATATATGCACCCATTGGTGTATTTGAACGCATTTTGTATACTCCATCACCGGGTAGAAAAAGAGTTTTGCAAAAATATTTTTTACCTGTAGCGTTAAATGCAAAATATTTCCCGGGATTTGGAGACACTTCATTTAATCGAATCCACTCAAATTTTCCCGCTGTCAGCTGTGCAAATTCCAAATCATCGGGAATGCTGTCATTTTCATTTACCTCAAAAATCAAATTGACATAATTTTGTGTGAATCCAATTCCTCCCACTATCCCGGGAGTATGTAATGTAATTTCTTCCGAATATTGTTCAATAGGTATTAATGTCATTTGGAAAGGTATGTTATTGCTACCATCATTTTCACCAGTATTATATTGTGTAATACCAATTGGTTTGTCCCCACTGATAACAACCGGTCTTGGCAAACCTGTATCAGCACGCATTTCGAGCCAATGATTACCATTAATTTCACCGGCAATACGGAAATATCCAATTTGTTTGCCGTCCCTGAATATTTTTGTTTTTGCTTCTTTGGCAAAAATCCTGATTAATGAATTTTGGCTTCTACCTATAATTGGTGTTACATGATAATGAACTCCCCAAAAGTGGGTCGGCAATTCCATTTCTTGGATAAAATTACAAGCACTGCCTTCGGGAATAGCTGCACAGAAATTACCCGAAACGACAGATATAGGTTTTGATGCATTAATTCTTGAACCTGTCAAGTCCGAGCCGGTTCCCGAACTTGCAATTAACAAAACATCACCTTTGTCTAAATCATAAGTTGAAGTCTGTCCGGGCAATAATCCACCTGCAGTCATCGAGGAATCATTACCACCCATTGTAAAATAAACTTTTGTTTTGTCATAAGCAGCCGTTATACCCGTATAGCCGGGCTTCCAGTTTGTAGAGTTATCCGAATCATCCTGATAAGATGATACAATATATTCCTTACCTAATATATTCACAGGCAAAACTACAAATCCATCGCTGTTGTAGTCAAAATGAGTTACGGCATAACAAATAAAGGGGTTATCTGCTCTAACATGAACTGCAGCACCCTTCCAAACCGTATCAGGTTTTGGCTGTTCTATTATATTTTGTTTGTATGGCTGTCCAATACCGATATGTAATGAGAATTCAGTAATCTTATTTGGTATTATTTTCAATTCCTTACTGTATCCCTTACCTTCAACTTCGACTCTAACGAGAGTTTCAACATCTGAAGTTACATATATCTTCAAATCACCTTCAGCACTTTGCCAACCGGGAATAAATGTAAAATAAAATTCTTTACCCATATTACTCATGTTGAGCAGTTCCGGCAAATCATTAACATTGCTCTCTTTTGAGTTCAGATTTAGCGTAGTAACTATTAATATGCATACAAACAAGTACAATTTTTTCATAGTTTTTCCAAATTTGTCAACATTATACTTATATAACACATGAGAATGCGAAATGTTACACTTTTTTCTTAAAAAAGTGAAAAAAAATTTTCACGCAAAGACGCAAAGACGCAAATTATTTAAATCATCATAATCATAAAAATCAAAAAAAACACAGTTCTGACAACTTTACTATTTCCTGACAATAAACTTCTTGATGATTGTTCTTTCTTCGCTGTCAGTTGTAACAACTGACAGAACAGCAATATAAATCCCTTCATTCAATGCAGCAAGATTAACAATACTCCGCCCTTCTTCTATAGCTTTGTGACAATTCCTTTCGCATCCCAAAATATCAAAAACTTTAATGTTTTTTATTTCAGATTCCGAGATAATTTCAATCTTATCTGATGCCGGTACAGGATATATGTATAGGTTTTTATTGATGCTGTTATCTTGCACACCAACTGTTGTTCCATTCCCTGCTATGATACACACACTATCAATAGGATTACCATTGTTCAATTGTGGGTCTTTAATTGAATTGCTTATAAATAAAATCGAATCAACAAAGCTAACT
>JAZDIP010000060.1:0-5325 GCA_043804925.1 bacterium | reverse complement strand
CCGTAATTCATCTATTGAATGAATGTCTACAACTTTTAAGGTACGCATTGTAATTCTCCTTATTATTTGATAAAATGTTCTTTTACAAATATAAGGAAAATTTATTTATTTTACTACTCTTGTTATCAATTTAGTATAAATACAACAAATACCAAAACTTTCTGAAAGTTACCTTACAGATGCAAAGCGATTATCTGAAGGCAGGAATAATGAAGGAAAAGGATTAAATTCGATTTGTAGAGGTAGGTTTTTTGACCTGCTCCTATTTTTTGAAATCCTTTAATGATAAAGCAAATAGCTTATATCCATATTCAGTCCTGATGAAATCATAATGCTCCTGATAAGCGAATTTTCCATCGGAATCGTTAAAAGTAACTACAACATTGAAAATCGGGAATAACCATGATTTATAATTCCCGCAATAATCAAAGTATTTCAAACTTTGTTGTTCATGGATTTTCTTTGGTGGTAAACCGTCAACAAAAATATTTATTTCGAGTTTACCATTTCGAATTTCATCCAATTTATTGAGTAATAATTTTTTATTTTCCTTTATAAATTTCTTTGGATTTCTGTAATGTTTTTCTTTGTTACCTTTCTGATAAAATGATATTTCCGAATAGCAATATTCAAGTATATCATCAGATTTTAGAAAGACATTATGAAACCAGTCTGTAAATTCTTTTCTGAAATTAAGAAATGAATAGTATTTGCCGTTTGTTCCCCGGAAATAATCTTTTATTGTTGTATCTCCAATACTTTCAGAAATCTCTACTGAAAACCAGTCGAGTTCATTAGTCCATCTGAAATTTTCAACCAGGATATCATTATTCGTGTCTATTAAAACTTCTTTGCCATTAATCCAATCCCAATGTTCACAATCCTTAATATTTTCCACAGGATGCGAACATTTTTTTTCGGCGTTCATAAGTGCAATTGCCAATCCGTTCCTGAATGGTGTCATGAAATTATATATTGCAGAAATGGCTGCATTGCCGTTACCGTCAAAGAATCCCATTTTATCGGATTTTTTATCGTGGAATCTGATAAAACCTTCACTTTCACAATCAGGATAGTTATCAAAATTGAATATGCTGTCTTGACCAAACTTTAATCCATTTTTTAAAAGATAGTAAATTTGATAATTATATAATGAATCCGGTGGCTCCGAAACAACAATTATTTTGTCGAAGTATCTTGCAATCATAAAGTCATCGAATTTCGGTTTAATTCTAATTTTCTTACTTTTATCTTTAAATCCAATTAATTCGGTTTTTTCGTCATAAAAGGATTCCCACAAATCAACTTGTGAATAAGAAATAAGGCAGTTAATACTGATAAAAAATAATATAAAAGACAACTTTTTCATTTCAAAAAAATAATTATAAACTAAAAAACTTAAATTAAATATTTTTGAATAGAATAGCAAATTTTATTCAATTATCCACCATCTCATACTCCGTGCTTTTCCCTCCTTTTTCCTGCTTGCGGAGGATTTGTTTAAAAAACCGAATTTTCCTTTTATTTCACGCTTCATCAAATTCATCTGATGTTAACATTGCCTGCTTGATAATACTTTTAATCGTACCGGGAGAAACTTCCCGATGATTAGGGACAATTGCAGTAATAACTCCTTGGTCAGTGAATTTGGCAAATTTGATGTGGCTTCCTTTTTGAGATACAAGTGTAAAACCAAAGGATTGGAGTTTTCTTTTGACAATACTGAATTTAATTGGTTTAAACGGCGGCATATACTTCAGCTTCAATGGTATGAATAGAAGGAAAAACAGTTGCTGTCGGCTCTTCGAAATAAAGTTCTATGGCTTCCTGCAAATTTGTTAATGCTTCGGATTCAGATTTTCCTTGACTTGCAATTTCAAATTCATTGCAATGAGCAACGTACCAATCGTCTTCTTGCCACACTGATGCTGTAAATTGTCTTTTCATAATTATTTCCAATTGTTATTTTGGACTACAAACGTTAGTTTAAAAATTTTATTTTTTTTCATTACCACCTTATACCCCATGCTTCTTCCGCTTTTTTCCTGCTTGTGTAGGATTTAAGTCTTTGATAGTTTTTGATTATAAAAAAATTTTCAAAAATCTTTATTGGTTAATCCGGATTTATTCCAATCTTCATTTGTAGATTCGATGGTATTAATGAGCAAAAAGTATCCTTCGACAAGCACAGGATGAATCACTTTTGATTTCTTTACAAACTTTATAAACTTTACTAACTTTATAATGTATTAAAAGGCATTTTGATAATATAAAAAAATGTTTTAATTTCGCATCTAACGTTGGAGGTGCTTCGCCTTGGGTTTTTACCCAAAGGAGAAAATATTGCGAGGCTGAGATGATACTCTTTGAACCTGATCCGGGTAATGCCGGCGTAGGGATAATGGTACCTGGTTTCTCACATAATAAAATAAATATTTTCTCCAGAACAAAGCGACTTCAGCGGTAATAATTTTGTTTAATTATTCCGTAGGAGATGCGTTTATGAAAAACGATTTTAGAACTAAAACAATTGAATCCCCTCTCGAGAGGGGTGTCCTGCAGGGACGGGGTGTGTTCATCCTTCGACAAGCTCAGGATGACACTATCGGAGGACAACAGACAGCAGACAGCAGACAGCAAAACAACCTTCGACTGGCTCAGGATGACTGGAACAGGGAGAAGGGAAAAGGGAAAAGGGAAAAGGGAGGAAATGTCCTTCGACAGGTTCAGATTGACGGATTTCTTTATTTCATTCTTACTTTCTTTATATTGATGACAAGCTCATCATTTTCTGCGACAGAACCTGAGGCTGATTCGCTGACTGTTTATAAAACACCGAGCGTAACAGTTACAGCAGACAAGGCACTCGAAGGCAAATCGCCTGTGCCGTTCATTAATTTCTCGCAGGCAGAGATTCAAAAAACTTATATTATTCGGGATGTACCTGAATTACTTTCGGAATTGCCGTCAATTATTTCGTATTCCGAAAGCGGGAATGGTATTGGCTATTCTTATTTAACAATGCGTGGATTCAGTCAGCACAGAATTTCCGTATTCGTCAACGGCATACCACAAAATGACCCTGAAGAGCATAATGTCTTTTGGATTGACATGCCTGATATTGCTTCAAATGCAGATAACATCCAGATTCAGCGTGGAGCCGGAATTGTCAATTACGGTGCGGCTTCCATTGGTGGAAGTATAAATCTTACTACTTCTAACTTTGTAAATCAGCCGGGTGTGAAAGTTTATTCCGGAATTGGCTGGCAGGAATACGGTGCAGGTGAGGGCACAATTCAACCGACAATGAGCAAATATTCTTTGGAAGTTTCCTCAGGAATAGTAGGGAATTATGCAGTGTATGGCAGACTATCGAGAATCAATACAACAGGATATCGTGATAATATGTGGGCTGAACTGAATAGCTATTTTCTGAGTGCTGTCAGGTTTGATGATAATTTTACAACTCAGATTAATATTTACGGAGGTCCTATTTCTGATGGTTTAGGATATACCGGTCTGCCAAAGGAGTATATCAAAGATTTGAATTTGAGAAGGATTAATCCATCTTATTGGGAATATTCCGGTCCCAAAGAAATATCTTTTCCGTATGTTCCGAGAAGAAAGCAGGAAATTGAGGAATTTTCACAACCGCATTATGAGATTTTGAACGATTGGTTTATCAATGAAAATCTCATATTCCGTTCTTCTTTGTTTTATTATACAGGCGACGGATTTTTCGATTACGACGGCTCTTGGGCAGATGGTTTTTTGAAGGATTGGTTTGCAAATGATTTTCAGTTTCCCGATTCGACAATGACTACAAAAAATTCATTGCTCAGAGGAACAGTCAGCAACAAGCATGGCGGCTGGATTCCGAGATTGCAGTGGAATCACGGGAACGGAGAGTTATCTGTAGGTGCAGAGATGAGAATTCACAGGTCTGAGCATTACGGACAAATAAAATATTCTGAGTTCTTTCCACCTGCATATGACCCCGATTACAAATTTTATTATAATGAAGGACGACGTAATATTTTTTCAATTTTTGCATCGGAGTATTACAAGCTAAACGATAAATTGACAATTAACGCCGAAACGCAGTTAGTTCGGCAAACTTATGAGCTTGGAGCAATAAAGCAAGGAAATGAATATATTGCTTTTTTACAATCTGATGGTACCAATATAAGTTCCCAGCAAAAATTGTTCACAATAAATTATTTGTTCTTAAATCCGAGACTTGGGGTGAATTATCTGATTCAAGATAATATGAATGCCTATGCTATGATTGCTTATACCAAAAGGGAACCCAGAATGAAAAATTTATATAGCGCAGACGAAGCTTATTATGGTGCTTTGCCACAGTTTGAATATAAGACAATAGATGATACTGCAGGTTATGATTTTTCAAAGCCCTTGGTAAAACCTGAGTCAATGCTTGATATCGAGTTAGGGTGGAATATGAAAGCAGAGGATTTTAATATTGGAATAAATGCATATTGGATGGAATATTTCGACGAGCTTGTCAGTACGGGAATAGTTGATATATGGGGACGTCCTGTTGACGGTAATGTTCCAAGAACAAGACATGCGGGAGTTGAATTGCAGGGTGCTTATATTTTGATGAAAAATTCTTTTGGAAAATTGAATTTATCTGCAAATATGACATACAGCAACAACAGGATTGTGGAATTCGATTTTATCACAAATGCCTTAGATACAATTTCTCTCGAAGGAAATCCGGTAGGAGGTTTTCCTGATTTGATGGCTAACATTAGATTGAGTTATTCTAACGATGATTTCTATTGCTCACTTTTAGGAAAATATATTGGTGGTTTCAGAACAGATAACTATGGTGATTTGATTAGTGATCAAAGAATACAGACACACTTAGCTAATGACTGGGATGTTTATATTGACAACAAACTGGATGCATATTTTGTTTTGAATGCAGATTTTTCCTATACTTTTAGAGATGTTCTCACTCTTCCAAGTTTGAAAATTCAGGCAAAAGTAAATAATTTGCTAAACAATCTCTATGCGGCTTACGGAATTGGAAAAGCATTTTTCCCTGCAGCAGAAAGGAATTTTATTATTGGGATTGAAATGGGAATTTAGAAAAAAGTGCTAAGTGTTAAATTTTAAGTGTTAAGTTGAAAAAACCGTATTCTAAAGAATGCGGTTTTTTTAATAAAATATTTGTTTTTTTTATTCATTTTTTAATTTATTTTTGCTTAAATGATTTTATTTATTTCGATAACATTGCTTTTAGTGTAGAATTACTTTTTGGAAATTTTGAAAGATATTTAATAATTTTATTCTACA